>JBHGAX010000302.1:0-5110 GCA_041946635.1 Methylomirabilales bacterium (SeqCode)
TGCGGCCGGTTCGGCGCGGCGCGAACCCGCATGATGGCAGGCCGGGGCGGTCACTCCTCGGGGGCGGACGGGAAGGTCAGGGTGAAGGCCGCGCCCTCGTAGCTCTCCACGCGGATCTCCGCCTTCAGGCGCTGGGCGAGAATGCGGACCAGGCGCAGCCCCAGCGAGGTGGACTGCTGGATGTCGAGCCCCTCGGGCAGGCCCCGGCCATTGTCCCAGATGCGGATCTGGATCCGATCGCCCAGGGTCCGGACCTCCGCCCCCACTTCCCCTGCCGTGCCCGGCGGGAAGGCGTGCTTCGCCGCGTTGGTGAACAGCTCGTTCAGGATGAGGCCGCACGGGATGGCGCGGTCCATGTCCAGGTAGATGCCCTGGTTCTCGGGCACGTGAAAGACGATGCCCGAGCCGCTGTAGGTCTGCGCGAACGTCTTCGCCAGTCCGGCCAGGTACTCGCACAGCATGACCTGCCCGCTGCTCATCGAGCGGTAGAGCTGCTCGTAGAGCCGCGCGATGGCGTAGATCCGGGTCGTGCTCAGCTCCAGCGCCGCCTTGCCCTCCGCACTCTCGATGGCCTCTCCCTGAAGCTCCAGCAGACTGCAGAGCATCTGGAGGTTGTTCTTCACCCGGTGGTGCACCTCCTTGATGAGGGTCTCCTTGTCGCCCAGGGCCTGGCGCAGCTCGGCGTTGGCGCCCTGCAGGTGGACGTTGGCGGCGTGCACCTCGGCCGTGCGCTCCGCCACGCGCTGTTCCAGCGAGGCGTTGACCTCGCGCAAGGCCTCCTCCGCGCGCTGGCGTTGAAGCACCTCCTGGTGCAGCTGGCGGTTGGCCTGCTGCAGGGCCGCCGGACTGGGCAGGGCCAGCGCGCGGGGGACGAGGAGCCAGGTGAGCGCGGCCGTCCCCACGGACGCGACGGCGGTCACAGCCTTGACGCCGCCGTCCAGCCAGTAGGCGGGCTGCCAGAGCGTCCAGATGCCGAGCAGGTGGGTCAGGCCGCAGGACAGGATGAAGGCCGCGTACAGGCCGAAGATCCACTTGAAGGCGAGGTCCTGCCTCCGGCGGACGAAGTAGAGGAGCGCAAAGGGGATGGAGAAGTAGGACAGGGCAATCAGCGCATCCGAGGCGACATGCAAGGCGACCAGGCCCGGCAGCCAGAGCAGGCAGTAGCCGTGCGGCACCATCCCGTCCAGGCCGAGGGACTCCAACATGGCGGCTCTCCTTGCATCCGCAGGCGGGCAGTCTTCGGGAAGCCCGACCCGGAGAATCGGTGCGGGACCTGTGCGGTCCGGGGGTCGCGGGGCGGTGACGGGGGTGAGCCAGGGGCCACCCGGCGCGGCTTGGTGAGGCTGGACCTCACGGCTGCGCTCCTGCTGCTCGCCGGGGAAGCGGCGGAAGCGTCCCACGGACAAGAGGAGCGGTCAAGTGCTATTTGTGGACGCGCATTCCAAGGCCGAGGCGCCGCTGCCGCCGCGCGGGAAAGGTGGCACCTGTAGTGCCCTTTCACACAGACGCCACGCCGCTCGGGATCGCCGTCCCCGGAGCCCTGGGCGGTGGTGCCGATGCCGCCCGGGGACTGGCGCGACGTTGCTGGCGAGGGCGCTGCGGCGGCCGGCCCGGCACAGAACCTGCTCTCGGCTTTGTGCGAAGCCGCGGATGACGCCAACCCATTCATACGCTCCCCCTCGGCTTCCCGCCCTTTTCTGCAGCGGACCATAGCGTGCTCAGGCCGGTCGACACCGGCACCCCGGTCTTCCTCGCGACCTGTCCCTACCACGCGACCGGTACACGCGCGGCCGGCGGCTCAGGGAGCCGCGCCGCCCGACTGCCGCCACAGGCGCTCACCGTCCGGACAGGCGCTCGACGTCACGGGGCGGCGGAGATTTCCATGCAGGGTGGTCAGGCGCAGGCGCCCTGGCGCCTCGGCGGCCATGGGGCAGCATCTCGGCCAGCGGCGCGCCCCCTCCAGCTTCCCGCGAGCGCGGGTCCCCCCGCATGAGCCGCCCGTCCCGAGCCAGCCTGCGGACCTGGCTGGCCGTCCTGGTCGCGGGCGCGCTCGTCCAGCGGGCGCTCGAGCTGCCCTGGGCCGTCCTCGTCAGCGTGCCCCGCTGGGAGGTGCGGGCCGCGTGGCAGACGCCCCTCGTCGGCTTCCTCGTGACCGGCGGCCTCCTCGGCCTCCTGGCCCTGGGGGTCGCGATCGGCCTGGCGCGCCGCATCGCCCGCCCGATCCAGGGCCTGACCCGGGCCAGCGGCGCCATGCTGCGGGGCGAGGCCCCGCCGGGCCCCGCGACGCCGATCGCCGAGCTGGAGCAGCTGCGGTGCGCCCTGGTCGCGGGCGCCGCGCGCGTGCAGGCCTTTGCCCGCGAGAAGGAGCAGGCGGCGGAGGCGCTGCGCCGGGCCAACGAGGGCCTGGAGGCCGAGGTCGCGCAGCGGACGGCGGCCCTGTCGCGGGCCAACGCCGAGCTCGAGGAGTCGAACAACCGCCTCGAGCGCCTGAACTCCGAGTTCCAGGAGACGAACGCCCGGCTGGAGGCGGCGACCGTCGAGCTGCAGCAGGAGCTGGAGGAGCGCCAGCGGGCGGAGGCGCACCTCCGGAGCGTCGCGCTCTTTCCCGAGCAGAACCCGTACCCCATCCTCCGGGTCGGCCCGGACGGCACGCTGCTCTACGCCAACCCCGGGGCGCGGCCGCTGCCCGCTCCCGCCCATCGCGTCCCGCGGGCCGCCGGCGGACGCGCCGCCCCGCCTCGACCTTCCCCGCCCGGGACCAGGCGGTCCTGCAAGCCATGCCGGCCGCCGTCTTTCCTCTTGACATAGTGTATCGCTCACACTATTAGTGTGCCGTGGACACTCAGCGAGGAGTCCCATGGCGCACCGCGACGCGCACCCCCGGCCGGGCCTGGCCGTGGGCTGCGTCGTCTTCGGCTTCGACGAGGGAGACCTGAAGGTGCTGCTGGTCCGGCGGGCGCAGCCGCCCTCCCAGGGGCGCTGGGCCCTGCCCGGCGGCTTCGTCCGCATGGAGGAGTCCGTGGACGAGGCGGCGCGGCGGGAGCTGCGGGAGGAGACCGGGCTGGGCGACGTGTTCCTGGAGCAGCTCTACACCTTCGGCGAGGTGGATCGCCATCCCGGCGACCGGGTGGTGGCGGTGGCCTACTACGGGCTGGTGAAGCGCGTCAGCCGCCCCGCCGCCCACGCGCGGGCCGCCAGCTGGTTCCCGGCATCCAGGGTCCCGCCGCTCGCCTTCGACCACGCCAGGATCCTGCAGGTGGGCCTGGAGCGGCTGCGCGGGAAAGTCCGGTACGTGCCCATCGGCTTCGAGTTGCTGCCGCCCAAGTTCACGCTGACGGAGCTCCAGCACCTCTACGAGGCCATCCTGGGCCGGTCCCTGGACAAGCGGAACTTCCGCAAGAAGGTCCTGGCGATGGACCTGCTGGACGACCTGGAGGAGGTGCAGCGCGGGGTCCGGCACCGGGCGGCCCGGCTGTACAGCTTCAACCTGAAGAAGTATCAGCGGCTGGCGAAGCAGGGCGTCAACTTCGAGCTGTAGGGGGGTGCGGGACGCGGTTCCAGCGGTGGCGCGTGGGGGCCGCCGCCCGCCCGCCCGGCACGAGGCGCGAGACTGTTTCCAGCACGCACCGCCCTAGCGGAGAGCCTCCCATGATCATCAACCTCGCCGAGCGCGCCCACAACCACAATTTCGAGGCCGACTGGATCTGCCGCTCCCTCCTGGACACCGATTTCTACAAGCTGCTGATGCTGCAGTTCATCTGGAAGCACTTCCGCCACGTGCAGGTCACCTTCGCCGCCGTCAACCGCACGACGGCGGTGCGGCTGGCCGACGAGGTGCCGGAAGCCGAGCTCCGGCGGCAGCTGGAGCACGCCCGGACCCGCCGCGTGACGAAGTCGGAGCTGATCTGGCTCGCCGGCAACACCTTCTACGGGCAGCGCGGCATCTTCGAGCCGGCGTTCCTGGAATGGCTGGCGGACTTCTCGCTGCCCCCCTACGAGCTGCAGCGCGACGGCGACCAGTGGCTCTTCCGGGTGACCGCCGACTGGGGGGCGGCCAGCATGTGGGAGATCCCGGCGCTCGCCATCATGAACGAGCTCCGGACCCGGGCGGCCCTCGCCACCCTCAGCGAGTTCGAGCTGGATATCCTCTACGCCCGGGCCAAGGCCAAGCTCTGGGAGAAGATCGCGCGGCTGCAGGGGGTCCCGGGCCTGCGCCTCACGGACTTCGGCACCCGCCGGCGCCACAGCTTCCTCTGGCAGGACTACGTGGTGCAAGCCCTGGTGGCCGAGCTGGGCCCGGGCTACCTCGGGACGTCGAACGCCCTCCTGGCCATGCGGCACGACCAGGAGGCCATGGGGACCAACGCCCACGAGCTGCCGATGGTGCTCACCAGCCTGGCCGACCACGGCCGCCTGCCCATCCCGGTGCGCGAGGCGCAGTACGAGGTCCTGCGCCTGTGGCAGGCGACCTACGGGGGCGCCCTGCGCGTGATGCTCCCGGACACCTTCGGGACCACCCAGTTCCTGCAGGGGGCTCCCGACTGGGTCGACGACTGGACGGGCCTCCGCGTCGACAGCAAGGACCCCTTTCTCGCGGGCGAGGAGTACCTGGCGTGGCTCCGCCAGCGCGGCCAGGACCCCGCCGCGAAGCTCTTGCTCTTCAGCGACGGGCTCGACGTCGACCGCATCCTCGAGCTGCACGCCGCCTTCGGCGGCCAGATCCAGCCCGGGTACCGCCCGCCGGACTTCCAGCGCGCGGCCGACTTCCGCGACCCGCGGAAGTGGCTCCCGAAGCCGCGCATCCGCGACGCCTACGGCTGGGGCACGCTGCTGACGAACGACTTCCGCGGCTGCCATCCGCGGAGCCTGCCGGCCTTCGACCCGATCAGCCTGGTGTGCAAGGTCAGCGCGGTCGAGGGCCACCCGGCCGTCAAGCTGAGCGACAACGTCGAGAAGGCCATCGGGCCCAAGGCGGAAATCGAGCGCTACCGGGAGATCTTCGGCGCCGCCGGGCTGTCGCGCGTGCCGGTGGTGGTGTAGCCGCCCCCGGCGCGCCCTCCAGCGGGCCAACGCGGCCCTGGCGCACGCGGGCGGCCGTCTCCCGGGCCGG
>JBHGAX010000303.1:0-5107 GCA_041946635.1 Methylomirabilales bacterium (SeqCode)
GGCTTCGCAGAGGTCGAGCACCTGGGCGACTTCGACGGCAGGCCGTTCACGCCGACCGCGGAGTCGGCCAGCCTTTTCGTCTTCGAGAAGCGAAGGGAGGCGGCGGCGTGACCCGCGTGGCTCAGGAGCCGACCATCGCGCTGCTTCTCCGGCTGGTGGATCAGGGCTACGAGCGGAAGGCCTGGCATGGCCCGAACCTTCGCGGCGCCCTCCGGGGCCTCGACCCCGAGGCCGCCGCCTGGCGGCCCGCGCCCGGGCGGCACAACATCTGGGAGATCGCCGTGCACGCCGCGTACTGGAAGTACGCCGTGCGCCGGCGCCTGCTCGGCGAGAAGCGCGGCGCGTTCCCGGCCAAGGGGTCGAACTGGTTCCGGCGGCCGGACGCGGAGACGGAGGCGGCCTGGCGCGCCGACCTCGCCCTCCTGGACGCCATGCACCGGCGGATGCGCGAGGCGATCGCCGCCCTGTCGCCCCACGACCTGGCTCGCCCCACCCCCGGGGCCAGCCGGAACGTGGCGGACTTGATCACGGGCATCGCGGCCCACGACGTGTACCATGCAGGGCAGATCCAGCTCCTGAAGCGGCTGAGGGCGTCCGCGGAGGCGTAGCCCCGCGGCCCGGAGGTGGCGATGCTGGCTGGCAGATCCTCTTCGAGGCGCCGGCGCCCCTCACGGCCGCCGACCCCGACCGGACGGTGAGCATCCGCGGCGATCCGCACACGGTGCTCCAGGCCGTGAACCGCGCGCTGAGCCACTGCGCGGGCCACGTCGGGCAGATCGTCCTGCTGGCCAAGCACTTCGCGGGCCCCGGCTGGCAGACGCTCAGCGTCCCGAAGCGGAAGGCCGCGGGGCCGTCGCGCTAGGCGGCCCCGCCTCCGGCCCTCTTCCCGCGCGCGGGGCGAGGGAACCAAGACCAAGAGCACCCGGGCATCCGCATCACGAGCCATGGCGCGCCTGCTGCTCAATCCTCACCGGGACCCGGGCTTTCGCACGGCGGCACCCGGCCGGGAGCCGCTGGACCTGCACCGGCGCCTGCCGGGCTATGCGCCCACGCCGTTGGGCAGCGCGCCGGGGCTCGCCGCCCGCTGCGGCATCCGGAAGGTCCTGGTGAAGGATGAGTCCAGCCGCCTCGGCCTTCCCGCGTTCAAGGTCCTGGGTGCCTGGTGGGCGACGTACCGGGCCCTGGCCGGGCGGCTCGGCCGCTCCCCCGAGCCCTGGTCCACCGTGGCGGAGCTCCGGGACCGCCTGCAGCCGGCGCTGCCGGCCGCCCTCGCCGCGGCGACCGACGGCAATCACGGCCGGGCCGTGGCCCGCGTGGCCCGGGTGCTCGGCATCGGAGCCCGCATCTTCGTCCCGCGAGGGACGGCGGCCCCGCGCATCCAGGGCATCGCGGCGGAGGGGGCGCAGGTGACCGAGGTGGACGGCACCTACGATGCGACGGTGGAGCGCGCCGCGGCCGAGCAGGGGTCCGGGGCGCTCCTCATCCAGGACCAGTGGCTGCCCGGGTACGGCGAGGTGCCGGCCTGGATCTCGGACGGCTATGCCACCCTCTTCTGGGAAGCCGAGGAGCAGCTTGCCGCGCGCGGCGAACCGGCTCCCGACCTCGTGCTGGTGCAGATCGGCGTCGGGGCGCTGGCGGGCGCGGCCGTGCGCCACTTCCGGCGAGAGGAGCTGGTCCGCCCGCCGCTCCTGGTCGGGGTGGAGCCGACCCGCGCGGCCTGCGCGCTCGCCTCCCTGGAGGCCGGGCGGCTGGTCACGCTGCCGGTGGGCGCGGATGCGTCGATCATGGCCGGGCTGAACTGCGGCACGCCCTCGGCGGCCGCCTGGCCGCTGCTCCGCGCCGGCCTGGACGCGGTCATCGCGGTGGAGGACGAGCCGGCCCGGGACGCCATGCGCCTCCTCGCCGCGGACGGCATCCCGTCGGGAGAATCGGGCGCGGCGGGCGCCGCGGGGCTGCTCGAGCTGCTGGCGGGCACCGGCGCGGTCGCCCGCGAGCGGCTGGGCATCGGGGGCGAGGCCCGCGCGCTGCTCCTGTCCACGGAAGGGGCGACGGACCCGGAGGCGTACCGGCGAATCGTGGGCAAGGCGCCCGAGGCGGTGGGGCCCCATGCTGGTTGACGCGCACGCCCACACGCACCGCAGAGGCGCAGAGGCACGCGGAGGCACGCGGAGCGGATCGCAGGGGCCTCCTCCGCGACCTCCGCGCCTCTGCGGTTCACGGCTCTTGGAGGGCGCATGAGGGTTGCGGTGTTCAGCACGAAGGCGTACGATCGGGTTTTTCTGGAGGCGGCCAACGAGCGCTACCGGCACGAGCTGGTGTTCTTCGAGGCGCCGCTCCTGCAATCCACGGCCGCCCTGGCGGGTGATTTTCCGGCGGTCTGCGTGTTCGTGAACGACCGGCTGGAGGCGGCGGTGCTGCGCACGATTCACCGGCTGGGCACGCGGCTGGTCGCCCTCCGCTGCGCGGGCTTCAACAACGTCGACCTCCTCGCCGCCCGGGAGCTCGGCGTCACGGTGGTCCGGGTGCCGGCCTATTCGCCGCATGCCGTGGCCGAGCACACGCTCGGTCTCATCCTCGCGCTGGACCGGAAGATCCACCGGGCACACGCGCGCGTGCGGGAGGGCAACTTCTCGCTGGAGGGCCTGCTGGGCTTCGAGCTGCATGGCCGCACGGCGGGCGTGGTCGGCACGGGCAAGATCGGCGCGATCGTGGCCCGCATCCTGCGCGGTTTCGGCTGCCGGGTGCTCACGTACGACCCCTATCCGAACCGGGCCTGCCTGGAGGCCGGGTGCGAGGACGTCCCGCTGGCCGAGCTGCTCCCGGCGGCCGACATCCTGACCCTGCACTGCCCCCTCACCCCCGAGACGTATCACCTGATCGACGCGGGGACGCTGGCCCGCATGAAGGACGGGGTCATGCTGGTGAACACCAGCCGCGGCGCCCTCATCAACACGCCGGTGGTGATCGAGGCCGTGAAGGACGGCAAGATCGGCTACCTGGGGCTGGACGTCTACGAGGAGGAGCAGCACCTCTTCTTTCGGGACCTGTCGGATCGGGTCATCAAGGACGACGTGTTCGCCCGCCTCCTCACCTTTCCGAACGTCATCATCACCGCCCACCAGGCCTTCTTCACGCGGACCGCGCTGGAGAACATTGCGGACACCACGCTGTCGAACGTGCGCGCCTTCGAGCTGGGGGAGCCGACCCCCAACGAGGTCCACGCCGACGCGGTGGTGGCGTGATGGGAGGACGTCATCAGGAGGTGTCATGGTCCGTCCCGACCTGCTCGCGCTCGATTTCGACGGCGTGCTGTGCGATTCCGTCCACGAGGCCTTCCGGTCCTCGTGGGAGGTGTGCCGGGAGCTGGGCGTCGCGAAGGCCGAGACGCCCCCGGCGGGCCTGGCCGCCGCGTTCGTCCGGATCCGACCGGTCCTGGAATTCGGCTGGGAGTTCCCCCTGCCCGTCTGCGCCCTGCTGGACGGCGTGCCCGAGGAGGAGCTGCGGCAGAACTTCCGGGCCACCTGGCGGCGGCGGACGCTGGAGCGGCACGGACTGACGCGCGAGGAGCTGATGCGCCGCTTCGATGCGGTGCGCGACCGGGCCATCGCGGCGGATCTCGACGCCTGGCTGGCCGACCAGGCGCTGTATCCCGGGGTGGCGGACCGACTGCGGGCCGCCCTGAAGGAGGGCACCCGCGTCTTCGTCATCACGACCAAGGAGGGCCGCTTCGCCCACCGCCTGCTCACGGTCCACGGGGTGGACTTCCCGGCGGACCAGGTGTGGGGCAAGGAGCAGGCGCGCCCCAAGCCGGAGCTGCTCCGCACGCTGATCGGCCGGTACAGGCTGCCGCCGGCCGGCGTGTGGTTCGTGGAGGACCGGCTCAACACGCTCCGGGCCGTGGAGCGCGAGCGCGACCTCGACGGGGTGGGGCTCTTCTTCGCCACCTGGGGGTACACGCTGCCGGCGGAGGTCGCTGAGGCAAGGGCCGACCGCCGCATCGCTCCGCTGACCCTGCAGCAGTTCTGCGGCGACTTCGAGGGGTGGAGGCGGGCCGGCGCTTGATGGCGCTGCCGGGGGAGGACTCGCCATGCCCGCACGGGAGGGAACGCGGGAGAAGGTGCTGGCCGCCCTGGCAGAGCTGTACGAGGACGTGGACGCAGAGGCCGCTCGCCTGGGGGCGGTCCACGGGCCCCGGCTGCTCTGCGGGCAGGGGTGCACCCGGTGCTGCATCGACGGGGTGACCGTCTTCGAGGTGGAGGCCGAGCATATCCGGCGCCGCCATGGGAGCCTGCTCGCCGGTGCCCGCCCGCACCCCGAGGGCGCCTGCGCGTTCCTGGACGACGCCGGCGCCTGTCGCATCTATGCGGATCGGCCGTACGTCTGCCGGACGCAGGGGCTGCCCCTCCGCTGGACGGAGGAGCACCACGACGGCAGCATCGTGGAGCGGCGCGACATCTGCCCGCTGAACGGGCCGGGACCGCCCATCGAGACGCTCCGCCAGGACGAGTGCTGGACCATCGGGCCGGCGGAGGGACGGCTCGTCGCCCTGCAGGCCAGGCTGGCCGGCGGCCGCCTGCGGCGCGTCTCCCTGCGCTCGCTCTTCGAAAGGCCGCCGGCAGCCGGGGAATGACGCCATGCCGAAGCAGCTGACCGAGCGCCAGGCGGCTGGCCTGTGGGGCGACGGGGGGCCGTACTCCGAGGTGCGCGTGACGCGGCAGGTGCGCATCCTGGACGATCAGGTCAGCCGCACGTTCCACTACGTGAGCGCCATCATCAACCCCACGACCTTCCGGTTGCTGAAGGCCATGCGGAAGGAGATCAAGGACTTCCAGATCCTGGAGTGCCTGGACCGGGCGGAGTACCAGAGCCGCGAAGGCGGGTACGAGTGGACGATGTTCGGCGAGGAGTCGACCTCGCCGGCCGCGGCGAACCGGGCGGCCTCGGAGCTCGTCCAGGTGATCGCCCGCATGCATCGCCTGGTCATGGAGGAGCTGGGGATGACGCCGCCGCCCACGCGGGGGAACGCCTAGCCCGGCCTATTCACGAAAGAACCGTGAATAGGCCGCCCTGCGGGCTTCGACTCCGGCGCTCCGCGCCTGCGCTCAGG
>JBHGAX010000304.1:0-5081 GCA_041946635.1 Methylomirabilales bacterium (SeqCode)
GATCCCCGGCTTTTCGCGGAGGGCCTCCATGGCAAGAGATCCGGTATGCGGGATGCAAGTCGACGAGAAGACCGCGGCCGCAACGGCGATGTATCAGGGAACGACCTACTACTTCTGTTCGCCCGGCTGCAAGGCGAGCTTTGAGAAGACGCCCGGGAAGTTCACCGGGAAAGCCGGCGGACAGCAGTGACCCTCCGGGGACCCGGCGGGGCCAGCACCCGCCGGGTCCCCGCGTCACGCGTCGGGGGACCCCGATGGACTTTTCCCAGATGGCGTCGGAGCACCACCAGGCATTCCTGCGGTTTCTGCGGCGACGGGTGGGGAGCGAACAGATCGCAGAAGACATCCTGCAGGACGCCTATGTCAAGGGGCTGGCCAAGGCGGGCTGCCTGCGGGACGACGAGAAGGTGGTCGCCTGGTTCTATCGGCTGCTCCGGAATGCGCTGGTGGATCACTACAGGCGCGCCGCGGCAGAAAGTCGGGCGCTGGAGCAGGCCGCCGCCGAGCCGGCCCTTCAGCCGGAGGCGCTGGACCGGGAACTGGATCGCGCCGTCTGCGAGTGTGTCGGGCAGGTTGTGAAGACGTTGCGGCCACAGTACGAACAGATTCTCACCCAGGTAGAGCTGGAGGGAAAGCGCTTGAAGGACCTGGGGGAGCGCGGGGCAGCCTCGCCGGCGACCCTGGCGGTCCGGCTGCACCGGGCGCGGCAGAGCTTGAAGAAGCGGCTCTTGGAGACCTGCGGCACCTGCGCCGAGCACGCCTGCGTGAATTGCAGTTGCCGCAGAGTGTAATGTTCTTTCCGGCCATCCGTCAGCAATGGTGAAGCGGTACGCAAGGCACCTGCCGAGACGGAGGCCGAGATGAACAGCTTGGAGAGACAGGCGATGGCACATCACCACGCACCTGCGCGCTCGGGGGCGCCCGACGATCGCCCGGCGCCCCAGGGGCAGCCGGGCAAGGCGAAGGACCCGGTCTGCGGGATGACCGTGGATCCGGCGACGGCCTTCAGCCACGAGCACGACGGGCAGACGTACTTCTTCTGCAGCCCGCGCTGTGTGGAGCGGTTCCGGGCCAACCCCACCAAGTACCTCGAAACGCGGAAGGAGACGCGCCCGGCGCCGCGCCGGCCGGTCCCGGCCGCCGGCGAGGTCACCTACACCTGCCCCATGCACCCCGAGGTCCGGCAGACCGGGCCCGGCAGCTGCCCGAAGTGTGGCATGGCGCTGGAGCCGGCCGCGGGCGCCGTCCCCGCGACGAAGACGGAGTACGTCTGCCCGATGCACCCCGAGATCGTCCGCGACCAGCCAGGCTCGTGCCCGATCTGCGGCATGGCGCTGGAGCCGCGCACGGTGACGGCGGAGACTGCGCCGAATCCCGAGCTGGCGGACATGAGCCGCCGCTTCTGGATCGGCTTGGCGCTGACCATCCCCATCGTCCTCCTCGAGATGGGCGGCCACTTCCTGAGCGCCCGCGGGCTGGTGTCGCGCCCGCTGTCGAACTGGCTGCAGCTCGCCTTGGCCACGCCCGTCGTGCTCTGGGCGGGATGGCCGTTCTTCGTGCGGGCCTGGTTCTCGCTGGTGCACCGCAGCCTGAACATGTTCACGCTCATCGCCATGGGGACCGGCGTGGCCTGGCTGTACAGCGTGGTGGCCACCGCCGTACCCCCGGTCTTCCCGCCGGCCTTCCGCGCACCCGACGGCAGCGTGGCCGTCTACTTCGAGGCGGCGGCGGTCATCACGGTGCTCGTGCTGCTCGGCCAGGTGCTGGAGTTGCGGGCCCGCGAGCGGACCAGCGGCGCCATCCGCGCGCTGCTGGACCTCGCGCCGAAGACGGCGCGCCGCGTGCGGCCGGACGGGCAGGACGAGGAGGTGCCCCTGGACGCCGTGGCGGTGGGGGATCGCCTGCGGGTGCGCCCGGGCGACAAGGTCCCGGTGGACGGCGTCGTGCTGGACGGGCGCAGCGCCCTGGACGAGTCCATGGTGACGGGCGAGTCCATGCCCGTGGGCAAGGGGCCCGGCGACCGCGTGGTGGGCGGTACGGTGAACCAGGCCGGCAGCTTCATCATGCGGGCGGGGAAGGTGGGCCGCGAGACCATGCTCGCCCAGATCGTTGAGATGGTGGCGGCGGCCCAGCGCAGCCGGGCGCCCATCCAGCGGCTGGCGGACGCGGTCTCCGCCTGGTTCGTCCCGGCGGTCGTGGCCGTGGCGGCGCTGGCCTTCGTGGGGTGGTCGCTGTGGGGGCCGGAGCCGGCCATGGCCTACGCCACGGTGGCGGCCGTGGCCGTCCTGATCATCGCCTGCCCGTGCGCGCTGGGCCTCGCCACGCCCATGTCGATCATGGTGGGCGTGGGCCGGGGGGCCCAGGCGGGCGTGCTGGTGAAGAACGCGGAGGCGCTGGAGCGGCTGGAGAAGGTGGACACCCTGGTCGTGGACAAGACCGGCACGCTGACCGAAGGGAAGCCGAAGGTGACCAGCGTGCGAACGGCCGGCGGTCTCGCCGAGGACGAGCTGCTGCGCCTGGCCGCCAGCCTGGAGCGCGGGAGCGAGCACCCGCTGGCCGCCGCCGTCGTCCGCGCGGCCGAGGAGCGCCGGCTTGCCCTGGCCGACCCCCGCGACTTCATGAGCCGGACGGGGAAGGGCGTCACCGGGACGATCGACGGCCGCCGCATGGCGCTCGGCAACCAGGCGCTGCTCGCCGAGCTGAACGCCGCCGATGGCGCGCTCGCCGCCACGGCGGACGCACTCCGCAAGGAGGGCGCCACGGTGATCTTCGCAGCGGTGGACGGCCGGCCGGCCGGCGTGCTGGCGATTGCCGACCCCGTGAAGGGCACCACGCCCGAGGCCATCCGCGCGCTGACCGCCGAGGGCATCCGGGTGGTCATGCTCACGGGCGACAACCGGACCACGGCGGAGGCGGTGGCCGGCCGGCTCGGCATCCAGGAGGTGATGGCCGAGGTCCTGCCCGAGGACAAGGGGAAGGTGGTCGAGCGGCTGCGCCGCGAAGGCCGCGTGGTCGCCATGGCGGGCGACGGTGTGAACGACGCCCCGGCCCTGGCCAGCGCCGAGGTCGGCATTGCCATGGGCACCGGCACCGACGTGGCCATGGAGAGCGCGGGGGTCACCCTGCTGAAGGGCGACCTGATGGGCATCGTCCGCGCGCGCCGGCTCTCCCGCGCCGTCATGCGCAACATCCGCCAGAACCTCTTCTTCGCGTTCGTCTACAATGCCGCCGGCGTGCCGATCGCGGCGGGGGTGCTGTACCCGGTCTTCGGCATCCTGCTCTCGCCGATCTTCGCGGCGGCGGCCATGGCCCTCAGCTCGGTGAGCGTGGTCACGAACGCGCTGCGCTTGCGGGGCGCGGGGCTGTAGGCCGAACGTCCACAGCGCCCGCGCGCCGCCGGGCCGGCGCGGCCCGCCCCGGCGCCGGATCGTTTGACAAAAAGTCGACCCGGCCGCGGCCCGCATCCCCCCGTTTGTCCTTTTGTCAACCGCCACCCTCCACGCGCGCCGCGAGCGGGTATCCCACGTTGCGGGCACGACCGAAGCGGGCGCGCGTAATCTCGCGGCAGGTCGCGTGTTGGCCCGCTGGGCGCGCAACCCCTCTCCCGGATGTCCCTGAGCGGCACACCGCTTGCTCTGCCCGTCACATCATCCTCCGCCTCGCGGCTACGAGCGGCCACGCGTGGCGCCTGTGGAGCCGCCCGATTCCTGGCGCTCCAAGACTGCGGTCAAGCGGAGTCCTGGCCGCGACGCGTCGGGGCGATCTTTCTGACCACCGGGTCCCGGGCAGTGCGCCCCGATGCCCGGCCGGGAAGGGAGGGTGCAATGATGCGGGCAGTCACGGCGATGTCGGTGGTGACGGTCTTTCTGGCTTCGATGCTTTCGGGGACTCATGCAGCAGCCGCCGTCGATTGTCCTGCTTCGGTCCCGGCGCCGCAGCACCAGGCGGGCGAAACGTGGACCTGGCTGGACAGCCGGGGCGGCAAGCTGACCGAGGCGGTGCAAGCGGAGGGCGACTTGACGCAGATGAAGTCCGGGAGCGGCGACATCGCGTTTCATGACCGGGACCTCGTGGTTCGCTACGTGAAGCGACGCAGTGGGGAGATCGTAAGGACCCAGACCGTCGAGCCCGCGATCACCGGCCTGCACGCCACCAATGCGACGGTGGGCCACAAGACGCTGGACTTCCCGCTGCAGGTGGGGAAGCAGTGGACGTACAGCTACATTGCGTCCGCCTCGCGCGGCGGGCGGGGTACCGCCACCTCGTTCTGGCTCACGCACAAGGTGGTCGGGTGCGAGGAGGTCTCCACACCGGCCGGGAAGTTCCCTGCGCTGAAGCTGGAGATCACGGAGCACTACGGCGACCGGGCCACCGGCTCCATGGGCCCGCCGACCATGGGTGTCTCTCACCTCTGGTACGCCCCGCAGGTCAAGAACTACGTGAAGCGACACTATGACCCCTCGCCAAACTACAGCGGCCTCGGGTACCGGGACTTCGAGCTGGTCAAGTATGCAGCACCGGGCGGCGTGCGTCTGGGGAGCGACCCCGCACCCGCCAAGCCGTCGGGCACGCCCGGCGGCGTGGCGGCCAAGGCCCTGGAGGGCCCGGACATCCGGTAGGGGAGGTCGGGGCGTGGTTCGGTCGCGCTCACGAGTAGTGAGGCGAGCCGCCGTGGCGGCGCCCGCGGTGGACTTGCGGGCGACCATGCGGGGGATCGGCGTGCTGCCGGTCCCCCGCGGCCTTCTGGCCGTCAAATGGGGGAGGTGACGCGACCTTTCGCATGTCGGGCGGCTGTGTGAAGCCAGCCGTACTGGCCAGCCTGGTACCCTAGCGGACCGGACCCGCTCGCGCGGGGCGGGCGGCTCACGGTCGTCGAGGCGTGCCGTGAGCGAGCGCGACAACGATGCGACCGTCGTCTCCCAGGGCAGGCGCAACATCAGCCGCTGGTCCATCGAGCACCCCTACATCGTCATCGCCTTCTACCTCGGTGTAGCCCTCCTCTCGCTGCTCGTCATCGTCTTCCAGATGCCCCGGCGCATGATGCCCTACGTGGAGAGCCCCATGGTGGGCATCGTCTCCAT
>JBHGAX010000305.1:0-5069 GCA_041946635.1 Methylomirabilales bacterium (SeqCode)
AGAGTCGTTCGCGGATTCTCGGAACGAGCCTCCGGGTAGGCGTCAATCCCCCTCGCCGTTCGACACGGCGAGGGGGATTGGCTTTTCTGGAGCAACCGGATGAACGTTTTCGGAATCGTCTAGTCGTAGTACACTCCGCCGTCATGCTTGCCAGTCGGGGTGCACTCCGCGTTCTCTGCGTCTCTGCGGTTCACGTTCCCTCAGGAGGGTGACATGGGCGAGCGCATCGGGTATCTGGGGCCGGGCTTGATGGGCAAGGGGATCGTCAAGAACCTGCGGAAGCACGGCCACGAGGTGACGGTCGTCGCGCACCGCGAGGGCCTGGACCTCTCCGAGCTGACGCAGGCGGGCGCCGCGGTGACGCGGTCCATCGAGGAGGCGGCCCGGAAGAGCACGCTGGTGCTGCTCACGGTCCCATCCTCCCGGGAGGTCGAGGCGGCCGTCCTGGGGACCCCGGGCCTGCTGGCCAGCATGCAGCCGGACAGCGTCATCGTGGACCTGAGCACGAGCGCGCCGGCCTCCACCCAGATGCTGGCCGAGAAGGCCAGGGCGCGCGGCATCCACTTCCTGGACGCCCCCATGACCGGCACGCCGGTGCAGGCGAACTCGGGCGAGCTGAATCTGATGATCGGCGGCGAGCGGGCGGTGTACGAGCGCGTCCTGCCCGTCCTGCGGGGCATCGCCAAGAACATCTTCTACATCGGCCCCAGCGGGCACGGCAACATCGTGAAGATCATCAACAACTTCCTGGGCCAGCTCACCAACGCCGGCCTGGCGGAGATGCTGCCCCTCGCCGCCAAGGCGGGCGTGGACATCCAGGCGCTGTACGAGGTGGTGAAGGTGAGCGGCGGGTGGAGCCGCTGGTTCGAGGGCACGGTGCCGGCCGTGCTGCGCCGGCAGTTCCCCGTCACCTTCCACCTGAAGCTGGCGCACAAGGACATGGGCTACGTGGCCGACTTCGGCCGGCTGATGAACATGCCGGTGCCCATGACGCACGCCCTCATGTCCGTGCTGGAGATCGCCAAGGCCCAGGGCTTGGGCGACGAGGACTGCAAGGCGCTGGTCAAGCTCTGGGAGCGGATCGGCGGGGTGGAGGTGCGGGGGTAACCACGCCGGTGGCGAGGGCCCACCTGCGGCGTTGCGGCGCCCCGGGAAGGCGGTGTGAAGAGGGAGGGTGGGGAGGATGAAGCGAGGTCCGCGGGGGCTGCATGCCGCGTTACGGTGGACGTACGCCGCGACCTTCCTGTTCGGCACGGCGACGGGGCTGTTCCTGCTGCTGCCCGTCTACCTGCAACAGGTCGGCAGCTCGCCCGCGCAGATCGGCTTCGTGGCGGGCCTCCTGCGCATCAGCTCGCTCGTGGCCCGTCCCGTGGGCGGGCGCCTGCTGGATCGGCTGGGCCGCCGTCCGGTCATCACGGTGGGCGGCGGCCTGGCCAGCCTGGCCATCCTCTCGCTCTTCGTCTTCCCGCAGGTCGGCTGGCCCTTCTTCCTCATGCGCATCCTGCAGGGCGCGGGCACCGCGCTCTTCGACACCGGCCTGAGCGCGGTGGTGGCCGACCTGGCGCCTCCCGCCTCCCGGGCGCAGGTCTTCGCCTTCTACTCGGTGTGGGTGACCGTGCCGGGCGCCATCATGCCCGCCCTGGGGGAGGGCGTGGCCCGCCACGCCGGCTTCTTTCCCATCTTCATGGCCGCGGCCCTGGTCATCGCCGCGAGCGTCCTCCTCGTGCGCCGCCTCCCCGAGACCGTGCGCCCCCTGCCCGAGAAGCCGGCGCCCCTGCGCGGCATGCTGCCCCACGCGCTGCCCATCATGGCGGGCTGCGCCACCGTGGGCGTGGTGTTCGGTGCCGTCTCGACCTTCGTGCCCGTGGCCGAGATCGCCGAGGCGCCGGGGCGCATCGGGCTCTTCTTCTTCGCCTACTTCGTCGGCCTGATCGGCGTGCGGATCGCCGGCGCCGCCGGCCTGAGCTGGGTCGGCTCCCCGGGCATTCTCCTGCCGGCCTACGCCGCCATGGCCTGCGGGCTGCTCGTGCTCCCGCTCGGCGACTGGCTGGTCCTGCTGCTGGCCGTGGGCCTGGCCTGCGGCGCCGGCCACGGCAGCGTCATTCCGGTCCTCTACTCGGTGTTGCTGTTCGGCGTGCCGAAGGAGCGGCGGGGGATGGGCGTGGCGCTGCTCGCGGCCTCGTTCGATCTGGGCGCCATCCTGAGCAGCATCGGCCTCGGCCTGCTGGCCGAGTGGGTGGGGTATCGCTGGGTCTTCCCGCTGGCCGCCGTGGGCGTGGCCGCCCTGGCCGCCGCCAGCCGCGCGCTGGCCCGCCGCTGACGCAGGCGGCTGAAAACGACCCATCCGCGGCGTTGCCCCGCCTCGGCGCTCGCGGCGGCGTAGCGCGGCTACGCCTCACTCGGCCGTCGGCGTGGCGCCTTGCGGCTGGGCCGTTTTGAGCCGCCTGCATGAAAGCAGTTCTTCCGCACCTCTGAAGTCTGACCCTTCGTGCCCTTCCTGTCCTTCGTGGTGAGATTGCTACCTCTTCGGTCAGGGGTAGAGACCCCGGAGGCGCTGGCCTTCCGCCAGGCGCTTCAGGGCCAGCATGAGGGCGGCGGTGCGGAGGTCGGTGCCCTCGTGCGCGGCGGTGGCGTGCACGCGCTGGAAGGCCTGGGTCATGATCTCCCGCAGGCGCTGGTTGATCTCCTGCTCGGTCCAGAAATAGAACTGGAGGTCCTGCACCCACTCGAAGTAGGAGGCGGTGACGCCGCCCGCGTTCGCCAGGATGTCCGGGATCACCAGGACGCCGCGCTCGCGCAGGATGGCGTCGGCCTCCGGGGTGGTGGGCAGGTTCGCGCCCTCCGCCAGGATGCGGGCGCGGATCTTGCCGGCGTTGGCCTCCGTCACCTGCGACGACACGGCGGCCGGCACCAGGATCTCGCAGGGCAGCTCGAACAGCTCGGCGTTGGAGATGGCGTCGCCGATGGGCGCCTCGTCCAGCCGCCCGCCCTCCCCGACGTGGGCCAGCAGCCGCTCCAGGTCCAGACCGTCGGACCGGAACCGGCCGCCGCGGGAGCCCGTCACCGCCACGATCCTGCAGCCCTCGTTCCGGAGCTGCTGCGCCACCGTCTTGCCGACGTTGCCGAAGCCCTGGATGGCGACCCGGGCGCCCTCCAGGCTGAGGCCCAGCAGCTTCGCGGCCTCCACGGCCACCGCATACACGCCGCGCCCCGTGGCGTGCCGCCGGCCCAGGCTCCCGCCCAGCAGGAGCGGCTTCCCCGTCACCACGCCCGGCACGGTGACGCCCCGCTGCATGCTGTAGGTGTCCATGATCCAGGCCATCACCTGCTCGTCGGTGCCCATGTCGGGAGCGGGGATGTCCACCTCCGGCCCGATGATCAGGAAGATCTCGCTGACGTAGCGGCGCGTCATGCGCTCCAGCTCGCCGCGGGACATGCTGCGCGGATCGCAGGGGATGCCGCCCTTCGCCCCGCCGTAGGGCAGGCCCATGAGGGCGCACTTCCAGGTCATGAGCATGGCCAGGGCCGTGATCTCGTCCAGCGTGACGGCCGGGTGGTAGCGAATGCCGCCCTTGTGGGGGCCCAGGGTGTTGTTGTGCTGGACGCGGGAGCCGGTGAAGACCTGCAGCCGGCCGTCGTCCATGAGGGTGGGGACCGAGACGATGAGGATGCGGTCGCAGGCGCGCAGGCGCTTGCGCGCGCTCTCGTCGAAGCCCAGCCGGTCGGCGGCGGCCTCCATCTGGCCGATGACGTGGCGGAGCGAGTCGCGCGTGGGCATGCTGATCCTCCCGGGGTGGATGGAACCCCGGCCGGGGCGCCGGCTGGCGGTGGCGGTCAGCCCGCCGAGGGGGCGTCCCCAGCCTCGCCCGGCCCGCAGGGGGCCGGGGCGGCGGAGCGGAGCCCCGCCTGGCGCGCGGCATCGTACACCAGGTGGACCGGGACGCCGGCGGCGTGGGCCACGCGGCGGCAGTCCTCGTACTCCGGCGACAGGATGGACAGCGCGCCCTCGCGGAAGCCGCGCTTGACGCGCACGTCGCCGAAGGGCGTGCTCACCTCGATGATGTCTCGCGGCAGCTTCCAGCGCCCCGCCGCATACGCCCGCACGCCGAAGGTCGTGCTGTGCGTCAGGATCACGTTGGCGCAGCGGTCGGCCACCGCCCGGTCGGCCAGGACGGTGAGCAGCGTGGCGGGCCGCGACTTCTTCATGATGAGCGGCGCCAGGAAGGCGTCCAGCGCCTCCGCCTCGAACAGGCGGTCCAGGAGCGGCTCGAAGAACTGCGGATTCATGTCGTCGATGGTGGCCTCCAGCACCATGATCTCGTCGTGCTGCAGGCCGTCCTGCGCCTCGCCCAGCATCAGGCGGAGCAGATTCGGCTGCTCGGCCAGCTGTCGCTGGCCCGCGCCGTAGGCCACCCGCTCGACCCGCATGGGCGGCAGGGGACCGAAGCTCGTGCCCAGCGTCGTGAGGATGGCCGCCCCGGTGGGGGTGGTCAGCTCCGCCTGGATGGTGCTGCCGTACGCGGGCACGCCGGAGAGCAGGGCGGCCGTGCCGGGGGCCGGCACCGGCATCCGCCCGTGCGCCGCCTCGACGAAGCCGCCGCCCAGGTTGAGCGGCGAGACGTGGAGGCGGGCCAGGCCGAGGCGCCGCAGGCCCCAGGCCGCCCCCACGATGTCCGCGATGGCGTCCAGGGCGCCCACCTCGTGGAAGTGGACGCGCTCCGGCGCGCTGCCGTGCACCGCGGCCTCCGCCTCGGCCAGCCGCGTGAAGATCCGCAGCGCATCGGCGCGGACCCCCGCGGGGAGGTCCGAAGCCTCCAGGATCTTGCGGATGTCGGGCAGGTGGCGGTGCGGGTGGCCGTGCTCCTCGGCGGAGACGCGCACCAGCGTGCCCGTGAAGGCGCCCCGCCGCACGCGCTCGGCCTCGAACCGGATCCCGGGCACGCCCAGCCGGCCGATCGCCTCCTGCAGGGCGACGAGCTCCACGCCCGCGTCCACCAGCGCGCCGAGGATCATGTCCCCGCTGGCGCCGCTGAAGCAGTCGAAGTAGCCGATGCGCACGCAAGCCTCAA
>JBHGAX010000306.1:0-5063 GCA_041946635.1 Methylomirabilales bacterium (SeqCode)
TCGTGGTGCTGGTCGTGGCGGCCGACGACGGGGTCATGCCCCAGACGATCGAGGCCATCAACCACGCCAAGGACGCCAAGGTCCCCATCCTGGTGGCCATCAACAAGGTGGACAAGCCCAACGCGGATCCCAACCGGATCAAGCAGCAGCTCACCGAGTACGGCCTGGTGGCGGAGGAGTGGGGCGGCGACACGATCTTCGTGCCCGTCTCGGCCAAGCGCCGGGAGGGCATCGAGAACCTCCTGGACAACCTCATCGTGCTGGCCGAGGTGCAGGAGCTGAAGGCCAACCCGGCCAAGCCGGCGCGCGGCCTGGTGGTGGAGGCCGAGCTGGACAAGGGCCGCGGCCCGGTGGCCACGGTCCTGGTGCAGGACGGGACCCTGCGCGTTGGGGACGCCGTGGTGGCCGGGCTGCACCACGGGAAGATCCGCGCCATGGTGAACGACAAGGGCCGCAAGCTCCAGGAGGCCGGCCCGGCCACCCCCGTGGAGATCCTGGGCCTCTCCGGCGTGCCGCTGGCGGGCGACACCTTCGCCGCCACGGGCGACGAGCGGAAGGCGCGGCAGATCGCCCTGGTGCGGCAGGAGAAGCACCGCCAGGAGAGCATGGCGGCCCAGCCGCGCGTCACCCTGGACGTGCTGCACCAGCAGATCGAGCGCGGCGAGGTCAAGGAGCTGCGCATGATCCTGAAGGGCGACGTGCAGGGCTCCGTGGAGCCGCTCAAGGAGTCCCTGGAGCGCCTGAGCACCGAGCGGGTCAAGGTGAACGTGATCCACAGCTCCGTGGGCGCCATCACCGAGAGCGACGTGATGCTGGCCTCCGCCTCCAACGCCATCATCGTGGGCTTCAACGTCCGGCCCGAGCCCAAGGCCCAGAAGCTGGCGGAGCAGGAGCGCGTGGACCTGCGCCTCTACACCATCATCTACGAGGCCATCAACGAGGTGCGCTCCGCCATGGAGGGGCTCCTGGAGCCCACCTACGTGGAGCGGCCGCTCGGCCGGGCGGAGGTGCGGCAGGTCTTCAGCATCACCAAGGTGGGGACGATCGCCGGCTCCTTCGTGGTGGACGGCAAGGTCCAGCGGGACGCCTCGGCCCGGGTGGTGCGGGACGGGCGGGTGGTGCACACCGGCAAGATCGGCTCCCTGCGCCGCTTCAAGGACGACGTGCGCGAGGTGCTGAGCGGGCAGGAGTGCGGCATCGGGCTGGCCAACTACAACGACGTGCACCAGGGGGACGTGCTGGAGGTGTTCGAGGTGGAGGAGGTCGCGCCGACGCTCTAGCGGGAATGACCAACTCCCAATGGCCAAATCCCAATGACGGAGCGGCGTGGCGCGCTCTGATTGGTCATTGGACCTTGGTCATTGGTCATTGGCCCCGGCGTGTCACGAGATGCTCGTGAGGCAGGGGCTCGGTGGCCGGCCATGACCGTGGGATCCTGCAAGATCGAGCTCCGCATCCCGGACTCGGGGTCGCTGAAGGCCAAGCGGCGGGTGGTGAAGAGCTTGAAGGACCGGGTCCAGGCGCGCTTCAGCGTGGCGATCGCCGAGGTGGACCGGCTGGACGACTGGCAGCGGGCCACCCTGGGCGTGGCCTGCGTGAGCAACGACGCCCGGCTGGTGGACGCGACCCTGACCAAGGTGGTGAACTGGATCGAGATGAGCGGCGAGGCCCTCCTGGTCGACTACGAGATCGACCTCGTCACGCACTGACCCGGCTTGCAGATTGCAGATTTCGGATTGCAGATTGGAAAATCTGCAATCTGAAATCGAACAATCTGCAATCGTGTCGCGCTTCCAACCGTCCCTGCACTTGGATCGCCCGTCATGCCGCCTCCCTTCAAGCGGGCGGAGCGCGTGGCCGACCTGCTCCACCGGGAGCTGAGCCGCCTGCTGCTCCGCGAGATCAAGGACCCCCGCCTGCGCGAGGTGACCATCACGACCGTGCGGGTGAGCGCGGACCTGCGGCACGCCTGGATCGCCTTCACGGGCGGCACGCCGGAGCGCGCCGCGGACCAGCTCCGGGGGCTCCGCTCGGCCGCGGGGTTCCTGCGCGGCCAGCTCGGGCGGGCGCTCCACCTGCGCTACGCCCCGGAGCTGTCCTTCGAGGTGGACGAGTCGGTGGAGCGGACGCTCACGGTCATGCGCCTCCTGCGGGAGGTCCGGACGGAGCCGGATGAAGACTGAGCTGGAGGCCGTCGTCCAGGCCCTGGCGGAGGCGCCCTCGGTGGCCGTGCTCTCCCACGTCTTTCCCGAGGGCGACGCCATCGGCGCCAGCCTGGCCGCCATGCTGGCCCTGGAGGCGGCCGGCAAGCGCGCGGGCGCCTACAACGCGGGGCCGCTGCCGGCCGCGCTCCGCCACCTGCCGGCCGGCGGCCGCCTGCGCCCGGCGCCCGAGCGGCCCTACGCCTGCTACCTGGTGCTGGACACCACCGAGCCCGAGCGGACGGGCGGCCTCCTGGACGGGCGCGCGCCGGGGAGCCGGGTGCTGAACGTGGACCACCACCCGGGGAACACCCGCTTCGGCGACGTGAACTGGGTCGACCCGCAGGCCTCCTCGGCGGGGGAGATGGTGTACCGGATCTGCCGGACGGGCGGGTTCCCGCTCTCGCCGGACGTGGCGGCCAACCTGTACGCGGCGATCCTGACGGATACCGGGGGGTTCCGCTACAGCAACACCACCCCCGAGGCGCTCCGCACGGGCGCCGCGCTGGTGGCCGCCGGCGCGGTGCCGGAGGCTGTGGGCGTGAGCCTCTCCGCCCACCGGGACCCGCGCGAGTTCGAGCTGCTGCGCCTGGCGCTGGCCGAGCTCAGGGTGAGCCCGGACGGGACGCTGGGCTGGATCACGGTGACCCGGACGGCCCAGCAGGCGGCGGGCGTCGGCCTGGAGGCGGCCGAGGACTTCGTGCAGTACCCGCGCTCGCTGGAGGGGGTCCGGGTGGCCCTGGCCTTCAAGGAGGCGGCTCCCGACGAGGTGAAGGTGAGCCTGCGCTCGCACGGGACGACGGACGTGGCGGCGCTGGCCCGGCGGTTCGGGGGCGGCGGCCACCGGAACGCCGCGGGCTGCACCCTGCGCGCGGACCTCGCCACGGCCCAGGCCACCATGCTGCAGGCCGCGGCCGAGCTGGTGCGGGCATGACGGCCCCGGCCCGCCCGCGCCCCGAGGTGCACGGCGTCCTCAACCTGTTCAAGCCGGCCGGCATGACCTCGCACGACGTGGTGGACGCGGTGCGCAAGATCCTGGGGATCCGGCGCGTGGGCCACACGGGGACGCTGGATCCGCAGGCCACCGGGGTCCTGCCCGTCTGCGTGGGCCGGGCCACGCGCGTGGCCCAGTACCTGACGCAGGCGGACAAGGAGTACGTCATGACGCTCCGGCTGGGCGTCACGACCGACACCCTGGACGCGGCGGGCAAGGAGACGGGCCGGGCGGAGGCCGGGCACGTCACCCGGGAGGACCTCCTGGCCGTGCTGCCCCGCTTCCGCGGGGAGATCCAGCAGGTGCCGCCCATCTACTCGGCCAAGAAGGTCCAGGGCGAGCGGCTCTACCGGCTGGCGCGGCGGGGCCAGACCGTGGAGCGGCCGCCGGTCGCGGTGCGCGTCCACGTCCTGGAGCTGCTGGACTTCCGCGCGCCGCTGGCCACGCTCAAGGCCGTCTGCTCCAAGGGCACCTACGCGCGGAGCCTCTGCGACGACATCGGCCGCGCACTGGGCTGCGGCGGCCACCTGCAGGACCTGGTGCGGACGCGCGCCGGCCGCTTTGCGCTGGAGGACGCCGTCACCCTCCCGGCCCTGGAGGAGCGGGTGGCCACCGGCCGCCTGGGCGAGGTGCTGCAACCCATGGGCGAGGCCCTGGCCCACCTGCCCGCCATCCGGGTCGCGCCCGAGGCGGGCCCGCTGATCCTGCACGGGCGGACGGTGCCGGCCTCGCTGCTGGTGGGGGTCCCGGAGGAGGCCGCCCGGGGGGGCGTGGTCCGGGTCCTGGGATTCCGGAAGCAGCTCCTGGCGCTGGCGGAACTGCTCCTCGGCCGGGAGGAGCTGGCGGGCGGCGACGCCGGCCGGCCGGCGCTCAGGGCCATCCGGGTCTTCGGGGGCTAGGCATGCAGGTCGTCCGGGCGGGCCGCCTGGAGGAGCTGGGGTGGGAGGTGGCCCGGCCCGTCGTGGGCATGGGCACGCTGGACGGCGTCCACCTGGGGCACCAGGCGCTCCTCGCGCAGGTGAAGGCCCGGGCCGCCGAGCTTCACGGGACCCCGGCCGCGGTCACCTTCGCGCGCCACCCGCTGGAGGTGGTGCGGCCGGCCGAGGCGCCGCCCCTGATCACCCCGCTGCCCCTGAAGCTGCGGCTGCTGGAGGGGCTGGGCATCCGGGCGGCGGTGGTGCTGGAGTTCACGCCTGCGCTGGCCAGCCTGGCGGCCGCCGCCTTCGTGGAGCAGGGGCTGGTGGGGCGGCTCCACATCGCCGGCCTCTGCGTGGGGTACGACTTCGGCTTCGGCCGGGGGCGGGAGGGCACCCCGGCGCTCCTGGCGGAGCTGGCGCCCCGCCTCGGCTTCCAGCTGGACGTGCTGCCGCCCGTGCGGGTGGACGGGGAGCCGGTGGGCAGCCGGGCCATCCGGAAGCTCCTGGCCGCCGGGGACGTGGCGGGCGCGCAGCGCCTGCTGGGGCGGCCCTACTGCCTGGAAGGGGTGGTGGAGCAGGGCGCGGGGCGGGGCGCCGCCCTGGGCTTCGCCACGGCCAACGTCCCCGTGCCCGAGCCGGCCGCCCTCCGGGACGGCGTGTACGCCGGACGGCTCCTGGTGCGCGGGGAGTTCCGGGACGCCATGATGAACCTCGGGGTGGCCCCCACGTTCGGCGACGGGCGCCACCGGCTGGAGGTGCACCTGCCGGGGTGGCAGGAGCCGCTCTACGGCGAGTGGGTGGTGGCCTTCTTCCTCCGGCGGCTGCGCGACGAGATGCGCTTCCCGGACGCGGACGCCCTGGCCCGCCAGCTCCGCGCCGACCGGCTGGCGGCGGAGGCCGCGTGGGGCGCCGCGCGCGTAATGTGCTGGACAGAATGGGCTTTACAGCCCT
>JBHGAX010000307.1:0-5058 GCA_041946635.1 Methylomirabilales bacterium (SeqCode)
CCGATATCGCGGAGGCGACGCTCCGGCGGGAGATCCGGGACGCGGACGGCCTCCTCGTGCGCACGGCCGAGATCCCGGCGTCGGTGATCGCGGCGGGCACGCGCCTCAAGGTCATCGCGCGCCACGGGGTGGGCTTCGACAACATCGACGTGGCGGCGGCGACCAGGCAGGGCGTGGTGGTGGCGATCACGCCCCGCGCGAACGCGCTCTCGGTGGCCGAGCACGTGCTCGCGCTCATGTTCGCCCTCGCCAAGCGGATCATCGAGTACGACGCCGCCACCCGCGCGAACCGGTGGGAGATCCGGAACTGCTACGGCGCGGTGGATCTCGCCGGGAAGACCCTCGGCATCCTGGGCATGGGCCGGATCGGCTCCCTGGTGTGCCGGAAGGCCGCGCAGGGCCTGGACATGGAGGTCCTGGCCTACGATCCGCTGATCCCGCGCGAGGTCATGGAGCGGGCGGGGGCCAAGGTGGTGAAGACGGTCCGCGAGGTGCTGGAGGCCGCCGACGTGGTCACCGTCCACGTGCCCTCCACGCCGGAGACCAAGGGCCTCATCGGCGAGCAGGAGCTGCGCGCCATGAAGCCGACGGCCTTCCTGATCAACACCGCCCGGGGGCCGCTGGTGGACGAGGCCGCCCTGGTGAAGGCGCTCCAGGAGAAGTGGATCGCCGCGGCCGGGGTGGACGTCTTCGACCCGGAGCCGCCCGCGGCCGGCAACCCGCTCTTCGGCCTGCCCAACGTCATCGTCACCCCGCACTCGGCGGCGCTCACGGCCGAGTGCGTCATGCGGATGGCCACCCACGCCGCGCAGGCGATCCTGGACGTCCTGGCCGGCCGGCGGCCGGAAGGCGTGGTGAATCCACAGGTGTTCACGTAACGGCGATCAGCGATCAGCGGTCAGCCCGAACCTCGAACCTCGAACCGGCAACCTCGAACCTTCTTGCAGTTTCCTGGATCGTACTGAGTGCCGGTCTCACGGCCGTCGTGAACAGAGGAGGGCACTGCGTGGGCACCATGAAGAAGGTCGAGGTCGAGGCCCGCATGGGCGAGCGGTTCACCATCGAGAGCAGCATCCGGGGCCACAAGGTCTACGTGGACCAGCCCGCGGCCGCGGGCGGGCAGGACTTCGGCCCCACGCCGCTGGAATACCTGATGCTGTCGCTGGGCGCCTGCGTCATGAGCATCGGCCGGATCGTCGCGATGCAGCGCAAGATCGCCATGCGGGGCATGACGGTGACGGTCTCCGGGGACCTGGACGTGAGCACGCTCCTGGGGAAGGGGACGGAGAGCCGCGCGGGCTTCGCGGGCTTCACCGTGCGGGTGGAGGTGGACGCCGACCTCTCGCACGAGGAGAAGCTGCGCTTCGTCGAGGAGGTGGATCGCCGCTGCCCCGTCTCGGACAACCTGCAGCACGTCACGCCCGTCTCGGTCGTCCTGGCCTGACGGCGCGCGGGGCACGCAGCGAACCGGGCACCGCCCTCGGGCAGTGCCCGGTTCGTTTTTGGGCTAGAACGACAGCAGGCTGGGCAGCCACAGCGTGACGCCCGGCACGTAGGTCACGATGATCAGGGCGGCGATCATGGCGGCGTAGAACGGCCACAGCTCCCTGGAGACCTCCTCGATGCTCACCTTCCCGATGGCGCAGCCCACGAACAGCGAGGGGCCGACGGGCGGCGTGATCAGCCCGATCCCGGCATTCACCATCAGGATCAGCCCGAAGTGCACCGGGTCCACGCCGAACTTCTGGACCAGCGGCAGGAGGATCGGCGTGCAGATCAGGATCATGGGCGCCATGTCCATGAAGGTGCCGAGGACGAGCAGCAGGATGTTGAGGAGCATGAGCATGACCCTCGTCGGCCAGGGCCTCGAGGATCGAGAAGATGCGCTCCGTGGCTTGCGTGGTCATCCGGCCCGCCTTTTGTGTCAGTCACCGCGACGCTGGTTTCAGCAGGCGCAACCTACCTCAAAACCGGGCCGGAGCGCTCGGCGCTTGTGAAGAAATCCCGATCCGGCGGTTGACACGCCCGGGCAGCCGGTATTAACGTCCGCGGCTGGCGCGCGACGCGAGGGGCGCATGCGGCTGGACGAAGTCGGGGAGTTCGGGTTCATCCGGCGGGTGAGCCGGGGGTGCCTGGTGCGCCCGGAGGGCGTGGCGCGGGCCATCGGGGACGACGCGGCCGCGTTTGCGGTCACCGCGGGCCGGCTGGCCCTCGTCACCACGGACTTGCTGGTCGAGCGCGTCCATTTCCTCCGCGCGGCCACCACCCCGGCCAACCTCGGCCACAAGGCGCTGGCCGTGAACCTGAGCGACATCGCCGCCATGGGCGGCACGGCGCGCGAGGCGTTCCTGAGCCTGGCCATCCCGGCCGACTGTCCCGTGGAGTTCCTGGAGGAGCTGTACGCGGGCATGAAGCGGCTGGCCGCCCGCCACGCGGTGAACATCCTGGGCGGCGACACCACCGCCTCGCGGGCCGACCTGTTCCTCGGCGTGACCGTCGTGGGCGAGGTGCCGCGCGACCAGGTCCTGTACCGGTCGGGGGCGCGGCCGGGGGATGTGGTCTGCCTCACGGGCACGGTGGGGGACAGCCGGGCCGGCCTGCACTTCGTCCGGCAGGGAAGCGCGCCGCCGGATGCCGGCATGCAGGCCCTGCTCGACGCCCACCTGCTGCCCCGCCCGCACCTGGAGGAGGGCCGCTTCCTGGCGGAGAGCGGGGCGGCCACCGCCGCCATCGATGTGAGCGACGGCCTCAGCTCCGACCTCCTGCACGTTTGCGAGGAGAGCGGCGTGGGGATCGTGATCCGCCCCGACGCGATCCCCGTGTCAGCGGAGCTCCTCGATTTCTGCAGCCGCCTCGCCCACGACCCGGCCCGGTTCGCCCTGGCCGGCGGCGAGGACTACGTGCTGGCCGCCACGCTGCGGGCGGAGCGGTTGGAGGAGGTACAGCGGGGCTTTGCCGCGCGCTTCGGCCGCCCCCTGCACCTCATCGGCGAGGTGAGGGCGGGGACCGGCCTCCTGCTCCGCACGCCGGACGGGGGGGAGGAGGCCCTGACCCCGACCGGCTGGGACCACTTCGCGGGAGAGGGGCGGGGCTGAGGTCTCGGCGGTCCGGCTTTCCCCTTGACAGGCTCAGCCCGCTGGCGGATAGTCCAACAATCGAGTCGGGGCGCGGGGAGCCCCGGACGGTCGTCGGTTCGTGAGCCAGGCAACCCAAGCCCCGAGGCCCCGCCTCGGGGCTTTTCCTTCGGCGGGAATCCAGTGGGCGATCCGCTCGTGCTCCGGCTGTTCCGCCTGTTCCGGGACGCCGGGAAGGAACTGTACCTGGTGGGAGGCGCGGTCCGGGACTACCGGAGCGGCACGCCGCTGGCGGAGCTGTGCGACCTGGACTTCGCCACGAGCGCCCTCCCCAAGGAGAGCGCGCGCATCCTGCGGGGCGCGCACCTCCCCGTCTTCACCGTGGGGAGCCGGTTCGGCACCGTGGGCACGGTGGTGGAGGAGGACGGCTTCAGGCGGGAGATCCAGGTGACCACGTATCGCGGCGAGGTCTACGCCAACGGCAGCCGGAAGCCCGAGGTGCGCTTCGGGAGCGACCTCACGGCCGACCTCGCGCGCCGGGACTTCTCCATCAACGCCATGGCCATGGCCGCCGACCTGAGGCTCATCGATCCCCACGGCGGTGAGGCGGACCTGCGGGCGAGGCGGCTCCGCACGGTGGGGGAGCCGCAGGTCATCTTCCGGGAAGATCCGCTGCGCACGCTGCGGGCCGCGCGCTTCATCGCCACGCTGGGATTCGAGCCGGACCCCGAGCTGGTGGCGGGCGCCCGGGCGCTGGCCTCGGAGATCCTGATCGTGAGCCGGGAACGGTGGCTGATCGAGATGAACAAGCTGCTGGTGGGGGAGCACGTGGAGGCGGCCCTCACCTTCCTGCTGCGGACCGAGGTCCTCGCGCACCTGCTCCCGCCCCTGCAGCGCGTGGCGGAGTTCAAGGCCGACCAGGGCCGCTACCACCACAAGGCGCTCTGGCCCCACACCCTGGCGGTGGTCGCGCAGTCCCCGCCGCGCCTCGCCGTGCGCTGGGCGGCCCTGCTGCACGACGCGGGAAAGGTGACGACGCGGTCGGTGGACCCCGGCGGCGAGGTCCACTTCTTCGGGCACGAGGCGGTCGGCGCCGGCATCGTGAACGAGGTGGCCCGCCGCTTCCGCTTCGACCAGGCGCTGCACCGGCGGGTGCGGACGCTGGTCCTCCTGCACCAGCGGCCGGCGCTCTACGACCCGGGCTGGACCGACGGGGCTGTGCGCCGGCTGATTCGCGACGCCGAGGACGCGTTCGACGACCTGCTGGATCTCAGCCAGGCCGACGTGACGTCGCACCGGCCCGGCGTGCGGGAGGGGGTCCTGGCCCGACTGGCGGAGCTGCGGGCGCGCGCCGCGCAGCTCATCGCCCGGGACGGCGAGGGTCCGCTCCTGCCGAAGTACGTCGGCAACGCCATCATGGAGCACTACGGGATCGCCCCGGGCCCGAAGGTGGGCGAGCTGCGGGGCCGCCTGGAGCAGGCGGTGCTGGACGGCCTGCTGCCGCGCGACGCGCCGCCCGAGGTGTACCTGGAATACCTGGACCGGGTCCCCAAGTAGGCGAGCCGCCAGCGCGATCGCATTCAGGCGGAACCGGGACCCGCCCGTGCGCCCTGCGCCCCCGGTCTCCAGCGCGCCGGTGGGATCGAGCAAGTCCCAGGGGGCACGCCCGCCTCGAGGAGTTCGCGTTCGAGGAGGGTTACGCGGCGGTCATCTGCTGGGACGCCCTGTTCCACGTGCCGCGGGCCGAGCACCGCCGCATCCTCGCCGGCGCCGCCGAGATCCTCCCTGCCGGCGGCCGGCTGATGCTCACCATCGGCGGCTCTTCGCACCCGCCCTTCGTGGACACCATGTTCGGGGAGCCGTTCTTCTACGACTCCCACCCGCCGGAGACCGCGCTCGCCATCCCGGGCGAGCTGGGCCTCACGCCGGTGATGCACGAATTCCTCAACGTCCCGACCGGCGGCCGCGACAAGGGGCGCTACGC
>JBHGAX010000308.1:0-5816 GCA_041946635.1 Methylomirabilales bacterium (SeqCode)
GGGCACCTTCGCGCGGGCCTATGGCAAGTTCGAGGCGCGGATCCGGCTGCCGTATGGCCAGGGCATCTGGCCGGCGTTCTGGATGCTCGGCGAGAACATGGGGACCGTCGGCTGGCCGAGCAGCGGCGAAATCGACATCATGGAGTACGTCAACTACCAGCCTTCGACCGTGCACGGGGCGATCCACGGGCCTGGCTATTCAGCCTCGGCGTCCTTCTCCCTGTCGGCCGGGCAACGGTTTGCCGACGACTTCCACGTCTTCGGGGTCGAGTGGGAGCCGAACGAGATCCGCTGGTACGTCGATGGAGCCTTGTATCAGACGCGCACGCCGGAGGACTTGCCGCCCGGGACGACCTGGGTCTTCGATCACCCGTTCTTCATCTTGCTTAACCTCGCCGTGGGAAGCAAGTGGCCCGGGTATCCGGACGCCACGACCGCGTTTCCCCTGACGATGCTCGTCGATTACGTCCGGGTCTATGCTGCGGCGGAGACCACGCCAGCCGAACAGCTCGAGGTCGCGCTGGACACGGACGGAGGCTCGGGCGGCGGCGGGTGCTTCGTCGCCACCGCGGCGTTCGGCTCGCCCCTGGCCCGAGAGGTGGAGGCCCTCCGCGCATTCCGTGCACGGTTCCTTCTCTCCAATCGGCTGGGCACCCTGCTGGCTCGGGCCTACGCGTCGCTCAGCCCGCCGGTCGCGGACTGGCTTCGCGCCCACGAGCCGGCCCGGCGGCTCACGCGCGCCGCGCTCCGCCCGGTGGTCTGGTGGGCGAAGCTCACGCTCGAGGCCCCGGGCGCGGGGTTGGCCCTGGCCACGCTCACCGGCGTGCTTCCGCTCGGCGTGGTCGCGGCTGCCGCCCGTCGAGCGCGGCGCACCAATACAGAGCCGTTCACGGGCGTTACCTATCGCACCCCTCGGCCTCGCCCTCTCCCCGCAGGGCGGGGCGAGGGAACAGAACACTCCCCTCCTCGCCCGTCGAAGGAAGGGAGAGGGTTGGGGTGAGGGGCGCCGCCGCCGTGTCAGCTTCCTTTCGCGTTCGCATTAGCCGGAGAGCATGCCGCCGAAGCCGCCCTGCATCTGCCGCGCAGCAACGGCGTGGCCGGGGTGGGTCGCAAGCCCCGGGTAGAGCACGTCCTCGACCCGAGGGTGTCGCGCAAGGTGCCGCGCGATCGTCATTGCGTTTGCGCACTGGTGGCGCACGCGGACGTGCAGGGTACGCAGCCCACGCAACAGGAGCGCCGCCTCGAACGGCCCGAGGATGCCGCCCAGCATGCCGCGGAGCCTCGCCGCGCGCTCGCAATGGGCGTCCGTGCGGGCGAACAGCAGGGCGCCGGCAATGACATCCGAGTGGCCGTTGAGGTACTTGGTGGCGGAGTGCATCACGACGTCCGCCCCGAGCGCGAGGGGCCGGGTCAGCACGGGCGTCTGCGCCGTGGAATCGACCGCCAGCAGCGCGCCGGCGGCGTGGGCGATACGCGCCGCCTCGGCGATGTCGGTGATGGTCCAGAGCGGGTTGGCCGGGGTCTCGATCCACACGAGCCTGGTCTGCCCCGGCCGCAGGCCCTCGCGGATGGCCGCCGGATCACCCGCGTCAACCAGCGTGGCGTGGATGCCCAGGCTGGGCGCCTCCTCCAGCAGCCACCTGCGCAGGCCCCAGTACATGACCGCAGGCGCCACCACGTGCGCCGGCCGGTCCAGGGCCAGGAATGCGATGGCGGCGGCCGTCATGCCGGACGTGCACACCAGGCCCGCGGCGCCGCCCTCCAGGCTGCTCAAGACCCGCTCCACCTGGCGTACGGTGGGATTGTCGGGCCGCCCGTAGGAATAGCCCTTGCGGTACTGATTGTCCGGATCGCGAATGAAGGTGGCGGCCATGTGCACCGGCGGCACGATGGCGCCCGTCTGCTCGTCGATCGCTCCGCAGGCCTGCGCGGCCAGGGTCTCGGGTGCCAGGCTTCGCATGGGATCGTCGCTCCTCGGCAATCGCCAGCCACAAGTCCCCCAACTGGCGTCGCGGTCCATGGGCTTCGACGATTGTTTCACAGGCTCTCGGTGGTGGCGCCCACATCCGCTCGGACCAAGTCCCCCCCCTTTTTCAAGGAGAGACCATCCGCCGCCCACTCCGTGGATTCTCTCGCGAGCGCAGAGCGACCGTTCATACGGCAACTCTGGGCAGGAGGGATACCGGGTGCCCGGGCGAGGCTAGCGGGCGGCCCGGGCGGCCAGCTGGCGGAGGCAGGTGCGCACGGCGGCGAGCGCGGCGTCGGCGTCGGCGTGGCCGACCGTCTGTCCCCTGCCCGCGATGAGGTCCCGGTATTGCGCGACGGCCGGGGTGAGCTGGAGGGGCTCCGGCAGGAGACCGCGGCGCACGGCCTCCGGCGCAAGGCCGGCGAGGGGGTGGGCGCCCGCGCCGGCCGCGGACGCGGCGTCGCCCGCGGCCAGGGCGGCGCGCAGGGTCGCCTCGAGGATCCCGCCGCAGAGCAGGACGCAGCTCTTCCAGCCGCGCACCTGGCACACGTCCTGGGCCTCGTGCCAGTCGGCGGCCAGCCGCTCGGCCAGCGTCGCATCCGGCAGGAACCAGAAGGGGGGCCGCGGGGGCGCGGGGGGAGCGAGGGGCACGATGGTCAAGCCCTGGCCGGCCGCGCCGGGAAGGAAGTGGGCCAGGACGTGCTGCCGGACATACGCCGCGAGCTCGTGCTCGGGCAGCTCGTCGACGTCGAGCGGCACGCCCACCGTCCACTCCCGCTGGCCGAAGCCGCTGCCGCCGCCCCACCAGTGGCTCAGCCGGATCAGCTGCCGCAGGTGCCGGGAGCGCTCCCGGGTGAGCTGGAGCGCGGCCTCGACCTCCGGGCTCCCCACCCACTCCAGCCCCGGCTCCGCCCGCACCCGATCCCGCACGTACTCCAGGTAGCGGACCAGCAGCGCCTCGGACTCGGGGCCCTCGTCCGCGAGCAGCACGCCGAGGAACGTGAGCCGGTAGTCCTCGGCCGCGTCCTCCCGGCCGGGCCGGAGGATCGCCTCTCCGAGCCCCTGCACCGCGGCACGCGCCGGAGCCTCGCCCGTCTCCGCGTGCAGCTCCTCCCGCGGCAGCCAGCGGTTGCGGTCACGGAACTCCGCCCAGAGCAGGTTCAGCACGCGCCGCTGCTCGGGCGTGAGGCGCTGCCGCAGGTGATCCAGGTCCTGCATGCGCTCCCCGTTGCGGCCGGATCCGGCGTTCACAGGATGAGCCGGCCGTTGCCCAGGCTCGCGCCGGGATCCAGGCGCTCCAGGATGTCGTCGACCAGCTTCTGCTGCTCTGCCGTCATGCGCAGGAAGGCGAGGCCGCTCTCGTAGCGGAGGAGCCGCTCGCCGGTCGGCGTAGCGTCGTGGCCGACCACCACGCTGCGGACGATCTGCACGGACAGCGTGAGCGGCGCGAGGCTGGCCGGGAACTCCAGGGTGCAGGTGAACCCGGGACGCAGCAGGTTGTAGTGCTCGATGCGCGCGCCGCAGCTGCTGAGATCCAGCAGGCGGGCATCCAGCGTGGCCTTGACCCGGCCCTCGGGACGCCCGGCCACGGGCACGCGGCGCCCCCGCCGTCGCTCCGGGCCGCTCGTCATGTCGCCTCCGCGCGCCACGGTTGTCCCGCCCCCCCAGCTTGCGGGCATATATCACAGGCCACGCAGGGAGTCAACGAGCGGCGCGGTCGGCGCGGCGCTTGACAGGGGCGGCTGCATTGCATAGGCTTCGCGCTTGCCGCACGGCGGCCCGCCCCCCACCCGACGCACGGAGGCCCGCGCATGCCCGACGACGTGAAGACGCTCTACCACATGATCGTCACCTGGAACGCCTTCGCCGCGCCCGCGGTCATCCCGCCCCAGATGCTGCGGAGCCTCGGCGACTACCTGGTCAACTTCCTGAAGTCGGCCGAGGGGGAGAAGTACCTGCGCACGCTCGGGTACGCGCGCATGGACTCCACGTCCGCGGTCCCCGGTCCGAAGTCCGAGGTCCGCTGACCGCGGACGCCGGGCGGAGCGCCCAGAATCCGTGAAAGGCCCGTCGACGCCGGCGCCGAGAGGCGGACCGCTCGGACCGGATCCCCCCCACCCCCCCTTTGTCGAAGAAGGGCCCGGGGGGATTTCGACCGTCCGGCGCTCCACCCCGTGCCCCTGGCGGCCCTTTGACGGTCCATGAGATCCGGTGGCATGAGCCGGATGGGCTGGTGGCTCGCAGGGACGGCCGGCGCGACCCTCCTGGCGGCCGCGGGCCTCCTGCTCGTCCTCCGATCCGCCCAGCAACCGCCGGCCGTGGAGGGCGGCGCGCCGGCGCTGTACCAGCAGCACTGCGCCGTGTGCCACGGCGAGTCGGGGCGGGGCGACGGGCCGGGGGCGCGGGTGATCGGCCAGCGGCTCCGCGACTTCACCGATCCCCAGGCCATGCGCCAGGTGAGCGATCGGTACCTCTTCGAGATCATCCAGAAGGGCGGCTCCCAGTTCGGCCGCTCCAACGCCATGCCGGCCTGGGGGATGAAGCTCAGCGACGCCGAGATCCGCGCGCTGGTCGCCTACATCCGCTCCCTGGCCCGCCCGTAGCATGCCGGAAGAATTCGTGTTTGGTCAGGCTGCTCAAAGAGGTCCAGATGCAAGGCGGCGGCCCGCAGGCCGAGTGAGGCGTAGCAGCGCTCCGCCGCAGCCCTTCGACTTCGCTCAGGGCCGTGAGCCTGTCGAACGGCCCTTCGACTTCGCTCACGGCCGTGAGCCTGTCGAACGGCGAGCGCCGAGGGCCGCCAACGCCGCAGATGGGCCTCTTTCAGCAGCCTGCTAGGAGGCCCCCTGAGTCCCCGCATGGTCTCGCCGCGGCTGCTTCCCTTCGTCTACCTGCTCTTCTTCCTCTCCGGCGCCACGGCCCTGGTGTACGAGGTGGTGTGGGCGCGCATGCTCACCCAGATCTTCGGCAACACCACGCAGGCCATCTCCACGGTGCTGTCCGCCTTCATGGCGGGCCTGGCCGCGGGGAGCTACCTCTTCGGCCGCGTGGTGGACGCGCGGCAGAACCCGTTCCTGGCCTACGGGCTGCTGGAGGCGGGCGTCGGGCTCTACGGGCTGGTCATCCCGGCGCTCTTCGGGCTGACGCAGCGGGCCTACGCCGCGCTCTACGGCGTGGCGGAGAGCTCGGCGGTGGCCTTCAGCCTGATCATCTTCGCGCTCTGCTTCGCCGTGATCCTCGTGCCGACCGCGCTCATGGGGGCGACGCTGCCCGTGCTCAGCCGATTCTGCGTCACGGCCGTGACGACCCTCGGCCGCCGCATCGGCGACCTGTACGCCGTGAACACGCTGGGGGCCGTCGCGGGCTGCACGCTGGCCGGCTTCTGGCTGATCCCGAGCCTGGGGCTCAGGGGGAGCACGCGCCTGGCGGCGGCGGTGAACCTCTCGATCGCGCTGGCCGTGGTGCTGGCCGTGCGGCTGCCCGCCCTTCGCGGCTGGGCGGGCGCCGGGGCCGCGCCGGAGGCGGCGGCCCCGCCCGCGGGCCGCCGGGCCACCCGGGTGGACGTGGCGCTGCTCCTCGGCTTCGGCCTGTCGGGCGCGGCGGCCATGATCTACGAGAACGCCTGGGTGCGCGCGCTCACGCTGGTCATCGGCATGTCCACATACTCCTTCACGGTGATGCTCACCACCTTCCTGGTGGGCCTCGGCCTGGGGAGCCTGCTGTACGCGCGCTGGAGCGGCCGCCGCGAGGCGGGCCTGGCGGGCTTCGGCGTCCTGCAGCTCGGCGTGGCGCTCTCCGCGCTCGCCACCGTCCCGCTCTTCGAGCGGCTGCCCTTCGTGTTCCTCCGGCTGCG
>JBHGAX010000309.1:0-5019 GCA_041946635.1 Methylomirabilales bacterium (SeqCode)
GCCCGAGGCCACCGTGTACCGCCGGGTGGACTACATCTTCCTGCTGCCCGGCGAACGCTTCCCAGGCAGAATAGTGTCGAGCCGGGTGGTGCTCGACCGGCCCCGCGTGCTGGAGGACGGGCGGCACCTCTGGCCCTCGGACCACTACGGGGTGCTCGCGGAGCTCGACCTCTTCCCCGGGCCGCGCGCGACGCCCGAGACGGCTGCAGCCCCGCGGCTGGCCGGGGCGCAACGCCTTGACACCCCGGGTACCCGATGGTAGCGTGCCGGGGCTGCCGGAACTCCTGGCCGCGCACCCCCCATTCGTCCGGACCGTCGGGGCTCGCCGCCTCGTGGGTGTCGCCGTGAACCCCTCTGCCGTCCACCAGCCGCTCGTGGAGCTCTTCCGGCGCCGCTTCGCCGAGACCGTGGAGCGCGTCGTGCCGCTCAAGGGCGACGGCTCGGACCGGAAGCTGTTCCGGCTCGCCTCGCCGGCCCGGACCGCCGTCGGGGTGGTCAGCCCGGACCTCCGGGAGAACCGCGCCTTCCTGGAGTTCTCGCACCACTTCCGGAAATGCGGCCTCCCGGTTCCCGAGATCTACGCCGAGGACCGCGAGCGGGGGCTCTACCTGGAGGAGGACCTCGGCGACACCACGCTCTTCCAGTTCCTCAGCGCCCAGCGGACCACCGACGGGCTCTCGCCCGCCACGCTGGACCTCTACCGGCAGGTGGTGGCGCTGCTGCCCCGGTTCCAGGTCGAGGCCGGCCGCACGCTGAACTACGAGGTGTGCTACCCGCGGGCCAGCTTCGACAAGCAGTCCATGCTGTGGGACCTGAACTACTTCAAGTACTACTTCCTGCGGCTCGCCCGGATTCCCTTCAGCGAGCAGGCGCTGGAGACGGACTTCGACCGCTTCACCAGGTTCCTGCTGAAGGCGGACCGGCGCTTCTTCCTCTACCGCGACTTCCAGTCCAGGAACATCATGGTCCGCGAAGGACGCCCGTGCTTCATCGACTACCAGGGCGGCCGCAAGGGGGCCCTGCAGTACGACCTGGCCTCCTTGCTGTTCGACGCCAAGGCGGACCTGCCCCTCGAGGTTCGGGACGAGCTGGTCCAGCGCTACCTGGCGGCGGCGGCGGCGGTCGAGCCGCTCGACCGGCAGGCCTTCCTCACGTACTACCCGGGCTTCGCGCTCATCCGGATCATGCAGGCCATGGGGGCCTACGGGCTGCGCGGCTTCTACGAGCGGAAGGAGCACTTTCTGGCGAGCATCCCCTACGCCATCCGGAACCTGGAGCACCTGCTCCGGACGGCGGAGCTGCCGGTGGAGCTGCCCGAGCTCACGGCCGTGTGGCGGCGGCTGGTGGCCTCCTCCGCCCTGCGGCAGCTCGGGGGCGCCTCGCTCAAGCTGACGGTGCGCATCCAGAGCTTCTCCTACAAGTCCGGCGTCCCGACGGACGATCGGGGACACGGGGGCGGCTACGTGTTCGACTGCCGGGCGCTGCCGAACCCCGGCCGCTTCGAGGCCTACGCGGACGTGACGGGGCGGGACGCGGCCGTGATCGCCTTCCTCCAGGGGAAGCCGGAGGTCGCCGCCTTCCTCAACCACGTCTTCGCCCTGATCGACCAGACCGTCGAGAACTACCGCTCGCGGAACTTCACCGACCTCCTGGTCGCCTTCGGCTGCACCGGCGGGCAGCACCGCTCGGTGTACTGCGCGGAGCGGCTGGCGGCCCACCTCCGCGAACGGTTCGACGTGGACCTGGAGCTGCGCCACCGGGCGCAGGAGAACGGCAGCCTCGCGCCGGACCCGCCGGCCGACGGCGAAGACGAGGCTTGAACCGCCAAGGCGCCACGCGCGCCAAGGGAAGGGTGGGCCGCGCCTGCGGCGCGGGAAGCGCCGGGTATCGTCCGTCGCTCTGCCGAAAACATCGGGAGGTTCTGCTTGGCGGCCTTGGCGCCTTGGCGGTTCAAGTCCTGATGAAGGCGATGATCCTGGCCGCGGGGATCGGCAGCCGGCTGCGGCCGCTCACCGACACGACGCCCAAGGCCCTCATCCCGGTGGGCGGCGTCCCGATGATCGAGCACGTGATCCGGCGCCTGGCGGCGGCCGGCGTCACGGAGATCATCGTCAACCTGTTCCACCTGGGCGAGCGCATCGTCGAGTACCTCGCCTCCCGGGGAAACTTCGGTCTCCGCATCGGCTTCAGCCGCGAGACCGAGCTGCTGGACACGGGCGGCGGGCTGAAGCAGGCCGCCTCGTTCTTCGATGACGGACGGCCGTTCTTGCTGCACAACGTGGACGTCCTGAGCGAGATCGATCTGGGCGGGCTGCTGCGCTTCCGGGCGGATCACGACGCCCTGGCCGCCCTGGCCGTGCAGTCGCGCCCGAGCTCCCGGCAGCTCCTGTTCGACGCCGGCGGCCGGCTCTGCGGCCGGGAGACACCGGAAGGGGTGGAGTGGGCGAAGGGGCCGGTCGAGGGGGCGCGGCGCGCCGCCTTCACCGGGATCCACGTCATTCACCCGGCCCTCTTCTCGAAGATGGAAGAGGACGGCGCGTTCCCGATCACGAGGCCCTACCTCCGGCTGGCAGGCGAGGGAGAGCGGATCCTGGCCTACCCGGCCGACGGCGCGTACTGGCAGGACGTCGGCTCGCCCGAGACCCTGGAGCGGGCCAGGCGACGCCGGGAAGAATCCGCCTTCGGGTCCTGCGGCCCGAACGGCGCGTAGCGGCGGAACAGGTCCCGAGGACGAGGAGGCGGTAATGCTGAACGGCGCGTTCGATTTCCGCAGCGACACGATCACCGAGCCGACCGAGGAGATGCGCGAGGCGATGGCCCGCGCGCGGGTGGGCGACGACGGGCGCGAGGGCGACCCGACCGTCCGCGAGCTGGAGGAGTACTCGGCGCAGCTCCTCGGCAAGGAGGCGGGCCTCTTCGTGATCAGCGGGACCATGGGCAACCTGGTCTCCATCCTGGCCCACACCCGCCCCGGGCAGGAGATGATCGTCGAGCGCGACGCGCACATCTTCACCTCCGAGGTGGGCGGCCTGGCGCGGGTCGGCGGCCTGGTGCTCAACCGGGTGCCGGGCCGGGACGGGGTGATGGCGCCGGAGGACGTCGAGGCGGCCATCCGCGCGGAGAAGCTGCACAATCCCGTGACGGGCCTCATCTGCCTGGAGAACACCCACAACCTGGCGGGCGGCTCGCTCTGGACGGTGGCGCAGATGGCGGCGGTCAAGGCCGTGGCGGCGAAGCGCGGCATCCCCGTCCACCTGGACGGCGCCCGCATCTTCAACGCCGCGGTGGCGCTGGGCGTGCCGGCCCGGGACATCGCGGCGCAGGCGGACTCCGCCACCTTTTGCCTCTCCAAGGGGCTGAGCGCGCCGGTGGGCTCGATCATCGTGGGGCCGAAGGCGTTCATCGAGGCCGGCCGGAAGCTGCGGCAGATGCTGGGCGGCACCACCCGCCAGGGCGGCGTCATCGCCGCCGCCGGCCTGGTGGCGGTGCAGCGCATGGTGGACCGGCTGGCCGAGGACCATGCGAACGCCCGGCGGCTCGCCGACCAGCTGCGCGGCATCCCCGGCCTCACGGTTCCCGTGCCGCAGACGAACATCGTCCAGACCTACACGGGCGGCCTCGGCGTTCCGGCCGCGCAGGTGGCCGCCTTGCTGGCCGAGCAGCGGGTGCTGGTCCTGCCCCAGCGGCCCGACATGCTCCGCTGGCTCACCCACCGGCACGTCTCGGCGGAGGACGTGGCCGAGGGGGCGGCCGCCATGCGGAAGGTCGCGGAGATCCTGCTGGCGAAGTCCCGGAACTGAGACAGAGCAGAACTTGAACCGCCGAGGCGCAAAAGGCCCAAGAATTGAATTAGAATAGGTACGACGCCTGGCGCTCTTGGCGTCTTGACGGTTCACGGTCTCGAGGGGGCCATGCGCTTCGGCTTCTCGATCCCGACGCGCGGCGCGCTGGGCGGCCCGGAGACGATCCGCCGCCTGGCCGAGGCGGCGGAGCAGCTGCAGTACGACTCCGTCTGGATCACGGACCACGTGGTCCTGCCGCGTCAGACGGCGGGCACGTATCCCTACGACCCCGCGGGCCGCTGGGACCTGGAGGCCGCGCAGCACTACCTGGAAGCGCTGACGGTCATGAGCTACGCGGCCGGGCTCACCCGGCGGGTGCGCGTCGGCTCCAGCATCCTGGTGCTCCCGCAGCGCAACCCGGTCCTCGTCGCCAAGGCGGTGGCCACGCTGGACGTGCTCACCGGCGGGCGGGTCATCCTGGCGGTGGGCGTGGGCTGGCTCAAGGAGGAGTTCGAGGCCCTGGGCGTCCGGTCCTTCGCCGAGCGGGGCGCCGTCACCGACGAGTACATCCGCCTCCTGCGCGCGCTCTGGACCGAGGAGTGGCCCAGCTTCCGGGGCCGCTTCTACACGCTGGAGGAGGTCCGCTTCTTCCCCAAGCCGGTGCAGCGCCCTCACCCGCCCATCTGGATCGGCGGGCACACGCCCCCCGCCCTGCGGCGCGCCGGGAGGCTGGGGGACGGCTGGCACCCGATCGGCCTGCGGCCGCCCGCCGGGCTCCGGCCCGACGAGTACAGCCAGGCGGCCGCCGAGGTCCGCGCGCACGCGCAGGCCGCCGGCCGCGATCTCGGGGGATTCACGTTTTCCTTCCGCGCGCCGCTGCACCTCACCCCCGAGCGGCTTCCGGCGGGCCGGACGCCCTTCCACGGCGACCCGGAGCAGGTCGTGGAGGACATCCGCGCCTACCAGCGCGCGGGCGTCAGCCACCTGGTCTTCGACCTCCCGGGCGCCAGCCTGGACGCGCTCCTCGTCTCGCTGCGGCGCTTTGCCGAGGAGGTCCGCCCCTTGGCGCAGGCTGGACCATGAGGCCGCTCCCGCGCGGCCAGGCAGGACGGAAGCCGGCCGGGACGACGCCGCGGCGCACGAGCGCCAGCCAGCTTGCCCGCGCGCTGGAAGCCTTGCGCGAGAGCGAGGAGCGCTACCGGCGGCTCTTCGAGGACGACCTGACCGGCGACTGCCT
>JBHGAX010000031.1:0-29709 GCA_041946635.1 Methylomirabilales bacterium (SeqCode)
AAGTGGTGGAGCCACTGGGCCACGCAGGACTCCAAGAAGGTGGTCCTCAACGAGGCCAAGCGGCGCTTCGAGGCCAAGCACCCGGGGCACACGGTGACGATCACGTACTACGAGAAGAAGAACATGTGGCCCATCCTGCGCGCGGCCTTCACGGCCGGCTCGGGCTTCCCGGACGTGTTCTACTACGACATCGACGTGCCGGAGTTCATCACCGCCGGCTGGCTGGCCGACCTCACGCCCGCCGTCCGGTGGGAGAACATCGAGCCGTACGGCAAGGCCTTCTGGACCCGCCCGGGCCCCGGCGGCAAGGTGGGAACCTGGGCCATCCCGGTGGAGGCGTCCTCCGACGAGATCTACTTCAACAAGAAGATGTTCAAGCAGCTCGGCGTCAGCGTGCCCCCGAGCTTCGCCTTCGGCCAGGACGAGTTCAAGGAGGTCGTCGCGAAGTGCGGCAAGGCCGGCTTCTCGGGCTTCGCCACCGGGGCGGCGGATCGCGAGTGGGCTTCGCTCTACATCCCGACCGCGCTCCTGCTCTCCAAGCTGGGCGGCGACGACCTCAAGAGGCTGGGCAAGGGGGAGCTGAGCTGGAAAGACCCGCGGGTCGTGGAGGTCATGCGCTACTACCGCGAGCTGATCGACGCGGGGGCCTATGCCCGGACGCTCACCAGCATGACGCTGGCGGACGCGCACCGCTTCTTCCACACCGACCAGAAGGCCTGCATGTTCCCCGTGGGCTCCTGGTACACCGGGCGCGCGTTCGTCCCGCCGGAGAAGGGCGGCCAGCCCAAGGACTTCGAGCTGGGCCTGCTGAACTATCCCCTGATGAAGGACGGCAAGGGCCACGGGCAGAAGTTCCTGAGCGTGGCCGGCTCGCTGGCCGTGGCCGCCAAGAGCCCGAACCTGCCGCTGGCCCTGGAGGTGGCGAACGCCTTCGCGGACGTCGAGGTCGGCAACATGTGGATGGCGAGCACGGGGATCCAGACCGGCATCAAGACCGACCCGGCGAAGATCGACAGCCCCATCAAGTGGTACTTCGAGGAGTTCGGCCGGGTGAACAAGAACAGCAAGTGGGTGGATCTCACCGCGCAGGACATGAAGGCGCTCATGAAGCCGGGCCTGTGGGAGACCTGGGTGGCCACCGTGAACCAGGGCCTGCCCAACAAGCTCATCGGCGCGGACGAGGCGCTCGCCAAGCTGGAAGAGGCGCGGCAGAAGGGGAAGTAGCTATCAGCTATCAGCGGTCAGCGGCCAGCAAGAACGGCCGAGGTATGCGTCCGTCGTGTTCTTGGCTGATCGCTGACCGCTGCGCGCAGACATGACCATTCGCACCCACAGCCAGGCACTCCCCGCCGCTGCCAAACACCCCGCTGCCGCCCGGGCGCCGCGGCGGCCGTGGGGCGCGATCGCGCTGTTCCTCACGCCGGCGCTCTGCTTCTACCTGGCGTTCATCATCTATCCCGTCCTCGTCACCTTCTACAACAGCGTCCACACGCTCCGCATGGACCTGGGGATGGTGTACGAGTTCGTGGGCCTCCAGCACTTCAAGGAGGTGCTGCTGGAGGACGACGTCTTCTGGCGCGCGGCGCGCAACGCCATGACCTGGGCGGTGGTGGCGCCCTGCGTGGACATCCCGCTGGCGCTGGTCCTGGCCTTCATCCTCCACAGCAAGATTCCCTGTGCGCGCTTCTTCCGCACCGTGTGGTTCACGCCCCTGCTCATGTCCTACCCGGTCGTCGGCGTCATCTGGCTGTGGGTCTACAACTACGACTGGGGCATGGCGAACCTCACGCTCCGCGCCCTCGGCCTGGGGGCCTACGCACAGGCGTGGCTGGCCGACCCGATCACCGCACTCCCGGCGCTCATCCTGGTGACCACCTGGATGTTCGCCGGCTTCAACATGGTCGTCATGCTGGCCGCCATCCACGCCATCCCCATGGAGTACCTGGAGGCGGCCCGCGTGGACGGCGCGGGACCCTGGCGCCGGCTCGCGCACATCATCATCCCCCTGCTCCGGCCGACGATGGTGAACCTGGCCATCCTGGACTTCATCGGCAAGATGAAGCAGTTCGCGCTGGTCTGGGTCATGACCCGCGGCGGGCCCATGTGGGGGACGGAGACGGTGGCCACGTACGTGATCAAGCGGGCCTTCGAGTGGAAGACGCTGGACCTGGGCTACCCGTCGGCCATCGCCGTCCTGTGGTTCGTCCTGATCTTCGGCCTCTCCTACGCGCTCACCCGGTTCCTGCAGCGGCGGGAGGCGCTGGAGTTCTGATGCGCCAGCGAGCGGTGAAAGCCCTGCTCATGCTCCCGGTCCTGGTGTACACGGCCTTTTCCGCCGGGCCGTACATCTGGACCGCCATGATGTCGCTGCGGACCACGGACGAGATCTACAAGAACCACTACGGGCTGCCCCTCCCGCCGCACTGGGGCAAGTTCTACACCGCCTGGACCGAGTTCGGCTACGCCACCTACTTCACCAACAGCGCCATCGTGACCGGCTGCGCCGTCGCCCTCATCACGCTCTTCGGCGCCATGGCCGGCTTCGGCTTCGCCCGCCGGCGCTACGCCTTCCCGCTCCGCGAGCCGCTGTTCCTGATGCTCTTCCTCTCGATCATGTTCCCGCCGCAGATCCTGATCCTCTCGCTCTTCCAGATCCTCATCACCTACCAGCTCTTCAACACGCTGACCGGGCTGGTCCTGGTCTACGTGGCGACCGAGCTGCCGGTGACTATCTACCTCCTGCGAGCCTTCTTCGCGCAGATCCCCCAGGAATTGGAGGAGGCCGCGCGGATCGACGGCTGCGGGGACTGGACGATGTTCTGGCGCGTCATGCTGCCCATCGCGCGACCGGCCGTCGCCACGACCATGATCCTGAACTTCATCTACTTCTGGAACGAGTTCCTCTACGCCGTCGTGTTCATCACCAAGCAGGAGATCCGCACCCTGCCGCTGGCCATCCAGTTCCTGCAGAGCGACCAGTACTTCGACATCGGGATGCTGGCCACGGGCCTGATGATCGCGACGCTGCCCGTCCTGCTCATGTACCTGTTCCTGTCGGAGTGGTTCGTGAAGGGCATGACGGCGGGAGCGGTGAAGGGCTAGGGGGGCGGCACCGCCAAGGCGCCAAGGCCGCCAAGGTGCGCCAAGGGGAAATGATGGCCGCGCCTGCGGCGCGGAGAACCCACGGCATCGGGGGCGGTGCTCTTGTCCTGAACCCTGATCGGTTCTTCTTGGCGGCCTTGGCGTCTTGGCGGTGCGGCCCGTCCTACAGGAGGAAGCATGGCGTATTCCGTGGTGTACTGGAACCGGGCGACGGATGACGTGTACGAGGTGATCCGGAGCCAGATGCCGCCCGACTGGAAGCTCATCACGCTGGAGGGCGAGGGCAAGGACGGTTGGCGGCGGCAGCTCCGGGACGCCGAGTTCATGATCATCGCCGACTGGCCCCTGACGGGCGAGGACCTGGCAGCCGCGCCCAAGCTCCGGATGGTGCAGCATCAGGGCGTGGGGCACGAGCGCATCGACAAGGAAGCCCTGAAGGCGCGCGGCATTCCCCTCGGCCTGTGCCCGGCCGGGACGACCATCGGGGTGGCCGAGCACACGCTGCTCCTGATCCTCGCCGTCTATCGCCGGCTGGTGGTGGCCGACACGAAGCTGCGGCAGGGGACCTGGCTGCAGTGGGGGCTCCGCTCCACCTCCTTCGAGCTCGCCGGCAAGACGCTCGGCCTGGTCGGCTTCGGCCGGATCGGCCAGGCGGTGGCCAAGCGGGCCCACGCCTTCGAGGTGCAGATCCTCTACCACGACGCCTTCCTGCCCGCGCCGCCCCCCGCCGCCGCGGCCTGGGGGGCGCAGTCCGTGGGCCTGGAGGAGCTGCTGCGGCGCTCGGACATCGTCAGCGTCCACGTCCCGACCACCGGCGAGACCCGGCGCTTCATGAACGCCGCGAAGTTCGCCCGGATGAAGCGCTCCGCCATCTTCATCAACACGTCGCGCGGCGCGGTCGTGAACGAGCCGGACCTGGTGCAGGCGCTCCGGGACAAGGTCATCGCCGGCGCCGGGCTGGACGTCTTCGAGCAGGAGCCCATCAACCCGGACAACCCGCTGCTCGGGCTGGACACCGTGGTGTTGACGCCCCACATTGCGGCCGGCACCGTGGACGCGCTCCGGCAGAAGATGGCTTCCGTGTTCGCGAACCTGCAGCGGTGCGCGCGCGGGGAGGCGATCCAGGACCGCGTGGTGTGAGAACAGAGGCCGGGGGTCGCGGAGGGGAAAGAACCGTGGCCTCCGCGTCTCTGCGGTCCGGCCCGGGGGGGCCGGCTGGCCCTGCCGGCCGAGATGTGATAAAGGAGGGGACAGCTACGAGAGTGCGGTGAGTCCCGCCGAGCGGGACCATCGACACGAGGAGATGCCATGGGACAGGTTCGCGTCGTCATGGCCGGTGCGCTGGCAGCCGCGCTGCTCGCGCTCGGCGGCCCGGCGGACATCCGCGCAGCGGAGTTCGACCTGGTCGAGGCCCACACCACCACCCCCGATCATCCCTACACCCTCGGCATGGTGCGCTTCGCGCAGCTCGTGCGCGAGCGCAGCCACGGGCGCATCAACATCACGGTGCACCATTCCCGGCAGCTCGGCGACGAGCGGCAGGTGGTGGAGGGCCTGCAGCTGGGCACCATCCACCTCACCGTGAGCTCCACCGGCCCGCTGGGCGGGTTCGTCCCCGCCATCAACGTGCTGGACCTGCCGTTTCTCTTCCGCGATGCGGCGCACGCCCACGCCGTGCTGGACGGGGAGATCGGCCAGAGCCTGCTCCGGAAGTTCGCGGACGTGGGCATCACCGGCCTGGCCTTCTGGGAGAACGGCTTCCGGCACATGACCAGCGCCAAGCGCCCCATCCGCAGGCCGGAGGACCTGAAGAACCTGAAGGTCCGGGTCATGGAGAACAAGGTGCACCAGGCGGCCTTCCGCCAGCTGGGCGCGGACGCGACCCCCATGGCCTGGGGCGAGGTCTTCACCTCCCTGCAGCAGGGCCTGCTGGACGCGCAGGAGAACCCCATCCCCATCATCGCCACCTTCAAGCTGTACGAGGTGCAGAAGTATCTCAGCCTCACCGGGCACGTCTACTCGCCGGCGCCGCTGCTCCTCAGCCGGAAGGTGTGGGATCGCCTGCCGGCCGATCTCCAGACGGTGATGCGGGACACGGCCATGGAGGTGGCGCGGGTCGAGCGCAGCCTGGTCCGCTCCCAGGAGCAGAAGCAGCTCGGCGAGCTGAAGGCCAGGGGCATGGTCGTGATCGAGTCGCCCGACAAGGCGGCCTTCCGCGAGGCCATGCGGCCCGTCTTCGAGCAGTTCGAGGCCCAATTCGGCAAGGAGGTGGTGCAGCGCATCCGGGACACCCGCTAGTGGCCGCGCCTCCCGAGAGCCGGCTGGAAGCGCTCAGCCGCCGCGCCAACCGCGCCGCGGAGGCCGTCATGGCCGTGCTGCTGGGGGCCATGGCCCTCCTGGTGGGGCTCCAGGTGGCGGGGCGGTTCCTGCTGGGCTACTCCATTCCCTGGTCCGACGAGCTGGCCCGCTTCCTGCTCGTGTGGATCGCCTTCCTGGGCGTGAGCGCCGCCGCGCGGCGCGCCGCCCACCCGGGCGTGGACACGCTGGTGCGCGCCCTCCCGCCGTCCGGCGCGCGCCTGGCGCGGCGCCTGGCCTTGCTGCTCTCCCTGCTCTTCATGGCCCTGGTGGCCGCCTACGGCGGCGAGCTGGTGCTCCGCACCTGGCCGCAGCGCTCGCCCAGCCTCGGCCTTCGCATGAGCTGGCCCTACCTGGCCGTTCCCGCCTCGGCCGTCCTCGTGCTCCTGCACTGGGCGGCGCTCGGCCGGACGCACGCGGAGGGCGAGCCCCGCCCCGAGGCGCGGGATGGCTAGCTGGGCGCTGGCCGGGCTGCTGCTCGGGACGCTGGCGCTCAACCTGCCGGTGGCCGTGGCCTTCGGCCTGGCGGGCGCGCTGTTCCTGGCCCTGCTCACGGACATCCCCCTCACGCTCGTGCCCCAGCAGATGTACGGGGGCGCGGATTCCACCGTGCTCCAGGCCGTGCCGTTCTTCCTGCTGGCCGGCGTCCTGATGGAGCAGGGCGGCATCTCGCGCCGGCTCGTGAATCTGGCGCACGCCCTGGTGGGCTCGCTGCGCGGCGGGCTGGCCGTCGTCTCGGTGCTGGCCAGCATGTTCTTCGCGGGCGTCTCCGGCTCCGCCGCGGCGGATTCCGCGGCGGTCGGATCGGTGATGATCCCCGCCATGGAGCGCCGGGGCTACGCGCGGGACTTCGCCGCCGCCCTGATCGCCTGCGCGGGAACGATCGGCACCATGATCCCGCCCAGCATCCCCATGATCATCTACGGCGTGGCCACGGGCACGTCCATCGGCGCGCTGTTCATCGCCGGCGCGGTGCCCGGACTGCTCATGGGCCTCGCGCTGATCGCCCATTCCGTCGCGGTGAGCCGCCGTCGCGGCTACGCCGGCGAGCCGCCGCGCCGCTCGGGCGGCCTGTGGCGACACGGGCGCGAGGCCCTGCCGGCGCTCCTGATGCCCGTCGTCGTCGTCGGGGGAATCCTGGGCGGGGTCTTCACGCCGACCGAGGCGGCCGCGGTCGCCGTCTTCTACAGCCTGTTCCTGGGCCGGGCGGTGTACCGGGAACTGCACTGGGGCGACATCCCGGCCGCGCTGGTGAAGACGGGGGTGGCCACCGGCGTGGTCATGTTCATCATCGCCACCTCGACGCTGTTCAGCTGGATCCTGGCGCGCCAGGGCATCCCGGCCCGGCTGGCGGCCGCGTTCACGGCGGTGAGCGACAGCCCGTGGCTGTTCCTCCTCATGGCGAACCTGCTGCTCCTGGCGGTCGGCACGGTCATGGAGACGGTGCCCTCCATCATCATCTTCGCGCCGGTCCTGCTGCCGCTGGTGCAGCGGCTGCACATCGACCCGGTGTTCTTCGGGGTCCTGATGGTCGTGAACCTGTCGCTGGGCCTGGCCTCGCCCCCGTCCGGCGCCACGCTGTTCGTGTCCACGGCCATCGCCGGCGAGCGCCTGGATCGCGTGGCCCGCGCGGTCTGGCCGCTGCTCGGCTCGATGGTCGCGATCCTGCTGCTGCTCACGTTCATGCCCTCCCTGGTCCTGCTCCTGCCCCGGCTGGTCTACGGGCGCTGAGCGGGCCGGGAAGCGCTGGGGCGCATCTCACCCGAGGTCTCATGGAGGACGCCATGGCACAGCCCACGCTGCCGGAGGTCATCCAACGCTACAAGAAGCTGGACTCCGCCCTCATCTTCGACACGCTGGACGCCATGGGGCTCCCCCAGCAGCAGCTCGACCTGGCCATCCAGCCGCTCACCCTCGACATGGTGATCGCCGGGCCGGCCTTCACCAGCAAGTGGGCCGTGAGCGAGGACCCCAAGAAGGTCGGCAGCGACCGGCTGGAGATCCGCACGAACAGCTACAAGATGCTCACGGCCATGACGCCCGGATGCATCTACGTGGAGGACGTGGGCAACGATCCGGTGAGCGGCGGGCTGGGCGAGAACCTGGGCATCTCGGTGAAGCTGGCGGGGGCGGCCGGGGTGGTGTGCGACGGCGGCACGCGGGACAAGAAGGCGCTGATCGCCATGGCCTACCCCGTCTTCTCGCGCTTCAGCTCCTGCACCTTCAGCTGGGGCCGCCGCCGGTTCCTGGACTACCAGATCCCGGTCCGGCTCTCGGGCCACGTCTCCAAGTGGGTCACCGTGCACCCCGGCGACTTCATCTTCGGCGACTGCGACGGCGTGCTGGTGATCCCGCAGGCGCTGACCCTGGAGGTGCTGGAGGGCGCCGAGAAGGTGGCCGAGATCGAGGAGGAGCAGCGGCGCCGGCTGCTGGCGGGCGAAGAGCGCGAGGCCGTCTACAAGGTGAACCGCTACGCCCACATCCGCCGGGTGGTGCAATAAGAACGGGGCCGCACCGCAGAGGCGCAGAGAGCGCAGAGCAGAAATCCGTAAGGGGAGCCAAGCCCAGGCCCCTCTGCGGCCTCCGCGCCTCTGCGGTGCGGGTTCTATCCGACGGTCAGGAGCACGATGCCCCCGATGGTGAGCAGGATGCCGATGACGTGCTGCGTGGTGAGCGTCTCGCCGCCGAAGAGCACGGCCACCAGGACGCCGAACAGGGGCGAGGTGAAGGCGATGGGCATCACCCGGTTGAGCGGGGCGCCCTTGATCGCCGCGTAGAAGCAGAGCATGCCGAGCGACCCCGCCACCACGCCGCCGCCGATGACCATCATGCCGAGCGCCTTCGGCCCCGCCTTGGGGACCGTGGACCACTGCGGAAAGCTCGCCAGCGCCAGGACGACCAGGGCCACCGCCGTCCGGATCGTGATGCCCACCACCGGGCTCAGGTGCCCGGCGTGCAGTCCCTTCTTCTCGAAGTAGCCTCCGATCCCCCACGCCATCGCGGTCACCAGCGCCAGAAGCTGCGGTGTCATCTGGGCCTCCTGCCCTTCAGCGAGCGTCGCACGGTGCGCAGCCGGGAACGACGCGAAGGGTAGGACCAGCCGCTGCGGCGTGTCAAGCGTACCCCGCGGACCGGTGCGGCACTGCATATGCCTCGCCGCCGTTCGCCAAAGCGGACAGAAGAGGCCGTCTTTCGGCTTGACACTGTCTCCGGCGCGCCCGTATAGTCGATTTCTCCACGCGGGTGAGGGAAAGGATGTGCCCGACGCGCCGGGATCCGCGCCGGTCGGCGCCATCGCTGGATGCCGGGATGGCTCCGGCCCCGCCTCGCCCGCTTTCCCATTCTGCCAGCCGTTCGCCTCCCGCCCCCGATCACATCCCCGAGAGGGACTGCGCGGCGCAGTCTTCCGCGAGGCCGTCGCGTTCACGTCGGGTCCGGCCGTGCCTGGCGAGCCGATCGCCGCTCGGGGCCGGAGGAGGGCAGCGGGATGCCATCGCGTGCCAGTTATCTGCTGCGGGTCGGGGGGAGGCTGCGGGGCGACGCTCGCACCAACAGCGCCATCCTGGGCGAGATCGGCAAGTTCTTCGGGGCGAAGCCGGTGGAGGCCCGGGCGGCCTTGCAGGACCGGCCCGGCGCTCCGTGGCCCGAGGGACTGGTCCTGAGGGGGTATCACGTCTGCGCCTGGGACCTGAAGGACGAGGAGGAGATGTCGCAGACGGTCGTCAGCTTCCGGGCCGAGATGCACCACATCCTGTCCGGCACGCTGTACGGGAACAGGGCGGCCATGCTCCCCGACGTGCAGTGGTTCTACCACTCGCCCGAGTACCAGTGGCACCGGGACCTGAGGGCCAGGCTGGAAGCCTGGAACAAGTCGATCGGCCAGGAGAACCTCGTGGAGCAGCTGTGGTTCCGCGACTGGCAGTGGTACTGCGGCAATGGCGGCGGCACCTAGCAGCGCCTCCCGGCGCAGGCTGCGCCGGCTGGTCCTCGGCCTCGCGGCCGCGGGCGTCCTGGCCGCCGGCTCCCCGCTGCACGCCGGCGAGAAGACCCTCACCTACGCCATCTCCGGGGCGCCGGAGTCGCTGGACTCCGCCAAGGCCTCCTCGGACCGCTCGTACTACGTCACCTGGCTGCTCTGCGACGCGCTGCTCAACATCTCCAAGGACGGTCAGGGCCTGGAGCCCGGGCTGGCCCAGTCCTGGACGCTCTCCCCGGACGGCCTGCAGGCCGTCCTCCGCCTGCGTCCGAACGCGCGCTTCCACGACGGCACGCCGGTGGATGCCGGCGCCGTGAAGGCCAGCCTGGAGCGGCAGTTCCTGCCGGCGCATCCGCTGTACACCGCCGAGCCCCGGAACTCGAAGGAGCCCCTGCTCCGCGACCTCATTGCGCACGTCGAGGTGCGCGGCCCGGACACCGTGGCGTTCCGGCTGAAGTACCCGGGGCTCCACTACCTGAGCCAGGTGGACATCGTGAGCCCGTCCGCACTCGCCAAGGCCGGCAAGGCCTTCGGGCGCAGTCCGGTGTGCAGCGGTCCCTTCAAGCTGGAGCGCTGGTCGGCGGAGCAGCTCGTCCTCGCGGCCAATGACCAGTACTGGGCGGGACGACCGCGCATCGCCCGTGTGGTGTTCAAGTTCATTCCCGAGACGAAGGCCGTGGTGGACGCGCTGGTGAGCGGCGAAGCGGACTTCAGCCCCTTCCTCGTGGACACGGTGTTCTTCGAGCGCCTGCGCGAGCACCCGCGGACCAGGCTGGTTCCGGTGTCCGGGCTGAACATCTTCTACCTGGGGTTCTACACCGAGCGGGCGCCCTTCAACAATGCGCTGCTGCGGCGCGCCATCGCCTCGGGCATCAACGCCTCCCGGGCGGCCCTGTTCCTGGGGCGGGGCGCGGCGGTGGCCGCGAAGGGGCCCCTCCCGCCGGCCGTGAAGGATCACGATGGCGGCGCCGGCCAGGCCCCCCACGACCCCCAGGCGGCGCGCGCCCTGCTGGAGCAAGCCGGCCAGGGCCACGGGCTGACCCTGAAGCTGCTCCACAACAGCGCCGTCACCTTCGACGCGGAGGTGGCGGGCGCCATCCAGAACGACCTCCAGCGCATCGGCGTCTCGGTGGAGCTGGTGGGCAAGCCGAGCTCGGGCGACGTGTTCAAGGCGGTGCGCGCCCGCGAAGGGGACATGTTCCTGTATAGCTGGCACGTGCGCGCGCCCTATCCCGAGCGCATCCTGGTCCCGCTGTTCCACTCCCGCTCTCCCGATACGACCAACGTGACCCGGTATCGCAACCCGGCGCTCGACACGCTGCTCGGGGAAGCGCTGCAGCTGCCCGAGGGGCCGGCCCGGAGCCGGCTCTACTCGCAGGCGCAGCGGCTCATCGTGGACGACGCGCCCATGGTCTTTCTCTACCATGCGGTCCGGATGGCGGCCCACACCGACCGCGTCCGAGGGCTCGACCTCAATCTCGGGTCTCTGCCGCATGACAAGCTGGTCAACGTCGACCTGGCCCCGTGACAGCCGGAGCACGTCGGGGTGCGCCGCGGATGGGTGGAGGTTCTCGCTTCGGGGTCCGGGACATGACCCAGACTCCAGCACCCGGAACTGGGGAGCGCGCGCCGGATCGCGCGCCGGGCCGGCCGCGTGCCTCCAGCCTGTCCCGCCTCCGCCAGCGGTACGGCGACCTCAGCCTGCGGGCGCGCTACGCGCTCCACGTCGCCCTCGCCATCGCCCTGCTGTTCGCCGTCCTCGTGCCGGCCGTGGTGCACCTGCAGGAGCGCACCATCCTGGACGACGCTCGGGGTCGGGGGCTGCAGCTCACCAAGGTCTTCGCCCATGCCAGCGTCCAGGCGCTGGTGGCGAACGACTTCCTGGCGCTGCGGCAGGTCATCAACGGCATCGCCAGCGAGCCGGACGTGCTGCACGTCATGGTGCTGGACCCGTCCGGCCGGGCCGTTGCCCACAGCGACATGCGGGAGGTGGGCCGGACGTACGCCGATCCCCTCAGCCGGGCCGCCGCCGCGACGGCGCAGCCCCTGGTCCAGGAGGTCTGGGAGAGCCCGGTGCCGGCCTTCCACTTCGGCGTGCCGATCTACGTGCTGAACGAGCGGCGGGCCGTGGCGCGGGTGGCCATCTCCCTCGCGCGCGAGCTGGCCGGCATCCGTCGCACCCGAAACCTGATCCTGGGCCTGGGCGTCCTGGCCCTGGCGGCGGGCGTGGCGCTGGCCGCCTGGCAAGCCCGCAGCGTGACCCGACCGATCGCCCGCCTGGTTCAGGGCGCGGAGGAGATCGCCGCCGGGAACCTGGAGGGCTGGGTGCCCGTGCAGGGGCGGAACGAGGTCGGACGCCTGGGAGAGGCCTTCAACAGGATGCGCGAGTCGCTGCAGGCCCGGACGGCGGAGAACGCGGCCCTCTACGCGCAGGTGCGGCAGTACGCCGAAGAGCTGGAAGCCAAGGTGGCGGCCCGCACCCACGAGCTGGAGGCCGCCAACCGCGAGCTGCAGGCGGCCTCGCGCCACAAGTCGCAGTTCCTGGCCAGCATGTCGCACGAGCTGCGGACGCCGCTGAACGCCATCATCGGCTTCTCGGAAGTCCTGCGGGACAAGATGGCCGGCGAGCTGAACGCCGAGCAGAGCGAGTTCGTGCAGGACATCCTGTCCTCGGGCCGCCATCTCCTGGCCCTCATCAACGACATCCTGGACCTCTCGAAGGTCGAGGCCGGGCGGATGGAGCTGCAGCTGGCCCCCTTCAGCCTCCCCCTGGCGCTGGAGGGGGCGCTGGCGCTGGTCCGGGAGCGCGCCAGTCGCCACGGGCTGGCGCTCGCGCTGTCGGTGGACCCGCGCCTGGGCGATCTGGTGGGGGACGAGCGCAAGATCCGGCAGGTGGTGCTCAACCTCCTCTCCAACGCCCTGAAGTTCACGCCGCCCGGCGGGCGGATCGAGCTGCGGGCCGCGCACGCGGGCGAGGCGGTGGAGATCACGGTCAGCGACAGCGGCGTCGGCATCGCTCCCGAGGATCAGGAGGCGATCTTCGAGGAGTTCCGCCAGATCCCGGACTCGGGGGACCAGGCGCGGGAGGGGACGGGTCTGGGGCTGGCCCTGGCCAAGCGGTTCGTCGAGCTGCACGGCGGCCGCATCCGCGTCCAGAGCGAGGTCGGGAAGGGCTCCGCCTTCACGTTCACGCTGCCGCGGCGCCCGCTGCCCGAGAGCGCGGTCGCCTGACGGGCGGCGGCGTCCGTGAGGATTGCGGGGCGGCCGGGCAGTGTGCTAGCGTCTGGGCCCGCCGGGACGGCGGGTCGCGAGTCTTCGAGCGCGGGAGGAGCCATGCCCACCGTGAGCCAGCTGGAGCCGAAGGCGCGCGAGATCCTCGCGCGCGAGTACGGGACGTACGAGCGGGAGAACCCGAAGTCCCGCCAGGCGTTCGAGCGCTCGCGGCGCGTCCTGCCCGGCGGGGTCTCGCGCGGCCTCTGCTACTTCCCGCCCTTCCCCTGCCAGACCGAGTCGGGCGACGGCGCCTGGATCACCGACCTGGACGGCCATCGCCGCCTGGACCTCTTCAACTGCGCCACCAGCCTGATCCTGGGCCACCGGCCGCCGGCCGTGATGAAGGCCGTGCAGGAGCAGCTCGGCCGGGGCACGGCCTTCCAGACGAACTCGGGGCTGGAGACGGTGCTGGCCGAGAGGCTGGTGGATCGCGTGGCCTCGCTGGAGCAGGTGCGCTTCACCAACAGCGGGAGCGAGGGCACGCAGATGGCCCTGCGCGCCGCTCGCGCGTTCACCGGCCGGCCGAAGATCGCCAAGATCGAGGGGGGCTATCACGGCTCGCACGACACCGTCGAGGTGAGCGTGCGTCCCCCGGCCGACTCGGGCCCGGCCAGCGCGCCCACGGCCGTGGCCGGCTCCGCCGGAATCCTCCCCCAGGTCGTCGAGCAAGTCGTGCTCCTGCCCTACAACGATCTCGCCGCGGCGAGGGCGATCCTGGAGCGAGAGGGTGATCGCATCGCCGGGCTCATCGTGGAGCCGATCCTCGGCAGCGTGGGGTTCATCCCGGGCGAGCGGGACTTCCTGACGGGCCTGCGGAGCGAGGCCGAGCGGCGGGGCATCGTCTTCGTGCTCGATGAGGTGCAGAGCTTCCGGCTGGACCGCGGCGGGGCGCAGGCCCTCTTCGGGATCCGCCCGGACCTCACCTGCTTCGGCAAGATCATCGGCGGCGGCTTTCCCGTCGGGGCCTTCGGCGGCCGGCGCGACATCCTGCGCCTCCTGGACGGCAGCGGGGGAAAGGCGGCCATCCCGCACAACGGCACCTTCAATGGCAACCCGATCACCATGACGGCCGGGATCGCGACGCTGGAGCAGCTCACGCCCGCCGTGTTCGCAGCCCTGAACGAGCGCGGCGACCGCCTGCGCGGCCGCCTCCGGCGCCTCGGCGAGGGGTACGACGTCCCGATGCAGATCACGGGCATCGGCTCGATGTTCAAGATCCACTTCGGCGAGGCGCCCGTCCGCGACTACCGCAGCACCCTCCAGACGAGCACGCCGCTCCATTCCGCGCTGTTCCTGTTCGGGCTGAACCGGGGCGTCTTCATCTCGGAGGGCGGCCGCTGCTGCCTGTCCACGGCGACCGGCGAGCCCGAGGTGGCGATGTACCTCGGCGTCGTGGAGGAGTTCCTGCTCGCGCTCACCCGCTGAGATCCCGCCGGTGCCCCGGCCCCCCTTTGAGGATTTCGAAATCATCCCTTCTGCGTCCGGGATCATAGACAATCCTCGCCGGGCCGCCGATCCGCATTGGGACGCCGTCCCCCCGGGGGTATCATGGCCGGGTCGCGGAAGACCGCCGGACCCGCTCGCCGCGTTCTTCCCGCCCCGACACTCCATTCCGCTCACGAGGGACGCCGATGGCCACCGGACATGGGGCACTGGCGGCGGATCTCCGCCGCGTGGCGCCCGGCGCGCAAGTCCTGGACGCTCCGCAAGACCGCACGCTCTACGCCTACGACGGGACCAGCACGAAGGCCCTTCCGGACGCCATCGTCATGGCGCGGAGCGCCAGGGATGCGGCGGCCGTCCTGCGCTTTGCCGCCCAGCGGGCGATCCCCGTGGTGCCGCGGGGCGCGGGGACGGGGCTGTCGGGCGGCTCGGTGCCGGCGCAGGGCGGCATTGCCCTGGTGCTGGCCGGGATGCGGGCGATCCGGGAGCTGGACCAGGGCAGCATGATGGCCGTGGTGGAGCCGGGCGTGGTCACCGGACCATTCCAGAAGGCGGCGGAGGAGGCCGGCATGTTCTATCCGCCGGACCCGGCCAGCCTCAACTACTGCACGCTGGGCGGGAACGTGGCGGAGAACGCCGGCGGGCCGCACGGCGTCAAGTACGGGGTCACCAAGGACTACGTGCTCGGCCTGGAGGTGGCGCTGCCCAACGGCGACGTCGTGAAGCTGGGCGGCAAGCAGATCAAGAACGTCACGGGCTACAACCTGGTGCAGCTCTTCGTCGGCTCGGAAGGCACGCTCGGCGTCATCACGGAGATCGTCCTCCGGCTGCTCCCCAGGCCGCCCGCCAAGAAAACCATGCTGGCGATCTTCGACCGGCTGGACGACGCGGCCGAGGCGGTGGCCGGCATCATGGCGGGCGGGGTGATCCCCGCCACGCTGGAGATCATGGACCAGCGGTCCATCCACTGCGTGGAGGACTACCTGAGGCTGGGCCTGCCCCGAGATGCGGAGGCCATCCTGCTCATCGAGGTGGACGGCATGCCGCCGGCCGTGGAGGCGGAGGCGGACGTCATCGCCCGCATCTGCCGCGAGCGGAGCGTCCGGACGTTCCAGGCGGCGCGCACCGCGAAGGAGGCAGACGACCTGTGGCGCGCGCGGCGTGCCATCTCGCCCGCCATCTCGCAGGCCCGCCCGAGCAAGATCGGCGAGGACATCAGCGTGCCCCGGAGCGCCGTGCCGGCCATGGTGCGGCAGATCCAGCGGATCTCCCGCGAGTACAGCCTGCCCATCGTGATCTTCGGCCACGCGGGCGACGGGAACCTGCACCCGAACATCCTGACCGACCGGCGGGACCCCGTGGAGATGGAGCGCGTGGAGCACGCCATCCACGCGATCTTCGAGGCCTCCGTGCGACTGGGCGGCACCCTGTCGGGCGAGCACGGCATCGGCACGACCAAGCGGCCCTTCCTGCGGATGGCGCTGTCCCCCGAGGCGGTGGCCCTCATGCAGAGCGTCAAGCGGGCGGTGGACCCCGCCGGCATCCTGAACCCCGGGAAGATCTTCGAGGCGTGAGCGTGGATCGCGCGGCGTTCTCGGCCCTCTTCAAGTGCAACAAGTGCGGCTCGTGCACCTCGGTGTGCCCGCTGTACCAGCAGACGGTGTACGAGGGCATGGTGGCGCGCGGAAAGCTCGCCCTCGTGGAGTCCATGCTGGACGGCGGCGTGGTCACCGCGGAGGCGGCCCGGGGCGTCATGGAGACCTGCCTGCTCTGCGGCGCGTGTGCCCAGAACTGCCCGAGCCTGGTCCCCACGACCGACCTGTTCCTGCAGGCGCGCTCGGCCTTCGCGGAGCGGCTCGGCATCCCGCTCGCCGTCCGCGCGCTCCTCACGGTGCTCGCCTCACCCAGGGCGCTGGGCACCATCATGCCGCCCCTGTCGCTCGTGCAGCGCTCGGGCCTCCCCGCCCTCCTCGAGGGGCCGTTGGGGACGCTGGCGCCGGAGGGGTTGAAGGCCGCGGCCCGCACGGCGCCGCCGGTCGCGCTGCAGGCCTTCCGCTCGCGGCCCCTGCCCTCCGGGAGGGGCACCCGGGGGCGCGTGGCCTATTTCGCGGGCTGCTTCATGAACTGGGGCTACGCGGACGCCGCGCGCGGCACCTGCCTGGCGCTGTCACGCGCCGGCTACCAGGTCGAGTCGCCCGCGGTGGTCTGCTGCGGCGTGCCGCACCGCGCGTACGGGGATGCCGGCGCCGCGCTGGACCTGGCCCGGAAGAACGTGGCGGCGCTGGAGGGGTACGAGGCCGTCGTGAGCGACTGCGCCTCCTGCGGGGCCGCGCTCAAGGAGTACGGCCGCCTCCTGGCGGGCGACCCGGCGTTCGCGGAGCGGGCGCAGGCGCTGTCGAGCCGGGTGGCGGACGCGGCCGAGTTCCTGGTGAAGCAGGGCTACGAGGCACCGCGCGGGGAGACGCGGCTCCGCGTGACGTGGCACGACCCCTGCCACCTCGTCCGCGGGCAGGGCGTGAAGGTCCAGCCGCGCGACGTGCTCCGGTCCATCCCCGGCGTCGAGCTGGTGGAGATGAAGGGCGCCGACGTGTGCTGCGGGGGCGCCGGCTCGTTCTGCGTGACCCACCCCGAGCTGTCGCAGGCCGTGGGCGGCACCAAGGCCGAGAACGTCATGGCCACCGGCGCGGACGCCGTCGTGACCCAGTGCCCGGCCTGCCTGTCCCAGCTCCGCGCCATGCTGAAATCCAAGGGGGCCGCGACGAAAGTGATCCACCTCGGCGAGCTGCTCGCGCAGAGCTATCAGAAGAGCCCCTGATCATCCGCAGATTACGCAGATGCCCGCAGATTCCGGAAAAGGCTGCCCCCGAAGCGGGGAGAGGGATGGGGCGAGGGGCGAACGCCGCTCGAGGCCTGGAAGCAGCAGGCGCGGTTCCTGAAGCGAGAAACGTACGCGGTGGCATGCGTGCCGCGACCCGCGCGTGCCCCGGTATGGCGGCGGTAAGCGCCGGCCGCCCGCGCCGGCCACCTCGCCTCGCCCCAAATGCCACAGGCCCCGGAACCGAAGTTCGCGGGGCCCGTGGACGTTGCCGGGATCCCGGGGCGACTCAGGGACCCACCTTCACCGCCCGCACGTCGCCCTCCACGCCGAAGCCCACCGTCAGCGGCAGCGAGACGTAGTGCCGGCGGTTCGAGACGGTATCGTCGAAGATCGCAAACCCGAAGGGGTACGCGCGCCCGGGCCGCAGCGCCTTGTCGTCCGGGTTGCCCGTCGTCAGCTTGCGCCGCATCTCCACCACCCAGTGGCCGTCCGCGTAGCGGCCGAAGGCCTGGACGTCGGCGCCGCTGCCCTGCGGCTGGCGCGTGAGGTACTGCGGCAGCACGTCGCCCGTGGCAAAGGCCGCCTGGGGGTTCAGCGCCGCCGCCGTCTTCCCTTCGATCAAGGCAGCTTGCCCCATGCGCGCCTGCAGCTCCTTTTCCGGGATCGCCCGAAAGCCGACGGCCTTCTCGTCGAACATGAATTCGGGCTTGGGACGGCTGAAGAAGGGAGCCCGACCGGCGTCCGTGTTGCGGTACTCCAGGACCCAGTCGTCGCTCGCGTAGCCCACCGCGTTGGAGCGCCCCGCGCGCCACTGCCAGAGGTCCAGGAACTTCCCTCCCGCCTTCAATGCCGCCAGGTCCGCCGCGGGCTTGACCCGGTCCCACGCCCCGGTCTCGTCCTGGCCGGTGCGGGTGATGAGCAGGTACTTGCGGATGTCGCCGACCTTCCGGCCCTGCTGGCCCCAGTAGGGGTGAGGATCGAGGGCCTTCTTGGGCACATCCTTCGGCATGGCCCGCATGCTGTTGTGGCAGGACAGCCAGCAGCCGACCTGCGAGAAGGTCACCGGAGATCCGTCCGAGGCGGGCACGTTGTTCGGGTCGTCGAAGAGGACGGCCAGCCGGTCCTCATAGCTCGGCGGGATACCCTTCTTGGTGGCGTCCGGCTTGGGGCCGCCCCACGACGTCCACTGCTTGCCGTCGTATCGCCACAGCGTGTGGACGGCATGGGGGGTCTTGGTCGCCCACCGGAACTGGAAGTAGGCGTACTCCGCGTCGTAAGCGGCCCGCACCGTGACATCGACGCTCGGCGCCTTGCCTGCAATCGGGTCTGCCTCCCGTGGTCCCGCCTTCACGAGCTTGGCACCCAGCGTCTTCTCCTGACCGGCATGACAGGCACCGCACCCGCCCTCCAAGGCAGAGGCCCCCGGGTGCGCGTTGCTGGTGAGGAACTCCCACGACGCCTGGCCGGGATACAGCAGCGTGACCGTCCGAGCCGGCACCTGGCTCCAGTCCCCCGGGAACGCGAAATTCCGCGGCCCCGCTATGTCGGACGACCCGCCTCCGAGCGTCGCGCAGCTCGACGCAAGACCGGCGAGCGCCAGAAGACCGACCACCCGTGCGATACCGACCCGGCGTCCTTGTGCCATCGCTCCCTCCCGTTGTGACGCTCAACACCACCGCAGGCCAATTGCGGAGGCAGAAAAGCACGGACCGGAGTCCCGCCCCCCTCCCTCGGGACTCCGGCCGGCCCGGAAGACATGTGCCGTCGGCTGAGCAAAGCCTGAGGCCCGCAGAGGCTACCCCCAGCAAAGCACGGTGTCTGTCCGGGGATTCCCGAAAAAGAGGCGGCAATCCGTCGGGCAAATCCTGACAGGGCCGGCGGGGCAGTCTGCGGCGCTGGTCAAGAGAGGCGGAGAGGAAGGGAGGCGACGGACTTCACGCCAATGCAGAGGCGGTCCGCCACCTGCTGGTTCGTGTGGCCGTAGGCCAGGAGCTTGAGGACGTGTCCTTCGCGATCGCTCAGGGACGCCGCCGCCGCGTCCGGGGGCGGCGGCACAACCTCTTCCACCAGGCTCTTTGCCAGGACCGGATCGAGGACCACCTCTCCGCGGGCGGCGGCCCGGATGCCCGCCAGCAGTTCCGTGTCGGCGGCCCGCTTGAGCAAGTAGCCGGAGGCGCCCGCGCGCAGGACCTGGCGCAGATACCCCTGATCGTCATGCATGGACAGGATCAAGACCTTCGTCGCCGGCAATTCGCGCTTGATCCGTGCCGCGGCGTCGAGCCCGCTCACCCCCGGCATGCCGATGTCCATGACGACCACGTCCGGGCGCAGGTCACGGGCCAGTTTCACGGCTGTGGCGCCCTCGCCCGCCTCGCCCACAACCTCGAGGTCGTGCTCCCCGCTCAGCAAGGCGCGGAGGCCGGCTCTCAAAATGGCGTGGTCATCCGCGAGGAGGATCCGGATTCGCCCCGGCTCGCGCATGGATCACCTCCGGCGGGAGCGGCACCGTCACGAACAGGGTGGTTCCCTGTCCCGGCGTCGTCTCGATCGTCAGCGCGCCGCCGGCGAGCGCTGCCCGCTCCCGCATTCCGAACAGGCCCAGCGAGCGCTCGCTCGGACCTCGGCCCCCGAGATGCGGCGGCTCGAATCCCCGGCCATTGTCCTCGAGGATCAGTTGCAGGCTTCCCGCCCGCACCTCCAGGAGCAGGCTCACGACTGTGGCGTCGGCATGACGAGCAACGTTGGTGAGGCCTTCCTGCGCGATGCGGTAGAAGGTGGTCTCCAGGGCGGCCGGGAGCCGATGCGACGGCTCGAGGTTGGTCTCGAAGGCGACGGAACAGGCGTGAGCGCGCTCGAAATCGCCGGCCAACCGAGTGAGGGCCGGCACGATACCCAGGTCGTCCAGGACGCTGGGCCGGAGCTGCAGCGCGAGGTCGTGCACCGCCTCCTGCGTCTTCGCCGCCACGGTGCGCAGATGGACGACCATCTCCCGTGGCGCCGCGAGCTCGCATCGGTCCTCGAGCACCTTCAGTCCGACCATGAGGGAGGTGAGAGCCTGACTGGTCTCGTCGTGCAGCTCCCGTGCGATGCGCTTCCGCTCATCCTCCTGGGCGCTGATCACCTTTTCCAGCAAGCGTACCCGCATCTCCTCCTTCTGCTGCAGCTCCGCCCCCGAGCGCGCCAGCGCCGCCGTCATGGCATTGAAGGCCGAGGCCAGCTGCCCGATCTCGTCGGCGCGGTCCACGTCCACACGCCGCGTCAAGTCGCCAGCCTGCACCGCCAGGGCGGCGTCGCGCAGGCGCTGGACCGGGCGGGTGATCTGACGAGAGAAGCTCGAGACGATCACGGCTGTCACCAGCAGGAGCAGGGCAAAGACCCCCAGGGTCTTGAGAACCAGTCCGCGCATCAGCTGATCCGTCTCCGCCATCGACAGCCCCAGTTGCACGAAGCCGATGGGCTCGTCGCGCATACGGATCGGCGCCGTGACCTCGAAGACGCGTTCACCGCCTGAAACTGCCCGGACGACGTAGGGCTCCATCCGGGGCAGCGCTTCACCCGTTTGCGCGACCTGCAGGGTGGTTCCTGCGGCCCCTCGCTGGGTATGCGCGAGGACCTTGCCGTCCAGATCCGCCACCATGGCATAGAGGATGCCGTCCTCGCCCGCCGTCCCGGACGGTGTCCTTCCTCCCCGTGCGTGGACCAGCTTGAACAGCGCGTAATGGTTCTCGCGCAGGATGTGGTCCACCGCCTCCTCGGCGAGGTGGCTGGCGGTCAGGAGGCCGCGGCGCTGAAGTTCGGTCTCCAGCACCCGATATTCGTCTTGCAGCAAGTATCCGGTCACGCCGAAAATGATCACGGAGACCAGGAGGAAGATTCGCACCGTGAGCTTGACGGCGAGGCTGCGACATCGGCCTGGCTTGCTCAACGTGTGGTGGCCCCCTCGACGACCTGCAGCATGTCCCGGACGCCGCCGTAAAGCCCTGGATCGCCGCGTACGAAGCGCTCGATTTCCAGCTTGCCGAGAATCGAACGTCCCCGCGGATCGTCCGACATCCCGAGGAGGAGGGTGCGCAGCGCGGTCTTCAGACCCCGGTCGAGACTCCGAGGCACCACGACGGGCGGGGAGCCGAAGGGCGGCGAGCGTTGGATGATCCGGGTCCGGGGGATGAGCGGGGAGCCGCCCGTCTCCAGACGATCATACACCGCGCTGTGCACACCCGCCGCGTCGGCGATGCCTTCGGCGACCGCCTCGATCGAGTTGTCGTGGCCGCGGGTGAACATCGTCCCGGCGAAGTAGGTGGTCGGATACCCGCCGGCCTGGAGCACGGCGTAGACGGGGTACAGGTAGCCGGTGGCGGAGAGCCGGTCGGTGTAGGCGAAGCGCTTGCCGCGGAGGTCGAGCACGGATTTCACGCCGCTGTCGGCAGAGACGATCATGTACGACCGGTAGAAGGGGCTGCCGTGCATGAGAGGCACGGCGAGGAGTTTCACGCCGTACTGCCGCTGGGCGTGCACGTACGCGCCGGAGCACAGGAAGGCGAGGTCCACCTCTCCCGTCCCCAGCATGTCGTTCACTTCCTGGTAGGTCCGGCGCTGCTTGAACTGCACCGGACGCCCGAGTCCCTCCCCGATGTACTCCACCAACTCCCGGTAGGCCGCGACGGTCTCGGCCGGGGACATCATGGCGGCCACGGCAATGCGCAGCGCAGCGGCCGGGCGCCGGGATGCCGGATCGGCGTGCGCGGCGGGCGCGGCGAAAGTCAGTGCGATGGCGACCGCGGGGAGCACTGCAGACAGACAGGGGGCGAATGGACCGCGCATGGTTTCCCCTCCCCAGAATCTGACTCTAGCCATGAGGAGTCGGGCGGGCCAAACCGGAAACCTGAAAAGGCGGGAATTGTTCAGGAGACGGAACAACCCCGATGGCGCGCGCGACGCCAGCTCGACGCCAGCGTCTTGACAGGCGGGTGAGAGCAGGCGTAAGGTATGCGCCGAACTGCATATGAGGGAAGCATGAAGGGAGTGACTCGCCTGCTCGCGGCGCTGACGGATCCGACCCGCCTCCGTCTCCTGCGCCTGTTGCACCGGCAGGAGCTGTGCGTCTGCGAGCTGATGGACGCGCTGGAGCTTCCGCAGTACAAGGTGTCGCGCCACCTGCGGGAGCTGCGAGGCGTGGGGCTTGTGGAGGCCACGCGGAGCGGGCGCTGGATGCACTACCGGATCAGCGAGACGGCGCGGAGGGCCGCCTTGCAGCAGGACCTGCTCAAGCTGCTGGACGTCCACCTCGCCAATGCCCCGGAGGCGAGGCAGGACGACCGGCGCCTGGCCAGGCGGCTGGCGGCCGGGCGCGCCGATCGCTACACGTGCGGTTGAGGCGCGTTTTTTTGGTGTGTCGATACATGCACTGACATGCATACGTGACATTTCATGCGGAGGCAGCCCCATGGCCGGTGTCGCGCAGCGACTCTCCTTCCTGGATCGGTACCTGACGCTGTGGATCTTCCTGGCGATGTTCGCCGGGGTGGCCCAGGGCTACCTGTTCCCGGCCAGCACGCGGTGGATCTCGGCCTTCCAGGTCGGGACCACCTCCATCCCCATTGCGGTGGGCCTGATCCTGATGATGTACCCGCCCCTGGCGAAGGTGAAGTACGAGGAGATCGGGCGGGTGTTCCGGGACGCGAAGGTGCTCCTGCTCTCCCTGGTGCAGAACTGGATCATCGGGCCGATCCTGATGTTCCTCCTGGCCATCACCTTCCTGCGCGACTACCCGGAGTACATGGTCGGCCTCATCATGATCGGCCTGGCCCGCTGCATCGCCATGGTCATCGTCTGGAACGAGCTGGCCCGCGGCGATACGGAGTACTGCGCGGCGCTGGTGGCGTTCAACTCCATCTTCCAGGTGCTCTTCTTCTCGGTGTTCGCCTACATCTTCATCACGGTCCTGCCCGGCTGGTTCGGCCTGGCGGGGGCCGTGGTGAACATCTCCATCCGGGACATCGCCGAGAGCGTGTTCATCTACCTGGGGATTCCCTTCCTGGGCGGCGTCATCACCCGGTTCAGTCTGATCCCGCTGAAGGGCAAGGAGTGGTACGCGCGGCAGTTCATCCCCCGGATCTCGCCGATCACGCTGGTCTCCCTGCTCTTCACCATCGTGGTGATGTTCAGCCTCAAGGGGGAGTACATCGTCCGGCTGCCCCTGGACGTGCTGCGGGTCGCCGTGCCCCTGCTCGTCTACTTCGTGGTGATGTTCCTGCTCTCGTTCTACCTGAGCCGCCGGGTGGGGGCCACCTACGAGAAGAGCGCCTCCCTCTCGTTCACGGCGGCGAGCAACAACTTCGAGCTGGCCATCGCCGTGGCGGTCGCGGTCTTCGGCCTCAACTCGGGCGCCGCCTTCGCAGCGGTCATCGGGCCGCTGGTGGAGGTGCCGGCCCTGATCAGCCTGGTGAACGTCGCCTTCTGGTTCCAGCGGCGGTACTTCGACGCGAAGACCGGAAGCCCCGCGGCGGCGTGCTGCCGGGCAGACTGAGGCCGACCATGCACAGGCCGCTGCGCGCGATGTTCGTCTGCACGGGGAACTCCGCCCGGAGCCAGATGGCCGAGGGGTTCGCTCAGGGGCGGGTGGAGGCCCACAGGCGGACGAGCTATTTGGGATCGGAAAAACGTCGGGCCGGCAAGCAAGGTGTGGCGGCGGATTGACGGGTCCGGAGGTTCGGTATGAGCCAGGACGGCTGCCTTCTGGAAGTGCACGGGTTGAAGCTTCGCCGGGACGGGCGCGACGTGCTTCGCGGCGTGAACCTGGGGGTCCGGCCAGGCGAGATCCATGGGCTGCTCGGGTTGAACGGCTCCGGCAAGAGCAGCCTGGCGTACGCGCTGATGGGCTGCGCCGGGTATGCGCCGGACGCCGGCCTCATGCGGTTCGCGGGGCGGGACCTGGCCGGGCTGCGCATCACCGACCGGGCCCGGCTGGGGCTCACCCTTGCCTGGCAGGAGCCGGCCCGCATCGAAGGGCTGACGGTGGAGCGGTACCTCGCCGCCGGCATGCGGGAGCGCCGCGAGGACCGCATGCGGGCGGCGCTGGAGGCGGTGGGCCTGCACCCCGTCCGCTACATTCGCCGAACGCTGAACAGCAGCCTCTCCGGCGGCGAGCGCAAGCGCATCGAGCTGGCGGCCATCTACGCCATGCGGCCCCGGCTGGCGATCCTGGACGAGCCGGATTCCGGGATCGACGTGCTGTCCCTGGCCGACATCACCGGCCTGGTGAAGCGCATGGCCGCGGAGGGGACCGCGGTCCTGGTGATCACGCACCGGGACGAGCTGACGGAGGCGTGCCACCGGGCCTCCCTGATGTGCGAGGGGGCCATCATTCAGACCGGCGAGCCGCGGACCGTCCGGGAGCATTACCGGAGCCGCTGCCAGCCGTGCGATTTCCTGCTGTCGCGGCAGGGCTCGGACGGCCCTGCCGCGACCGAGGTGCAGGCATGAGCGACTTCCAGGCGATGGCGCAAGCCTACGCGCAGGCGGGCGGCGATCCCGCCGCGCTGACCTCGCCCGCCATGGCGACCATGGTGGTGAGCGGGAACAAGGTGCTCGGGGCGCGCACGGTCCCGGGGATCGAGTTCTCCTCCGAGGAGCTGGCCCACGGCATCAAGGCCGAGATCCGGGTCCTGCCCCGCACGCGGCTGGCGATGCCCGTGCACCTCTGCTTCGGCGTGCTCCCGACCCACGGCCTGCAGGAGATCCTGGCCACGTACGAGATCGGGGAGGACGCCGACGTCACGTTCCTCGCCCACTGCACCTTCCCGAACGCCGTCCAGGTGCGGCACCTGATGTCGGCGACGCTCCACGTGGCGCGAAACGCCCGGCTCCGGTACACCGAGGCGCACTTCCACGGGCCGGAGGGCGGCGTCGAGGTGCGGCCCACGGCGCACGTCGTGGTGGACGAGGGGGGGCAGTTTCTCACGACCTTCAGCCTGGTCAAGGGGCGAGCGGGCGTGGTGACGCTGGACTACGCCGTAGACGTCGCTGAGCGCGGCGTGGCGGACCTCACCACGCGGATCATGGGGTCCGGCCGGGACCAGATCAAGGTGGCGGAGACCATCCGGCTCAACGGGCCGGCCGCGCGGGGCGTCGCCCGCGCCCGGCTGGCCCTCTCCGGCGAGGCCGCCGGCGAGGTGGTGGGCACGACCGAGGGCAACGCCCCGGAGACCCGCGGGCACATCGACTGCATCGAGATCGTGCGCGACCGCGCCCGCGCGCACGCCGTCCCCATCGTCCGGGTGAGCGACCCGCAGGCGCAGGTCACGCACGAGGCCGCCATCGGCACGGTGAACCGGAAGGAGCTGGAGACGCTGATGGCCCGCGGCCTGGACGAGGAGGCCGCGGTGGACATGATCGTCCGGGGCATGCTGGCGGGGTAGCAAGACACGAACGCGGGAGGGGATCCCCTTCCCGCGTTCGTGCTTACCAGACGGCGGCCTCACGCGGTCTGGACGGCGATCCGCTTCGGCTTCGCCTCTTCCTTCTTGGGCAGCTGGACCTCCAGCACGCCGTTCATGTAGCTCGCCTTCACCCGATCGGCATCCACCGTGGGCGGGAGCAGGATCCGCCGCTCGAACGCGCCGTAGCGCCGCTCGATCCGGGAATACCCCTCCTCCTGGACGTTCTTTTCGAGCGTCCGTTCACCCTTGACGAGCAGCGTGTCGTTCTCGACGCTGAGGTGGATGTCCCCGGCCTTGACCCCGGGGATCTCCGCCTTCACGACGAAGCCCTCCTTGGTCTCCAGGACGTCCACCGCGGGCTGCCAGGCGCCCTCGCCGTTCCCGCCGTCCACCGGGCTCCACAGCAGCCCCGAGAACGGCATGTCGAAGAGGCGGCGCAGGCCGGTCAGCTCGGCAAACGGATCCCACGTCTCAAGACTGGCGTTCCTCGGCTCGAACTTCATCAGTCGCATGGCGTTTCCTCCTGGTTTACCACCGGTTTAGTCCTTGGTTCCATGTTCCCGCTACATTCAACGATTGTACTTATAAAATATGAGTCGATATTTGTCAATATATGAAATGTGAACGTAAGATGCTGGAAATATGGGTTTCAGCGAAGGTAGACGGTCTTGCGCTTCGTTCTTGGCGGGTCGCGGCTGTGGGGCTATAGTAGGCGAGACGGGGAGGGGACGGTCACATGACGGCTGCTGACGGCAAGGTTCAGCTCGAGGTTGGCCTGAAGCGAGCGATCGAGTGGATCGGGGAAACCCGGCGCGACAACCCCTCCGCGAGACTCGGTCTCCTCATCGACGAAGCGGCCAGGAAATTCGACCTCTCCCCTGCACAAGCCGATTTCCTCTACCGGCACTTCGCCCCCAAACCCACCACCTCAGAGCCGCGCTGAGCGCGCGACGGACAGCTCCCGGGGCGTCATCGCGGGCAGGAGTCTGCTGCTGCCTGTCAGGCGAGGGCCTCCGCGACGCGGATGGCATCGCGCGTCGCCGCGACGTCGTGCGTGCGGATGAGGTGGGCGCCCCGTAAGACCGCCACGACCGTCGCGGCCAAAGAGCCCGCGAGCCGGTCCTCCGCCTTCTCCTTCCCCAGCAGCTTCCCCAGGAACGATTTGCGGGACACCCCGACCGCGACGGGCTGGCCGAGATCGCCGAGCTCCTCCAGGCGGCGCAGGACCTCGCAGTCCCAGACGTCCCACGGCAGGCCCGTGTTCCGGAAGAACCCGATCCCCGGGTCGATCACGATCCGATGCGCCGGGATGCCCGCCTTCCACGTCATGCGCAGGCTGTCGCTGAGGAGCCGCCGCACGGTCTCGACCGGCTCCGGGGTCTCGTGCCCGCGCGGCGAGGCCATCACGATCAGCCCCTCCGCCCGCTTGGCGGCCAGCTCCCCCATGCCCGGATCGCCCCGCAGGCCGCTGACGTCGTTGATCACGCGGGCGCCCGCATCCAGCGCGGCCTGCGCCACGCTCGCCCGGCTGGTGTCCGCGGAGATGGGAAGCGAGACGACGGAGCGCACCGCCTGGATGGCCGCGACCAGGCGGCCGGCCTCCTCCTCCTCCGGGATGGCCGTGTGCTTGTAGGGGGCCGTGGACATGGCGCCGATGTCGAGGAGATCCGCGCCCTCGGCGGCCATGCGCTCGGCCCGGTCGCGGAGGTCGGCCGCGCCCTGCGGGACCGAGCCGGGATAGAACGACTCCGGGCTGACGTTGATCACGCCCAGGATGCGGACGGGGTAGGTCTTGCCCAGCTCGACACCCGCGAGGTTGCCGTACGCGATCATGAGGATTCCCGGGCCCGGCGGGCGCCCGAGGGCGGGTGCCCCGGCCGCGTCACGCCGGCCGCCGCTCCATGAAGCTTCGCAGGATGTCGATCGGCAGGGGGAAGATGATTGTGGAGTTCTTCTCGGTCCCGATCTCGGTGAGGGTCTGGAGATACCGGAGCTGGATCGTGATCGGCTCGGAGGCGATCACCCGGGCCGCCTGCGCCAGCTTCTCGGAGGCCTGCAGCTCGCCCTCGGCGTGGATGATCTTGGCCCGCTTCTCGCGTTCGGCCTCGGCCTGCCGGGCCATGGCCCGCTGCATCTCCTGCGGCAGGTCGATGAACTTCACCTCCACCGCGCTCACCTTGATGCCCCACGGCTCGGTGTGATCGTCGATGATCCGCTGCAGCTTCTGATTGATCTTGTCGCGCTCGGACAGCAGCTCGTCCAGCTCGGACTGGCCCAGGACGCTCCGGAGGGTGGTCTGCGCGATCTGCGAGGTCGCGAAGAGGTAGTCCTCGACGGCCACGACGGCGCGCTCGGGGTCCATCACGCGGAAGTAGATGACGGCGTTGACCTTCAGCGAGACGTTGTCGCGGGTGATGGTGTCCTGGGAGGGCACGTCCATCGCCACCGTGCGCAGGCTCACCTTCACCATCTTGTCGATCAGCGGGATCAGCAGGATCAGCCCCGGACCGCTGCCGTTGCCCCCCGGGTTCAGGATGGCCCGGGACACGCGGCCGAGCCGGAAGATCACGGCGCGCTCGTACTCCCGGAGCACCCGCACCGAGCTGGCCAGGATGTACAGGGCCAGGATGACAAGGAAGAGCGTCGTGACCCCCGCGAACGGCAGGACGTTGTTCATCCCTGGCTCCCCGACGTGGGCGGGTGCGAGCCCGCCGCGCCCTGGACGGCGACGACCTTGAGCGTCAGGCCCTCCACCGCCGTGACCCGGACCGATTCGCCTTCCGCCACGGGCTGCTCGGACTCGGCGTTCCACAGCTCGCCCTGCAGGAACACCTGCCCGCGGGGGGCCAGGCGGTGGCGGACCACCGCCAGCTCGCCGATCAGGCCCTCGCGCCCGGTGGTCGCCTTCCCGTGCAGCGCACGCACCCCGGCGCCCACCACGAAGGCGAAGAAGGCGGCCATGAGCCCCGTCGAGACGAAGATGGCCGTCATGGAGATGCGCATGTAGGGGGCCGGCGTGCGGATGAGCATCATGGAGCCGAGCGCCAGCGCGACGACCCCGCCCAGCGTGAGCAGGCCATGCGAGACGATCTTGATCTCGGCCACGAACATGGCGATGCCGAGCAGGATGAGCAGGACGCCCGCGTAGTTGATGGGGAGCTGCTGGAAGGCGTACAGGGCCAGGATCAGGCTGATGCCGCCCAGGACGCCGGGGAGGATCGCCCCGGGGTTGCTGAGCTCGAAATACAGGCCCGCCAGGCCGATCAGGAGCAGCAGGTAGGCAATGGTGGGGTCCGTGATGACCTTCAGGACCTTCTCGCGGAAGTTCATCTCCTCCCGGTGGACGATCGCGTTCTTGGTCTCCACCTTCACCTTGCCCGCCGCGGTGGTCACGACCCGGCCGTCGATGGTCTGGAGGAGGTCGGCCAGGCGCGGGCTCACCACGTCGATGAGCTTGGCCTTCAGGGCCTCCGTCTCCGTCTTGGAGGTGGCCTTCCGCACCCACTCCTCCGCCAGGTCGATGGGCCGGCCGCGCTTCTCGGCGATGGTGCGCATGTAGGCCGCCGCGTCGTTCGTGACCTTCCGCTCCATCGTCTTGTCCATCGGCCCGCCCATGGCCACGGGGGCGGCGGCGCCGATGTTCGTGCCGGGCGCCATGGCCGCAATGTGTGCCGCCAGGGTGATGAAGGCGCCGGCCGAGGCGGCGCGCGAGCCGCTGGGGGCGACGTAGACGACGATCGGCCGTTCGGCGGCCAGCATCTCGCGGATGATGGCCCGCATGGACGTGTCCAGGCCGCCGGGCGTGTCGAGCTCGATCACCAGGGCGGCGACCTTGTCTTGCTCGGCCTGCTTGATGGCCTCGACGATGTACCCGGCGGAGCCGGGCGCAATGACGCCGGCCACGCGAATGACGTTGACCTGTCCGGCATCTGCGGGGACGGGCAGGAGCAGGCAGGACCCGGCGAGCAGCAGGACCGGCAGCAGCATCCCGGCGAGCATTACCCCGTGGACCGCGCGGCGCCTAGGCATGGCCCTTCCCGTGATGGCAAGCCCACCAGCGTCGCTAGGATAGCACATTCAACCGGCGCAAGATAGCGGGCGCGATGTCGGGCAGCGCCCGGATGCCGGCAGCCGCCTCGGCCGCCCCCGCCCCCCAGAGCGCCGTCGGCACCGGGTTCACCGTGTGCCGGTCGGTCCGCAGGTCCTCCAGATTTCCGTGGTCGCTGGTCAAGACGACGAGGTGGCGCGAGAGGTCCAGGCGCGCCAGCAGCGCGCCCAGGAGGGCGTCGAGCCCGTGCAGGATG
>JBHGAX010000310.1:0-4941 GCA_041946635.1 Methylomirabilales bacterium (SeqCode)
GAACCTCGAACCTCGAACCGCCTTCAAGGGAGGCCCGCATGCCAGAGCTGAGAGTCGTGCACCTCAAGGACGTGAAGGGGGAACGTCGAGAGCCGCCGCGCATGTCGTGGGTCCTGGTGTCCGAGAAGACCGTGGGCGCACAGAATCTGGCCATGGGCGTGAACGAGACGTACCCCGGGGGCATGGTGCCCGAGCACAAGCACGAGCAGGAAGAGGAAGTCATGTTCTTCCTGGCCGGGCGCGGGACGTTCGTCACGGAAGACCGCGAGATCCCGCTCGAGCCGGGCGTCTGCGTCTACAATCCGCCCGGGAAGCTGCACAAGATCATCAACACGGGCGACGAGGTGCTGCGGTTCGTCTGGATCTACTCGCCGCAGCTCCCGAGCCACCGGAAGTGAGCGGCCAGCCATCAGCTGTCAGCGACGTGTGCGGCTGAAAGCCGGTCGCCGAGAGCTGAACGCTCGGTATTCCTCGGGTCACGTAATCATCTCGCCGAAGGAGAGCCGCGATGGGCAACTGGACGCTGCCGCCGACGGGCGGGCACATGGACAAGCCGACCAAGATCTACTTCCAGACCATGACCAAGCACGACGTGGAGGAGCGGCTGAAGACGAACGACCTCATCGTCATCCCGCTCGGCTCCACGGAGAACCACGGCGCGGCCGGCCCCTACGGCGAGGACACCTTCATCGTCACCCGCATCGCCGAGGAGTTCGCGAAGGCGACGGGCTGCACGGTGGCGCACCCGATCTGTTACGGATCCCACCCCTACCATCATCTCGGGCAGCCCGGCACCGTGATCATCTCCGACGACGTGTACTCCGCGTTCCTGCGGGCCGTGATGGCCGGGTTCTGGAACACCGGGTTCCGGAAGCAGATCTTCATCAGCCTGCACGGCCAGGAGTACATCGTGCCGTCCGCGGTGAACGAGTTCGGCAAGCGCTACCAGGTGCCGGCGCTCATCATCTTCCTCGACCTCCCGCGGATCATGGGCCAGACGCTCATGGACAAGGCCCACGGCGGGCCCTACGACAACCCCTTCCAGCACGCCTGCGAGGCGGAGACGTCCATCTCCCTGGCCCTGTTCCCCGAGATGGTACAGATGGAGCACGCGGAGGACACGACCGTCCGCGGGTTCTTGCCGCCGGGCCACGTGGACCGGGGCGGCGACATCTACGGCAATCCCATCCCGGGCCACTGCCAGATCGGATGCGGCGGCATCGAGTGCGTGGTGTACCCGGAGGGCGTGCTGGGCAAGGCCAGCCTGGCGGACGCGAAGAAGGCCTACAAGAGCATCGAGGTCGTGCTCGACTACATGGTAAAGCTCCACACCGACATCTTTGCCAAGTTCCCCGTGGGCGTCCTGCCCGAGACCAAGCTCATGACCCAGCGGCCGAAGGAGGAAATTGACGCCTTGCTGGCGGGTCCCCTCAAGGGCGGCCGGCACCTGTACACGCTGGGCTTCCCGGCCTAGCGCGTCTTGTGCGGGCTCGGAGCCCAGGGCTCCGGTCCGGCCCTTGCGATGGCCGCTTGGCGCTCTTGGCGCCCTTGGCGGTTCAAGTTCTGGCTCTGGAGGCGGTCTGGCATGAAGGCGATCGTGAAGGCGAAGGAAGACGCGGGGGCCATGGAGGTCCGCGAGCTGCCCATCCCCGAGCCCGGCCCCGGGGAAGTGCTGGTCCGGATGCGGGGGGCGGGGATCTGCTTCAGCGACGTGATGATCCTCAGCAACAAGTACCGTGGCCGGGTGCCCGTGCCGATCCCCTTGATCATGGGCCACGAGGGCGCCGGGGAGGTGGCGGACGTCGGCAAGGGCGTGGCGCACCTCAAGGTGGGGGACCGGGTCGGGCTCAACCCCCTCTGGGGATGCGGGCAGTGCGTGGACTGCCTGAACGGGCACCCGAACATGTGCACGGCCTGGCGGCACCTCGGCATCACCTGCGACGGCACGTTCGCGGAGTACCGGGCCGTGCCGGCCTTCACCGCCTGCAAGCTGCCCGACGGCATCTCGCCCGTGGACGCCGCCTTCCTGGAGCCGATCAGCCTGGCGGTCCGCACGTTCGAGCACGTCAAGCCGGTCCTGGGCGACACGGTGGCCATCATCGGCCCGGGGTCCATCGGGCTGTTCCACCTGCAGGCGTTCAAGGCGGCGGGCGCGGCGAAGATCGTGGTGGTCGGGCTCGACCAGGACGCGAAGCGGTTCGAGATCGCCAGGCGCCTGGGGGCCGACCACATCGTGAACGGCAGCCGGGAGGACGTCGTGAAGACGGTTCGCGACCTGACCGGCGGCCTGGGCGCGGACATCGTCGTGGAGACGGCGAATCACCCCTCCACGGTCGCCCTCGCCGTCAACCTCGCCGCAGCCCGCGGCCGGGTGCATCTCTTCGGGCTGTATCCCGAGGCGACGATGAGCCCGCTCGCGCTCCTGCGCGCCGGGGTGACGGTGGCGGGCGACGTGGCCACCCTGCCGCGCTATTTCCTGCGGGCGATCCGGTGGGTGGAGCACAGGAAGGTCTCCGCGGAGCCGATGGTCGGCCGGCGGTTCCGGCTGGACGAGGCCAGGGAGGCCTTCGACGCCTTCGCCCGGGGCGAGAGCGTGAAGGTGTTCTTCGAGATGTAAGGCGGGACCGGCGCGGAGCGCGGAGCCGCAGGAGGACTCGCCGTGCGCACTATCCTCAGGGTGAACACCCGGACGGGGGAGGTTCGTGCCGCAGCCTGCTCGGGCGACGAGCTGCAGTGGGGCGGCCGGGCGCTCATCGCGCACCTGCTGCTGCGCGAGGTGCGGCCGGGGTGCGACCCGCTCGGGAGAGAGAACAAGCTCATCATCGCCTCGGGCCTCCTGGGGGATACCCCGGTGACGACGGCGGGGCGCTGCTCGCTGGGCGGGAAGAGTCCGCTGACCGGGGGGGTCAAGGAGGCGAACGTCGGCGGAGAGCCGGGGAAGAAGATGGCCCGGCTGGGCCTGCGGGCGGTCGTGCTGGAGGATGCGCCCGAGGCACCCGAGCCGCGGGTGCTCCGGGTGGCCCGGGACCGCGCCGAGCTGATCGCGGCGCCCGAGCTGCACGGCGCGCGGGTGGCCGAGACGTTCGACCTGCTGCGGGAGCGATTCGGCGAACACACCGCCTTCTTCTGCATCGGGCCCGCCGGGGAGATGCGACTCGCCGCGGCCGCCATCGCCACCACGGACCGGAGCGGCGTCCAGGCGCGGTTTGCGGCGCGCGGCGGCCTGGGCGCGGTGATGGGCGCGAAGGGGATCAAGGCCGTGGTGTTCGACGACACCGGCGCCGAGCCGGAGGCGGCCCACGATCCCGAATCGCTCAACGCCGCGAGTCGCCAGGTGTGGCAGATCCTTCGCGACGACCCCAAGACCCAGAACCGGCACGACTTCGGCACCCCGGCCATCGTGGCCCTGGTGGATTCGCTGGGCCTGCTGCCCACCCGCAACTTCCGGACCGGGCACTTCGAGGCGTTCGAGGCGATCTCGGGGGAGCGGGTGGCCGAGCTGATCCTGGAGCGCGGCGGGGAGGCCGAGCGGGGCGTGCTCTGCGTCCGCGGCTGCAACATCCAGTGCTCGAACGTCTTCGCGGACCCGGGCGGAAAGACGCTGGTGGCGTCGCTCCAGTACGAGAACATCTCGCTCCTGGGCTCGAACTGCGGCATCGGCGACCTGGACGAGGTGGCGCGGATCAACCACCTCTGCAATCAGGTCGGCGTGGATACGATCGAGACCGGGGCCGCCATCGGCGTCGCCATGGAGGCCGGCGTCGTGCCCTTCGGCGATGCGGCGGGGGCCAAGGCCCTGGTGGAGCAGATCGGCAAGGGCACGCCCCTGGGCCGCATCCTGGGGAGCGGCGCGGTGACGACCGGCCGGGTGTTCGGGGTCCGCCGGGTGCCGGCCGTCAAGGGGCAGGCCATTCCCGGCTACGATCCACGCTCGCTGAAGGGCATCGGCGTCACGTATGCGACGTCCCCCATGGGGGCGGACCACACGGCGGGCAACGCCCTGGAGATGGCGAAGACGCTGGACCAGAAGAAGAAGGAGGGCCAGGTGGAGGCGTCGCGCCGCCTGCAGATCCGCGGGGCCGTGCTCGACAGCCTGGGCGTCTGCCTGTTCATCCGGCCGGCCTTCGTGAAGGACCCGGAGCTCACCGCCCGGCTCCTCAACGCCCGCTACGGCTGGCACTGGACGTTTGCCGACGTGCGGAAGATGGCCATCGCCTGCCTGGAAGCCGAGCGGGACTTCAACCGGCGCGCCGGGCTGCTGGACGAGCTGTCCGACGTGCCCGAGTTCATGCGGAGCGAGACGCTGCCGCCATTCGACACGGTGTTCGACGTGCCGCGCGAGGAGATGCAGCGCATCTGGGAGGTGCAGCTCCCGGAAGGGGTCTTCTAGAGGCGGAGGGGACAGGCGAGCCGCCCGGCCCGGGGCAGTCCCGAGGCGAGGCGACTCCGTCGCGGGAGGCAACGGTGTTCCAGCGAGTCGTCGGTGCGCTCCGCCGGATACGGGAACTGGTCGTCATGGCGCTGATGGCGGTCCTCGTGGTGGTCGTCGTGACGAGCGTCGTGTTCCGGTACCTTCTCGTCTCGCCGCTGACCTGGTCCGAGGAGGTGGGCCGCTACCTGATGATCTGGGTCGGATTCCTGGCCGCCAGCATCGCCGTCCAGCAGGGCATGCACGTGGGCATCGACTTCCTCGTGCAAGCGGTGCCGCCGGCGACGGCGCTCTGGCTGCGCCGTCTCGCCCGCATGCTGACCGCGGTGTTCCTGTTCCTGGTCACCGTGTACGGGTTCCTGCTGGTCCTGAACCTGTGGGACCAGTGGAGCCCGGTCCTCCAGTTCCGGATGACGTGGCCGTACCTGGCCATTCCCGTCGGCAGCCTCCTCATGCTGCTCGAGTTGCTGCTGCCGTCCCCGCGAGACGCCGACATCGTGCGGACCTACTAG
>JBHGAX010000311.1:0-4929 GCA_041946635.1 Methylomirabilales bacterium (SeqCode)
GGGAGGCGCGGAGATGCTGCGTGAGATGTTCGTCACGGTGGGGACCGGCCGCGATCGGGAGGACATCGGGAAGGCGCTGGCCCTGAGCATCCGCCACCACCGGGCGGACCGGGTGTGGTGCCTGGTCACGAGCAAGAGCCAGGACGAGACGCTGCCCGTCATCCGTCGCGAGCTGGGCACGGAGGGGCCGCCGCTGGAACCGATCCTGATCGAGGACGAGAACGACGCCGAGAACTGCCAGCGACAGTTCCAGCGGGCGATCGCGGCGCGCGTCGCGGCGGGCTGCCGGGCGGCGGACATGGCCGTGGACTATACCTCCGGAACCAAGGCCATGTCGGCGGGCCTCTTCGCCGCCGCGGTGGCCATGGGTGTGGAGACCATCTCGTACATCGCCGGCCGGCGAGACGCGGGCGGCCGCGTGATGCCCGGGACCGAGCGCTTCACCAGCTTCGCGCCTCGGGCGCTCTTTGCGCAGCGGGAGCTCGAGCAGGCGACATGGCTGTTCGACCGCTACCGCTTCGAGGAGGCCGCGGCCTTCGCCGCCCGTGCCGGCAGGTGCGGCGACCCCGACATCGCGGCGCGCGCCCAGATCCTGGCGCCGCTGGCGGAGGCATTCGGCGACTGGGACCGGTTCGATCACGAGTCGGCGTTCCGGCGCTTGAATAGCCTGGGAGGGGATGTCCGCCTCGAGGCCTGGGGCATGCGCGGGGCGGTGGAACGAGGGAAGCAGTTCCTCTATCGGGCGCGGGAGAAGGGCTTCCCCGCGGAGCGGCTGGCCGATCTCGTGGCGAACGCGCGCCGGCGGCTCCGGGAGGGCAAGTATGACGACGCCGTGGCCCGAGGTTACCGCGCATACGAGTACCTGGCGCAGTGGCGCCAGGATGCGCTGGGCCTGAATCCGGTTGACCTCCGATGGGAGGCGCTGCAAGCCCGGTTGCCTGCGGAGCGCCAGCACGCCTGGCGCGGTCGAACAGAGGTCGAGGGGCGACTGCGTCTCGGTCTCCGGCAGGATTATGAGCTGCTGCGCGACCTCGGCGATCCGCTGGGCGTCGCCTTCTGCGCCGCCTACGCGGAGGAGGATTCCACCCTGCGCAAGCGGCTGGAGCAGCGGAACGCCTCGATCCTGGCGCACGGGACCGCGGCGGTGGGGCGAGAGGCTGCCGAGGAGCTGCTGGAGCTGCTGGAGCGCTGTGCGCGCGGCCAGGTCGAGCGGTGGGACTGGCTGGTCGCGGCCGCGACATTCCCGCGGCTGGCGGGGGACCGGTCGCCTGGCGTGGACGCGCCGCGGGCAACCGTCTCATGACCGATCCCATGCCCGGGGAGGAGCCCGTGCGCGACGCCTTCGAGATCCTGGCGGCGGCGATCGAGGCGGGGGAGGCCGAGGCGCGCCCGCGCCTTCGCGAGGCGGTCGCGGCGCGCCGGGGGGCCGCCGGCGACCATGCCCGCTGGGGCCGGCTGTGCGAGCGCGCGGGGGAGGCCGGCCTGGCGCTCACGGAGTACCAGCTCGCGCTCCGCGACGACCCCGAGGACGTGGCCGCGCTGTCGCGGCTGTGCACGCTCTACGAGGAGCGCGGCGAGGCCGAGCGGGCGGTCGAGTGCGCCGAGAGCTGGGCGCGCGCGGCGCCGGGCGACGCGGAGCCAGTGACGCGGCTGCTCGATCTGCTGGTTGCCGCGGACCACTTCGAGCGCGCGCGGGCCGTGCTGGAGGGGCCGGTCGGCCAGACGCTGGGCGCGGAGGCGCGCCGCGCCTGGGGTGCCCGCCTTCGCGCGGCGGCGGCCGCGGAGGGCGAGGGCGGCGAGGCGGAGCCCGGGCCGTCGGGACTCCCGTCGGACGCCGACGTCGTCCGCTTCCTCCACCTCTTCGCGGGGCGCGAGAACGTGTACGCGCGGCAGTGGGCGGACGAGCGCGGGGAGGGCGGCTACACGCCGGTTCGCGAGCCGCTGTCGGTGGCGGCGGCCCGCAACCATCTCCTCGGCAACCTGACGCTGGGCGTCTACCCCATCCGCCTCGACAACACCGTCACGTTCTTTGCCTTCGACTTGGACGTGCGGAAGGCTGCCCTGGCCCGCGCGCGCAGCAGCCTCGACGAGGCCCGGCGCATCAAGGAGGCCATGGCGCAGGAGGCGCTCCGGGTCCAGGCGGAGCTGGCCGCCCTCGAGATCCCGTGCCTCCTGGAGGACTCGGGCTACAAGGGGCGCCACCTCTGGGTGTTCCTGGAGGTGCCCGAGGATGCCGCCGTCGTCCGCCAGTTCGGCAGCCTCTTCCTGCGGTGCTGTCCGCCGGCCGTTCCGGACCTGCAGCTCGAGTTCTTCCCGAAACAGGCGAGCGCCGGGTCGGGCATCGGCAACCTCATCAAGCTGCCGCTCGGCATCCACCGGCGCACGGGGCGGCGCAGCCGCCTGCTCCAGCCCGACGGGACCCCGGTCTCCGCTCCCTACGCCGCCCTGCGGGAGCAGCCGCGCATCTCGCGTACGGCGCTCTACTCCGCCATCGCCACGCTCAAGGCGCGGACCGCTGCCGCGCCGGCCGCGCCCGAACCCATGCCGGACGCGGAGCCGGCCGCGCGGCCGGACCAGGCGGCGCTGCGCGAGGCCTTCGTGCCGCCGCCTCCCGCCTGGACGTCCGCGGACTTCGAGACGAACGCGGAGATCGCCCACCTCCTGCACTGCTGCCCGGTACTGGCGGCGCTCAAGCGCAAGGTGGAGGAGCACCGGCGCCTCACGCACGACGAGCAGGTGGTGCTCGCGCACAGCCTGGGCCACAGCGGGGCCGGCGTGCTCGCCGTCAACCATCTGCTGGATGCCTGCGTGGACGTGCCCGCCACGGCGCGACTCCAGTCCGTGCTCGCCGGCAATCCCATCTCCTGCCCCAAGATCCGGAAGCGCATCCCGCACGTGACCGGATCCGTGGCCTGCAACTGCCGGTTCGAGGTGACGGCGGGACAGTACCCCACCCCCCGCCTGCATCTCGCCACGCTGCCTGCGCCGTCGCCCCGGCCGGCGCCGGTTCCCGCCTGGGACCCCGTCGAGCGCGTGCGCGCGCTGCGAGTCCTGCGCCTCCGCCGGCAGGAGCTGGAGTCCGAGATCGCCCAGCTCGAGCAGGACCTGGTTGCGCATCTCGCGTCCAGCGCGACGCCCGAGGTGGCCATGCAGGAGGGCACGCTGCGCCTGGTCCAGGAGGCCGGCGCGCCGCCGGTCTTGCTGTGGGAGCCCCGCCAGGCGGAGTCCCCGCCGACTCCGCCCGAAACGGCGGCGCGCGGGCCAGCCCAGTAATGCGGAGGCCGGGATGGGCACGCTGGCGCTGATGGAGCAGGGGTTGACCCTCGCAGTGTCCGGGGAGATCTTCAGCGTGGAGCGCGAGGGCCAGGCCGTCCAGCAGGTGCGCATGAGCGACGTGGACGAAGTGCTGGTGTTCGGCTCCATTGCGCTCACGCCGGCCGCCATCGGCGCGCTGCTGCAGCGGGGCATCGACACGGTGTTCCTCTCGGCCGCGGGCCGGTTCCGGGGCCGGCTGATGGGCAAGCCCGGCCGGAACGTGGAGCTGCGGCTGGCGCAGATGGACCGGTGTCGGGACCCGCGCGTGGCGGTGCCGCTGGCGCGGGCGCTCGTGGGAGGCAAGATCGCGAACCAGCGCGCGCTCCTGCTGAGGGCGCAGCGCGAGCAGAAGCGCGAGGACCTGGCGGAGGCGATCGCCGGCCTCCGGCATCTGCTGGAGGGCATCGAGACGGCGCCGAGCGTGGAGATGGTCCGCGGGCTGGAGGGACAGGCGGCCGCCCTGTACTTCGGCGTCTTCGGGCGGTGCCTGCGAAACCCGGAATTCACGTTCCCGCGGCGCACGCGCCGGCCGCCGCGCGACCCCGTGAACGCCATGCTCAGCTTCGGCTACACGCTGCTCGGCACGATCATGGAATCCTCCGTCCTGCGCGTCGGTCTGGATCCGATGGTGGGCGTTTTCCACGCCCCGGACTACGGCCGTCCGTCGCTGGCGCTCGACCTGATCGAGGAATTCCGCCCGGTCGTGGTGGACACTCTGGCCCTGCGGCTCATCAACCGGCGGGAGATGGCGCGGGAGGATTTCGAGGAGCTGCACGACGATGCGGAGTTCGCCGCAGTGGGCGAGGCCGACTCCGAGCCGGCGGATGCCGCGCGGCCGGCGGTCTGGCTGGGGCCCACGGGTCGGCGCGTCTTCTTTCGCGCCTGGGGCCGGCGCCTGCACGAGACGCACTTCTACGCAGTCCGCCAGCAAACGCTCGCGCTGGAGGAGATCATGCAGCAGCAGGTGTACCAGGTGGCCCGGGTCCTCAAGGGCGAAGCACCCACCTACCGGCCCTTCCTCGTCCGCTAGCCGCGGGACCCGGCAGGGGGCGAGGCATGGACGAGCGGCACTTGCTGGTGAGCTACGACGTCGTCAACAACCGGAAGCGTCTCTTGCTGGCAAAGTACCTGAAGGGCTACCTGGAGCGCGTCCAGAAGAGCGTGTTCGAGGGGATCATTCCCGATCGCCAACTCGAGGCGCTGAAGCGCGAGATCGGGTCGCGGATCGACCGGACAGAGGACACGGTGCGTATCTACACGCTCTGCCAGCGATGCGCGTCGTCGGTCGAGATCATCGGCACGGGGGTGCCGATCGAGCCGGCCGACGAGGACATTGTCATCTGATGGGCGATGGGACCCCGCGCGCGGATCCGGGTGCCTTCCGGGATAGCCGCGCAAGTGCGCGCCGAATATGGAGAGGCAGAATCCCATCCGCGCGAGGCGCCAACACCGCGATTCTTCGCCGCTTTTTCGCGCTCACGGTAGTGGCGCCGGATGCCCCGGGGGAGTAGACTCCCCGGGGGTCCGCGCATGGAGGCTGGCAACATGCCGAAAGCAGACCCGTTCCCGTGACGACGGTCGGAAGGTGAGACCCGAACGAAAGGGGATTGCGAC
>JBHGAX010000312.1:0-4926 GCA_041946635.1 Methylomirabilales bacterium (SeqCode)
GTGAGCGGAAGCAGCGCTCTCTGTCGCACCACGAAGGACACGAAGAGCGCGAAGGGGAACCGCTGAGGAATTCCTCCGTGCCCGTCGTGAACTTCGTGGTCGATGACGCCTTAGCTCGGAGTGCTGGTATCGGCCGCGGCCGCCGGCGACTCCGCAGCGGCCTTCTCGCCCACCGGGGCGCGGCTCGTCAGGCAGCAGAGCAGGAGGGCGACGTCGTCGCGGTCGGCCTCGGCGTGCTCCTTGCGAAACAGGTCGGCCAGGCGCAGCACCTCGTCGAGGCTCCACGAGCCGCGGAACCGCCCGTCCTCGACGCGGATCCGCTCCCGGGGAACCTGCTGCCCCTCCAGGAAGCGCTCGACCTCCGCGGCGAGTGCGCCGCGACCGGCGAGCCACAGGCCGAGCACGCAGCCGACGAATTCACTGGAGGCGCGGAAGCGCGACACCGCCGCGCGCGCCTGCAGCCCTCGCGGGGCCCGCGCGAACTGGCGGAAGCCCGGGATCTGCAGCGAGGCGAGCGCGCGCGCGAGCCCGGCCGCGCACGGCTCCGACGAGCCGGGCAGCGCCTCGAGGGCGCGGGAGATGACCCGCTGGATGAAGTCGTCCCGCAAGCAGGCGTTGATGGCCACGAAGGGCAGGCCCTGTTCCGCGTTCATGGGCATCCTTTCCGGGGTTCGATTGGTGTGGTGCTCGCCGCATCGGCGGCGCCAAAGGCGCGGAATTGTACCCGGAAAGCATCGCCAGGACCAGCCCCGGCTCGGGGCGAACGGAAATTACCCGGCGATTTGGGGCCCCGTCTTTTCTTGACGCGGTAGGACCCTCCCGGTAGAGTGGGGTCCCGCGATCGATGAAACTGCTAAATTTCGGCGCGCCCGGGTGCGCGCCGACAACCCGCCGCGAATCGCGGCTGTGCCGCGGTTCGAGCTGTAAGGACCTACCGTGAGCGACGAGCGACTCAAGATTGCCGTTTTCATTGATTTCGACAACATCGAGATCGGCGTCAAGACCACCCTGGGCGGGCAGTTCGACGTGGGTGCCGTGCTGGAGGCCGTGAAGGAGCGGGGCGAGGTCGTGACCAAGATCGCCTACGGCGACTGGACCCGCGCCACCGATTACGGCCGCTCCATGTCCCAGCACGCCATCCACATGGTCCAGCGGAACTTGACCCCCGGCGGCGACAAGAACGGCGCCGACATCAACCTGGCCCTGGACGCCCTCGAGATGGCCTTCACCCACAACCACATCAACGCGTTTGTGATCGTGGGAGGCGACAGCGACTTCATCACGCTGGTCGAGAAGCTCAAGCAGTACGACCGCAAGGTGTTCGTGGTGGGCGGGCGCTCGTTCACCAGCCAGGTGATGCAGAAGAACTGCACGGAGTTCGTGGCGTATGAGGACATCGTGGGCGTGACGAGCCGGGGCCGGCACGCCGGCGGCCGCACGCGGGGCTCCCTGGACATCGCGGCCGCCATGCCGCTGGTCCGCCGCGCCCTGAAGCTCCTGTCCGACCGCGAGATGACGCCCCAGCTGGGGCTGCTCAAGAGCACGCTGCTGCAGCTCGACTCCAGCTTCTCGGAGCGCGCCTACGGCGCCGGCTCCTTCCGCGACTTCGTCGAGAAGCTGGCCAATGCGGGCTACGTGGCGCTGAAGGGCAACGACCGCAGCTTCCAGGTGGAGCTGGCCGAGGGCGGCGACGGCGGAGGGGCGGCCGAGCAGTTTGAGCGGCGGCCGCACCGCGAGCGGCGCGACGGCCGGGATGGCCGGGACGGCGGACAGGCCCGGGACGGCCGTCAGGGGCCGCCCGCCGACGAGGTGCCCGGCGAGCGCCAGGAGCAGGAGCTTGCCGTGGAATCGTCGATGGCCGCGCCGGCCGCGTCCGAGGCCCCCGGCGCCCAGAACGGCGAGCGGCTCGGGCCGGCCGAGGGCTACCGCGTCATGGCGCAGGCGTTCTCGCGGAGCGGCGCCAACCCGCGCTTCCCGATGTACGTGCGCCAGTTCAAGCAGTTCATGAAGACGTACGACGAGGCCTTCGACGAGCGCCGCTACGGCTTCGCCGGCATCCTGGACGCCCTGCGCTTTGGCCAGCGCGAGGGGCTGTTCCGCCTCGACCGCGATCGCCGCGGCGGGGTGCGCGTGCACCCGGGACCGCAGTACCAGAGCCTCACCAGGTCGTCCGAGGCGGCGCCTCCCGCCGAGGCGCTCGCCGGCGAGAGCGTGCAGGAGGCCCTGCCCCCGGCCGACGTGGCGGCCGCCGAGGTGCAGGCCGCCGGGCTCGCGCAAGAGCCGGCCCCGGCCATGCCGGAGCCCGCGGGCCTTGAGGTAGAGCCGACACCCGCACCCCCGGAGGCGGAGGAGGCGCCCGCACCGTCTCCGAGCGACGCCACCATCGAAGCGCCCGCCCCCGAGGAGGCCCCGGCCGAGCCCGCCGTCGCGCCCCGCGCCCGCAAGCGGGCGGCCCCGCGCACGGGCACGCGGGCGAAGAAGGCGCCGGCAGCGACCGCGGGCGCCAGGAAGAAGGCTCCCGCGCGCCCGCGGGCGAAGAAGTCCACCGCGCCTGCCGAGTAGTCCGCTCGCGAGCCTCGCCTCGCCGTCCCGGGCACGCCGGGGGATCTGGCCCCCGCCCGGCGACGCTCCTCGAGCCCAACGGCGTCCGGCGAGTCCAGCGTCCTCTTGCCACTCCCCTCGCGGCGCGAGGTCGCGCGCACCCGTCCGCGAGGGGCTTTGGCCAGATCCTCCAACCGACAAGCAAGAGACGCGTCATGAAGATCACCGCCATCGTCGGGTCCTATCGCCGCGGCGGCATCGTCGAGTCTGCTGTTGATGAGCTGCTGGGCGCCGCCCGGGCGGCAGGGGCCGACGTCGAGAAGGTGAACCTGCTGGATCGGCGCGTCGAGTTCTGCGCGAACTGCCGCGCGTGCACCCTGGAGCCCGGATTGGAGCGCGGCACCTGCCCGATCCAGGACGACGTGCCGGGGATCCTGGACGCGCTGGAGCAGAGCGATGCGTTCATCCTGGCGTCGCCCATGAATTTCGGCACGGTCACCGCGCTCATGAAGCGCTTCATCGAGCGCACGGTGTGCTACGGCTACTGGCCCTGGGGAGGCGGCCCCAAGGATCGCGGCCGACCCCGAACCAAGCGAGCCGTCCTCGTCGTCGCGTCCGCCGCGCCCGCCATGCTCGCCCGGTGGACGACCTCGATGCCCAGGTTGCTCAAGCAGGTGGCCGGCCTGCTGGGCGCGGGGAAGGTCCAGAGCCTCTGGATCGGCCTCGTGCGCGCCACGCCGGACGCCGGCCTCAGCGACAAGGCGCGCGCGCGAGCGCGCCGGATGGGGGTCAAGCTGGCGTCGCAATAGGCGGGACAAGGGAAAGAGCGTCTCACGCAGAGCCACAGGGCCGCTGAGAAGACGGCCTTCTGCCGGGGAGGCGCCTGCTACGACGAAGGCGACAGCGGTGAGCCGGGCCGTCAATGCCGGCAGAAAGCCCTGTCCCGACAGCGGCAATCGCTACGCCCTGGAGATCTAAGGCCGCGCCGTTATTGCCGTCACTGTGACGATACCCACTGGCTGCAGCTCCGTATCGTAACCCGAATAGCAACCCGCCTCCTCCCCCGGCCGCAACGAAGGCCTCGCTCTCGGGGCCTCCATCGGCCGTTCCGACGGCCGCCCACGGACCCGAGCCCGAGAAGCCCGGCCTTCCCCCGCCCCGCACCTGCGTGCATCGCGTAGACCGCTGCCGGACGGCTGGGTCGGCGGCGCGACCACGACGACAGCAACCAGGCTCGGTGGCCGAGTAGAACGGCACCGGGACAGTCGCTTTGCTCGCGCATACTTGCGATCCAGGCGTGCGACGATACGATGTGATGCCCGCACGTATCGTGAGGGAGATCCTCGCCGGCAGAGGCAGGAGTGCCGGCTCACGACGCACGCCGTAGCGCCCGCACCCCTGCGGACTCTCCTGCCGGGGGGCCGGGGCCTGCGGGCGGGTGCCACGGTCTCGCCCCGGCATGCGTGGCCCATTCTGCCAAGGCCAGGAGGGCGAGCGGAGGCAGGGCGCATCGGAGCGTGCATCGACGCGCGAAAGGGCCGCGTGCTGACAGACGGACTGCGCAGGAATGGACGCCCACCCGGCTGTCGCCACCGGGCGGCACCTGTGGCGTAAGTCGCGGAGAGGGCCAGGCGGGTGTCTCCCAGGGCCTGCAGCCGCAGTACCCCTCAGGCATGGCCCGGAATCCGCAGAGGCTGCCAAGGCGCAGCGCGACGGGACGCACGAGCCGTTCGACGGAACGGCCGGCTTCAGCCTGGCCGTCGTCCGCCCGGCGCGGGGCTCGATGCCGGAGGTGAGCCGGCTTGGTCGAGCACGCGGCCCGCACTCGCGCCCGGTCGCACCTGTAGCCGGCGGCGCCCCCGCTGACCATTATGAACCAGGCCCGGCGTCGCCGGCACCGTAACGAAGGGGCACAACGATGAAGGCCATGGTGATCGTGAAGGCAACGAAGAACAGCGAAGCGGGCATCATGCCCAGCGAGAAGCTGCTCACCGAGATGGGCAAGTACAACGAGGAACTGGTGAAGGCGGGCATCATGCTCGCGGGCGAGGGCCTTCACCCGAGCGCGAAGGGCAAGCGCATCAAGTTCGCGGGAGGCAAGCGCACTGTCGTTGACGGTCCGTTCCCCGAGACCAACCGGCTCGTCGCCGGCTTCTGGGTGTGGCGGGTCCGGTCGATGGAGGAGGCGGTCGAGTGGGCGCGTCGCTGCCCCGATCCCATGCCGGGCGAGGACGCCGAACTCGAGATTCGTCCCATCTTCGAAGCCGATGACTTCGGCAAGGAGTTCACCCCCGAGCTACGCGCCCAGGAAGAGCGCCTCCGCCTCGAGATCGAACGGCAGAAGAGCAAGGCGTAGCTGGAGCTCCTCCAGAGGCGGTCGCGTTC
>JBHGAX010000313.1:0-4917 GCA_041946635.1 Methylomirabilales bacterium (SeqCode)
GCCATGCCGGCGTACTTCCCCGTGAGCAGGCCCGCGCCCAGGGGCGCGTAGGCGACCAGGCCGATGCCCTGGTCCGCCGCCGCGGGGAGCAGCTCGCGCTCGGGCTCGCGGTGGATGAGGTTGTACAGGAACTGGCCGGCCGTGAGCCCGGTGAGCCCGCGATGCCTCGCGGTGAGGGAGGCCTTCACCATCTGCCAGGGGAAGAGGTTGCTGCAGCCCAGGTAGCGAACCTTTCCCTGCCGGACGAGGTCATCCAGCGCGGCGAGCGTCTCCTCGTAGGGGGTGATGGGGTCCGGCCCGTGGATGTAGTAGAGGTCCAGGTACTCGGTGCGCAGCCGCCGCAGGCTCGCCTCGCAGGAGGCCAGGATGCGCTTGCGCGAGAGGCCGAAGGTGTTCGGGCCGCTTCCCACGGGGAAGTAGACCTTGGAGGCCAGGACGACCTGCTCGCGCGGCACGCGGGGGAGGAACGTCCCGATGACCTCCTCCGACTTCCCGCCCGCGTAGACGTCCGCCGCGTCGATGAAGTTGCCGCCCGCGTCCAGGTACGCCTGCAGGATGCGGTGAGCCTCCGGCTCGTCGCAGCCCCAGGGGGAGGCCCCGAAGGTCATGGTGCCCAGCGAGATGCGCGACACGAGCAGGCCCGAGGAGCCGAGGTACCGGTACTTCATGGGGCTGCCTCCTGTGGATGCGAGCGGGGGGAAGAAAAAAGGCGGGGCAGCCGCCGCCCCGCCTTTCCTCGATCGTGCCGGCCTACTTCTGCTTCTTGACCTCGACCTGCGCCAGCTTCTCGTAGTAGCGGATGATGGCGCTGTGGTCGGCGTCGCCCATCCCGTCCACCTTCAGCGCCTGCATGATCTCCATGGCCTGCGCGGTCAGCGGCAGGGGCACGCCCACGGCGTGGCCGGCGTCCAGCGCGTTGGCCAGGTCCTTGATGTGCAGGTTGATGCGGAAGCCGGGCTTGATGTTGCGGGCCAGGGCCATGGGGGCCTTGGCGTTGAGCACGGTGCTGCCCGCCAGGCCGCCCTTGATGGCCTCGAACACCAGCTCGGGATCCACGCCCGCCTTGGCGGCGAGGACCAGCGCCTCGGACATGGCCGCGATGTTCAGCGCCACGATGATCTGGTTGGCGAGCTTGGTCACGTTGCCGGCGCCGACCTCGCCGCACAGCACCACGCTCGCGCCCATGTTCTTCAGGATGGGCAGGGCCTCGTCGAAGTCCGCCTTCTTGCCGCCGCACATGATGGAGAGCGTCCCGTCGATGGCCTTCGGCTCGCCCCCGCTCACCGGCGCGTCGACGAAGCGGATGTGCTTCTTGGCCAGCGCGGCGGCGACTTCCTTCGAGACGGTCGGGTCGATGGAGGACATGTCCACCACGAGCGCGCCGGCCTTGGCCCCCTCGAGCACGCCGTTGGGGCCGAGGATGGCGGCCTTCACGTGCGGGGAGTTGGGCACCATGGTGATGATGAAGCTGCACTGCTGGGCCACGGCCTTCGACGACTCGGCCGCCTTGGCACCCGCCGCGACCACCTCCTGCACCGCCGCCGGCACGACGTCGAACACGACCAGCTCGTGTCCGGCCTTGAGCAGGTTCTTGCTCATGGGCTTGCCCATGATCCCCAGCCCGATGAAACCGATCTTGGCCATCTCAACTCTCCTTCCTTGATTCAGTACGCACGATGAACTGCTGAGACAAGTGATATCTAGGCTGCTCAAAAAGGTCCATATGCAAGGCGGCGCGCCGGAGGCCGAGCGAGGCGTACGGGAGGTACGCCGCAGCGAGTGTCGAGGCGGGCCAACGCCGCAGATGGGCCTTTTTCAAGCAGCCGTCACGCCATCTGGCAGCCGTACTCCTTGATCCAGCCGAGGGATTTGAGCGTGTCCGGCTTGGGCACGTACTCCAGGCCGACGAACCCCTGGTAGCCCAGCCTGTCCATCTCGGCGAACACGAAGGGGTAGTTGATCTCGCCGGTCCCCGGCTGGTTGCGGCCGGGGTTATCGGCGACCTGGATGTGGTCGATCTTGGCGAAGTGCTCGCGCAGGATCTGGACGAGGTTCCCCTCGGTCCGCTGCGCGTGGTAGACGTCGTACTGCACGGCGGTGTTCGGCCGGTCGACCCTGGCCAGCACGTCCAGCACGTCCTGAACCCGGTTCAGCACGAAGCCCGGGATGTCGAACGGATTGATGTGCTCGACGATCTGCTTCACGCCGATCTGGCCCAGGGCGTCGGCCGAGAACTTGAGGTTCTCGACCAGCGTCTTCAGGTGGTCCTCCCGCGAGAAGCCCTGGACCGCCTTGCCGGCCAGGGTGTTCATGCGCGGAACGCCGAGGAGCTTGGCGTACTCCACGGCCTTCTTGACGCCGGCCCGATACTCCTCGACCCGGTTCGGGCTGGCGCCGATGCCGCGGTCGCCGCCGCCCCAGTTGCCGCTGGGCAGGTTGAAGAGGACGACCTTCAGGCCGTTCTTGTCCAGGGCCTCCTTCACCTTCTCGGCCGGATGGTCGTAGGGGAACAGGAACTCGACGTACTTGAAGCCCGCCTGTTTCGCTGCCGCGAAGCGATCCAGGAAGGGGACGTCCTGAAAGAGCATGGTGAGATTGGCGGCGACCTTCGGCATGACACGTTCCTCCTCGAAGCGAGTGGGGACCAGGGATAGCGGGGAAGCCGGCTAAGTCGGGAGACCGCGAGGCGACCGAGGGGGCGGAGTTCCTCGTGAGGCCGGAGCGGAGTGACAGCGCCGGGGGAGCATAGACGCGGCTGCCTTCCTTGCCCCCCTCGCAAGTCGGTACGAGCTTATATCAAAGGAGGCGCCCGAGTTCAAGCGGAAGCCGAGCCGCCTCCTAAGCGTCCTCCCGCGGCGAGCCGCCCAGGAGCAGCCGCAGCGCCTCGGCGTGCACGAGGCCGTTGGAGGTCGCCAGGCTCCCGCCGTAGATGGTGCGCCGGCCGTCCAGGGCGGTGGCCCGCCCGCCGGCCTCCTCCACGATGACCTGCAGGGCCGCGATGTCCCAGGGTTTCACTTCCGGGTCCACGGCGAACTCCCCCGCGCCCTCGGCCACGAGGAGGTGCTGGTAGAAGTCGCCGAAGCCCCGGGTCCGCTGCGCGCGGGCGAAGAGCGTCGAGATGCCCGGGGGCGGCGGCATCTCGGCGGCGCCGCTCAGGTCCCCGTGGAAGACTTGCCCCCGCCCGAGGTCGGCGATGGACGAGACCTGCAGCCGTCGCGCGCCGCAGAAGGCCCCGGCCCCCCGGGCCGCCTGCCAGCGGAGGCCCAGCGCGGGTGCGGAGACGAGGCCCGCCGTCACCTCGCCGTCCTCCTCGATGGCGAGCAGCGTAGCGAAGAAGGGGATTCCCCGCACGAAGTTCCGGGTGCCGTCGATCGGGTCGATGATGAGGCGCGCCCCCGCCTCGCCGGCGCGCTCCCCGTACTCCTCGCCGTAGATGCCCAGGCCGGGGTGCCCCTGCGCCAGGACGTCCCGCGCCGCCTCCTCGATGGAGCGGTCCGCGATGGTCACCGGGCTGGCGTCGCTCTTCGTCAGCACGTCGAGGGTCGCGGTGCGGAAGTAGCGCAGCGCGATCTGGTCGGCCTTCTCCGCGATCTCGGCCAGCAAGGGCAGCCACCGCTCGGGACCCATGGCACTCTCCGGGGCGTGAGGCTGTGGTTGGATCCCCTCACCCCGCGCAGCGGGGAGAGGGGCAGGGTGAGGGGAAAGCGCCAGCCCGGTGCCGCTAGAACTGCCCGGTGGAGAGCAGCACCAGCGTGCAGGCCTCGACGACCTCGATGCCCTGTTCGGCGAGCCCGGGATACGCCCCAGGGTTCTCTGCGCCGGGGCTGAAGATCACCCGCCTCGGCTGAACCGCCAAGATGTCTTGAATCACGGGTGCCTGCTTCTCTGCCGAGAGGTACATGGACACCGTGTCGACCCGCTCCGGCACGTCTCGGAGCGATGAGTAGCCCTTGAGGCCCAGCACGTCCTTACCGGTCCTGGAGACCGGGATCGGCGTGTGCCCGTGCGCCTGCAGCATGCGGATGGCCCGGTTCGAGTACCGGGCCGGCTTCTCGCTGGCCCCGATCACGGCGACGGTGCTCACGCCTTCACCCCCCGGAACAGTGCCGCCGTGCGGCAGGCCTCCACCGGGTAGCGCCCCACGGCCGTCTCGTCGGAGAGGACGACGCCCCGGTAGCCGGCCTGCAGCGCATCGTAAAGGTAGCACAGCTCCGAGCGGGTGGGGGACGGATTGTCCGTCATGTGCTCCAGCACCTGGCCGGCCAGCAGGGCGGGCACGGGGAGCGAGGCGACCTGCCGGGTGAAGGCGTGCACCGCGGCGGCCATCGCCCGGGCGCCCAGCTCCGCGCCGAGGTCCCCCCGGCAGAGCCAGACCTCGTCGCAGGAGGCGGCCATGCCCGGCGCCTCGGCGAGGGCGCTCGCCCGCTCGAGCTTCGCGATCAGCCGGCACCCGGGCAGGAGCGCCCGGTAGCGGGCCGTCTCCGCCGCGTCCTTCACGTACGAGACGGCGTACTGCACGCCGGCGACGGCCCGCGTCTGCTCGACCACCTGCCGGTCTTTCTCGCCGAGCGCCTCCTTGCGGTACGCCGAGCGCGCGAAGGTGATGCCCTTGTTGGCCGAGATCTCGCCGCCCCGCTCCACGCGGGCGCGAATGCGCTCGCCGGAGACGGCCTCGATGCGCAGGACGCTCTTGGCGTCGTTCAAGACGATCTCGCCGTTCGAGGAGGCCGCCGCCCGGAAGAAGTCACGGTGGGGGACGGGAAGGGTATCCGCCGAAGTGCCCCGCGCGGCGAGGACGAGCTGCACGCGGGCGCCGGGCTCGAGCGCGAAGGACGCGAAATCCCCGAGCCGCCACTTGCTGCCCTGCAGGTCGAGGGTCACGGGCAGGGGCAGCGGATTTCCCAAGGCGCGGGTGAG
>JBHGAX010000314.1:0-4886 GCA_041946635.1 Methylomirabilales bacterium (SeqCode)
CTTCGCCCTCAAGGAGGCGGCGCGCCGGCCCGACAACGTGGTGGACCTCATGGCGGCGCTCCGCAAGAGCCTGGGCGCGTCCCGGGCGCCGGCCAGGTCGAGGAAGCCGGCCGCCGCGAAGAAGCGCAGGACCGCCTGACCGCGACGCGGGACGGAGGAGCGAGCCGCATGGGCTGGCGCGTCGAGCCGGAGGAGATGGTGCTGCGCCTGCAGGCGGCGGTGGACGCGCTGGCGGGCGAGGCGCCGGCGCCGGGCCGCCGCTTCCTGGTGGTGCAGATCGACGGGCTGTCGCGCCCGGTCCTGTTCCGCGCGCTGGCCGAGGGCCGCATGCCGTTCCTGCAGCGGCTGCTCGCGCGGCACGGCTTCCAGTTCCGCGCCACCCGGGCCGGCCTGCCCACCTCCACGCCGGCGTTCCAGATGGCGGCCATGTACGGGGTGCGCCCGGACATCCCGGGCTTCCACTACCACGACAAGCGCCGGGGGACGGATGTCTGGTTCCCGCGGGCCGGGGATGCGGCGCACGTGGAGGCCTCGCAGGCGGCCGGCCGGCCGGGGATCCTGGCGGGCGGCAGCGCGTACGGCTGCGTCTTCACCGGCGGCGCGGCCAACAACCTCTTCACGGCCACCATGCTGAAGCGGCCGAGCGGCGGGAGCCTCCGCCGGCTCGTGTCCGCGTTCGTCGTGCTCGGCTGGGTGGTGGCCAAGGGCCTGGTGCGCACGCTCCTGGAGCTGGGGCGCGCGCTCCGCCACGCGCTGGGCGGGCAGCGGGACTGGAAGTGGGTCGCCATCAAGATCGGCATGTCCTTCTGGATCCACGAGTTCTTCACGCTGGCCGTGGCGCGCGACCTGGCGGCCGGCACCCGGGCCGTCTACGTGAACTTCCTGGGCTACGACGTCATGGCCCACGCCTACGGGCCGCGCCACCGGCGCGCCATGCGCTCGCTGCGGCAGGTGGACCGCTCCCTGCACCGTTTCTGGCGCATCGTCCGCCGGCGTCCCGACCTGGCCTACGACCTCTATGTCCTCTCGGACCACGGCCAGATCGCCTGCCGGCCCTACGCGGAGGTGACCGGGCTGCCGCTGGAGCGGCGGCTCTTCCAGGCGTTCTTCGACCCGGCCCTCCAGGTGGGCCAGCGCCTGCCCGGCGCCCCGAGCCTGCGCCGGGGCCTGCGGGCGTTCCGGACGCACAAGACCCCCGGGCTGTTCCAGCGCTTCGTGAACGCCCTGGAGGAGGACTTCCCCGGCCTGCTGGGCGAGACGCCCGAGGTGAAGGAGCGGGACGGGATCCGGGTGGTCTCGGCCGGCCCCAACGCCTTCGTCTACTTCCTGGACCAGCGCGAGCCGCTCGGCCTGGAGGAGATCGACGCACGCTTCCCGGGCCTCGCCGACCGCATGTCGCGGAGCCCCGGGCTCGGCTTCCTGCTGGCGCGCTCGGCCTGCGGGCCGATCTGCCTGTGGCGCGGCCGCCGGTTCCGCCTGGCGCGCGGGCAGGCCGGGCCCTTCGCGGGGCGGGAGGACCTGCCGCGCCTCCTGGGCGACCTGGCCGACCTGCTGGCCATGCCGAGCGCCGGGGACCTCATCCTCTACGGCGAGGGCGCGCCCGAGGGCGACGTCTCCTTCATCGAGGAGGTGGGCGCCCACGCCGGCCCCGCCCCGGAGGAGATGCAGACGTTCCTGATCGCGCCGCCCGGCGTGCGGGTGCCCGCACTCCGGCACCCCGTGGACCTCTACCCGCACTTTCTGGCCTACCAGGAGACGCCGGAGGCGAGCCATGCGCGCGACGCCGTCCACGCCGCCGAGCCGAGCCGCACCCGCGGATGAGGCGGCCCGCCTCCAGCACGGCCTGCAGGCGCTGGCCGGTCTGCTCGCGCCGCCGGCCGACGCGCCGGACCCGACGCAGGCGCTCCTGGCCCGCCTGACGGACACGGTGGTGACCGTGCTGGCCCTGGACCTGGCCTACGCGCGCTGGAGCGGCGCCGGCAGCAGCGTCCAGGAGGCGGCGCGCGTCCGGCACGGCGACGGGGAGCCGGCCACCCTGCGGGTGGTGCGGGCGGCCGTGGCCCCCTGGCTGCCGCCCGGGGCGGTGGACCGGGTCGAGATCCTGGACCCCTGGGGCACGGGCACGCTGGCCCTGGTGCCCGTGGCCGCCGGGGACGGCGCCCTCTGCCTGCTGGCCGGCTCGCGGCGCAGCGACTTCGCGGACCCCCTGGAGCGCACCCTCCTCGGCCTGGCCGCGGCGCAGGCGGCCCTGGCCCTGGAGCGCGCCGCGCTGGCCGCCTCGCTCGGGCGCGAGGCGGAGGCGCGCCGGCAGGCCGAGGCGCGCGAGCAGGAGCTGGGCGACTTCTTCGAGCACGGGCCCATGGCCATGCACTGGGTCGGGCCGGACGGCCGGATCCTGCGCGCCAGCCAGGCGGAGCTGGACCTCCTGGGCTACGCCCGGGAGGAATACGTGGGCCGCCACATCGCCGAGTTCCACGCGGACGCGGCGGCGATCCAGGACATCCTGGAGCGGCTGAAGCGCGGCGAGACGCTGCGCGACTACCCGGCGCGCCTGCGCGCCAAGGACGGCTCCATCCGGCAGGTGCTGCTCGACTCGAACGTGCGCCGGGAGGCCGGGCGCCTGGTGCACAGCCGCTGCTTCACGCGCGACGTGACGGCCGGGCGCCGCACCGCCCGGCGGCTGGCGCTGCAGCAGGCGGTGAGCCACGTCCTGGCCGAATCGGCCTCGCTGGCCGCGGCCAGCCCGCGCCTGCTCCAGGCGCTGTGCGAGCGGCTGGACTGGGAGGCCGCGGTGCTCTGGCGGGTGGACGAGATGGCCCGGCAGCTCACCTGCGTGGAGCTCTGGCAGGTGCCCGGCGTGGCGGCCACGGGCTTCGCGGCGGCCACGCGGGCCGCCCGGCCGGATCCCGCGGCCGGGCTGCCGGGGCGCGTCTGGGCCGAGGGCCAGCCGGTCTGGATCCCGGACGCCGGCCGGGAGCCCGGCGACCCGCGCCTCTGCGAGGCCGCCCGGGCCGGCCCGCGCGCCGCCTTCGGCTTCCCCATCCGGAGCGGGGAGGCCGTGCTGGGCGTCATCGAGTGCCTGTCGCACGAGAGCGCCGCGCCGGACCAGGACCTGCTGGACGCCCTGGACACCATCGGGCACCAGCTGGGCCAGTTCATCCAGCGGAAGCGGGCGGAGGAGGCGGCCGGCCGCTCCAAGGCGCGCAAGGCGGCCATCGTGGAGTCCGCGCTGGACGCCATCGTCTTCCTGGACCATGCTGGGACCATCCTGGACTTCAACGCGGCCGCCGAGAAGACCTTCGGCTACGCCCGCTCCCAGGCGGTGGGCCGGCCCTTCGCCGACCTGATCGTCCACCCGGCGGAGCGCGAAGGCCGCGGGTCGGAGCTGGCGCGCTACCTGCTGACGGACGAGGCCGTGCTCCTGGGGAAGCGGCTGGAGCTGCCGGCCTACCGGGCCGACGGCAGCCAGTTCCCGGCGGAGCTGGCCATCACGCGCTTGCCCACGGACGGGCCGGCCATGTTCGCCGGGTTCCTCCGCGACATCAGCGAGCGCAAGTGGCTGGAGCGCGTGCTGAAGCAGCGCGCCCAGGAGCTGGCCGAGGCGGACCGCCGGAAGACCGAGTTCCTGGCCATGCTGGCCCACGAGCTCCGGAACCCGCTGGCGCCCATCCGGAACGGCGTGGACCTGCTGCGCCGGCTCCTCCCGCCCGAGCCGCGCCTGGCGCAGATCCGGGACATGATCGACCGGCAGGCCGTGCACATGGCCCGCCTGATCGACGACCTGCTGGACCTGGCCCGGGTCAGCCGCGGGAAGCTCCTGCTGCGGCGCGAGGCGGTGGAGATGGGGGAGCTGGTGCGCCAGGCGCTCCAGGATCAGGGGGGCGCCGCCGAGGCCAAGGGCCTGAGCCTGGCGGCGGCCCTGCCGCCCGCGCCGATCCACGTGGCGGGGGATCGGACGCGGCTGGCGCAGGCCCTGGGGAACCTCCTGAGCAACGCCATCAAGTTCACCCCGGCGGGCGGCCGGGTCGCGGTGCGGCTGGGGCTGGAGCCGGGGGGCTCGCGCCTCTGCCTCACCGTGGAGGACACGGGCATCGGCATGGCGCAGCCGACGCTGGCGACCGTGTTCGAGCCGTTCAGCCAGGTGGACGTGGCCCGGGACCAGGGACAGGGGGGGCTGGGCCTGGGCCTGGCCCTGGTCAAGGGGCTCATCGAGCTGCACGGCGGCGAGGTGGCGGCCGCCAGCCCGGGGCCGGACCAGGGCTCGACGTTCACGCTGCGCCTGCCGGTGGCCCCACCCGGCCAGGCGGAGGGGGAGACGGCCGTGGAGCAGCAGGCGGCCGGGCCGGCCCGGCGCATCCTGGTGATCGAGGACAAGCCGGACGCCGCGGAGAGCATGCGGCTCTTGCTGGAGGCCTTCGGGCACCACGTGGCCGTGGCCCACACGGGGCAGGCCGGCGTGGACCTGGCGCGCGAGTTCCACCCCGAGGTGGTGCTCTGCGACATCGGGCTGCCCCGCGGCATGGACGGCTACGCGGTGGCGCGGGCCCTGCGGCAGGACGCCAGCCGGGCGTACCTCATCGCCCTCACCGGCTACGGGCAGGAGGAGGACCAGCGGCGCGCGCGGGAGGCCGGCTTCGACCTGCATCTCACCAAGCCGGTGGACCCGCGGGCGCTGGAGCCGCTCCTGGCCCGGCTGCCGCGCCCGGAGGCCGCGTGAGCCCGCCCGGCCCGGGGATCGCCGAGGCCGAGCTGCTGCGGCGGCTCCGGCGGACCGAGGCGTCCCGCCGCCGGCTGCGCTGGCTGGTCGTGCTCCAGGCCATCCTGGTCGTGTCCCTGGGGGCGGCCGCCCAGCATCCCGCCGACATCCGCCTGTCCCCCGGGGCCCG
>JBHGAX010000315.1:0-4874 GCA_041946635.1 Methylomirabilales bacterium (SeqCode)
CCCGACGCCGCATGCCTCCCGTGTCCACCACGCCCCGCCCGCCAGACGCACTGACCAGCACCAGGTACCCGGAGGCATTCCGTGCCCAGGCTCCCGCGCACCCGGCGATCTCGCCCGCACGCGGCCATCCATGCGTTCCTGATCGGGGCGTCGGTCGTGGCGCTCCTCGCGCTCTGCAGCCCTCACGCCTCGGCCGCCTCGCTGGAGCGCGAGGCGGCCGAGGGCCGCTGGCTCTTCCCGCCCGGCCGGGTGACCCTCGGCCTGCTGGCCGGCGGGGGCCTGTCCACGGCGCACAAGGTCCGGGACGCCAACCTGCTCCTCGTCTTTCCGCGGGTGGGGTACGTGCTGGCACAGCAGGAGGCGTTCCTGCCGGGCAGCCTGGAAGTGGTCGGCGAGCTGAGCTACCTGGTGGTCTTCCAGGAGCGCACGAGCCAGGTCTTCGGGCTGGCGCCCCTCCTGAAGTACAACTTCTGGACGGGGACGCGGGTGACGCCCTTCGTGGAGGGGGGTGGCGGCGTCACCTATGCGACGATCGCGGTGCCGGAGACGGGGACGAACTTCAATTTCTCGGCCCAGGTCGGCTTGGGGGCCCACTTCGCCCTGGCCGAGCGCGTGACCCTCGATTTCCGGACGGTGTACCACCACCTGTCCAACGCGAACATCTCGGACTCGAACCCGGCGCTGAACTCGGCCTCTTTCAGTGTGGGGGTCAGCTTCCTGTACTGAGCCCCGCGCCGTCCCCTCTGAGGGGGCCAGGGTGACGCAAGATGACGGTGGGCGAGTGCTGGGGCTGGCTGACGGTTCGCCCCTACCCGGCCCGTCCCGCGGCCGCTCGCACGCGGGCGAGCGCGGCCTCTCGCTGGGAGAGGGCCGTCGCCTTGCCCTGGAACATGCGACCCGCCCCGCCGCCCCGGCCGCCCAGCGTGGCGGCCACCTCGCGCCCCAGGGCGGCGAGATCGACCGCGGCGTCCGGGCCGGCACAGAGCAGGAAGGCGCCCGCCTCGCCCTCGCCCGCCGTGAGGAGCGCCAGGCCGCGCGGCGCGCGGCCCACGTAGGCCTTCGCCACCCGCTGCAGGAAGGCGGCGTCCCGCTCGGGCCAGTGCCCCGCGGCGACCGCCCGGCCGGAGGCGGCCAGCGCGGCGCCGGTCTGAGCCGCCAGCTCCTCTTCCAGGGCGCGGAGCTTCCGCCCGGCCTCTTTCGCCTGCTCGAGCTTCGCCGCGACCAGCGCCGGCAGCTCGTCGTCCGCGCCGCCCAGGAGCTGGCGCAGGCGGGCGCTCCGCGCCTCGTGGGCGGCCAGGAGCCGGCGGAGCCGGCGGCCGGCCGCGAAGCGGAGCCGCGTCCCGCCCCGCATCGGCTCGGTTCCCAGGAGCTTGAGCGCCTCGATCTCGGCGGTGCTCCGCACGTGCGTCCCGCCGCAGGTGTTCAGGTCGAGGCCGGCGATCTCCACCAGCCGGATGTCCCCCGTGTGGCCCTCGGGCAGGCCCCGGGTCCGCACCGCCAGCCGGGCAAACTCCTCCGCACTCACGCGCCGCCCGGTCACGCGGCGCGCCGCCCGGATCTCGGCGGCCACCGCCTCCTCCAGCGCCTCCAGCCGGTCCGGAGGCATCCCGGCCGCGTCCAGCTCGATGTCCGAGACGGCGGCGCCCAGGTGAAAGGCGGTCGTGGCCAGGCCGAAGCGCTCCGCGGCGACGGCGCTGAGGAGGTGCTGGGCCGTGTGCTGCTGCATGTGATCGAACCGGCGATCCCAGTCCAGCGCGACGGCGACCGCATCCCCCGCCACGGGTTTTGCCAGGCGATGACGGATGCGACCCTCCACGCGCCGCACGTCCTCCACGGCCACGCCGGCGATCCAGCCGCGGTCCGCCGGCTGCCCGCCGCCCTCCGGATACAGGACGGTGTCGGCCAGGACGACGTAGGGCCGGTCGCCCTCCACGCCCCGCTCGACGACCTGCGTGTCCAGGTGTGTCAGGTAAGGATCGCGTTCGTAGGCCGGAACCACACCACACTCCTTCCCAGCCACGTGTGGGCCGCTGTCTGAGCCTCTTACGTTTTACGTAGCTTCACGGGTGCGCCGCCAGCCACGCCTCCACGTCCGCCGGGCTCCCCCGCCACGGTCCCGGCCGCTCCTGCTTGAGCGAGGTGACCGCCGCCGCCCAGCGACAGGCTTCCGCCGGGCGCAGCCGGAGGCGCTTCCCGACGTAGGTGGCAAAGCAGGTGTCGCCCCGCCCCGTGCGCCCCACCAGCGTGCGCGAGGTGAAGGGGGCGGTGTACAGCTGCCCGTCCGCGTAGACCGTGACCCCGGAGGCCTGGGTGAGCACGATCTCCCGGGGGCCCAGGGCCGCCAGCGCCCGGGCCGCGGCCGCGAGGTCCGTCTGGCCGGTGAGCAGCTCCGCCTCCGCGCGATCGGTCTTCAGGTAGGTGACGTGGGCCAGGCCCTGCGCCATGTCCGGCCAGTGCCGGAAGACGAGCGCGCGGCCCTCCCGGACCCGCACGAAGCCCTGCACGTCCATGCCGAGCGGGCCGCGCGCCGCCAGCCGCGCCAGCAGCGGCAGATCCACCTCGCCCGCAATGATCGGGACGACGAGCGTGGCCTTGGCCGTCACGGCGGGGATGTCGGCGTCCCGGAACGGCCCCGCGAAGTCGAGGACCGTGCAGGTGCGGCGCTCCATGTCCGCCGAGCGATAGACGTTCTCGACGCCGGAGGTGGCGGGCGCCGGGGCGGCGAACACCTCCACGCCCTCGGCGCGCAGCTCGTCCAGCCGCCCGGCGTCATCGGGGTGGAGCCGCGTGGCGACGGCCACCCGCACGCCGAGGCGGCGGAGCGGCACGCTCCCGTAAAAGACCGCCCCGCCGGACGCGGTCTCGGCTCGTCCATCCACCACCAGGCGATCCTTGGCGAAGTGGCCGATCAAGAGGATGTCGACGTCGCGAACCATGCCGTCCTCCTTGCATGCGGGGGCCAGCGTCGCCGCAGAATCGCCCTTCCCCGCGCAGGCTGTCAAGCGGAAAGCCGGGCCCCGGTGGGCAAAGCCCGTCGGTCCGCGTTGCAGTTCTTGCACCCCGCGCGGGGCTGCCGTGCGCATCCGCGCGCAGGCCGCGCGCAAGGCCGCCCGGCTGAAGGCTCCGGCGGCCGGGAGGTCCCGGCGCGAGGCTTGGCATCGCTCTTGCCCCTCTGTCTGGTGCCCCTTCACCCTCGCGGAGCGCCCCATGCCAAGCATCGTCAAGTACACCGACCAGCAGGCAGCCGAGAACCGCTACCCGGAGCGCATCATTTCGCCCCCCCGTCCCGACCGCTGTTGCTTCGAGGAGATGGAAGAGATTGGCGAGCCGGCGCAGGAGGGGCAGTGGATCTACCGGTACAAGCGCTGCCGGAGCTGCGGCTTCACGGTCCGCACCATCCTCCGGCAAGTGCCCGACGCCGCCCTCATCGACGAGCTGCGAAAGGTGCTGGAAACCTCCTTCCAGCGGAACGTGCCGGAAGGCTAGGCGTCCCCAATTCTACCCGGCCGAGGAATCGGGGTCGGGCGGATGGGCGAGCTGGCGGGCGAGGGCGACGGCCGCCACGGCGGTCCAGACGCCCTCGAGCACCACGAACGGCAGGAAGCCGATGAGCCAGGAGGAGTAACCGGCCAGGCCGGCACCCAGCAGGTTGAGCAGCGAGTAGGCGGGGCGGCGCGCAGGCAGCCAGCCCACCAGGTTGAGCAGGAACGCGACCAGCAGCAGCGCGACCCCCACCGAGCCGATGATCGTCGGCACATCCACTTCTCCTACCACAAGAAAACGCAAAACGTAAAACGTAAGGAGCGAAACGCCACCAGCCGCCTGGCGCCGCCCCTTACGTTTTACGTTTCACGTTTTACGCTTTACCTTCCTACCAGGTCGCCGACTTCTTCCGCTCCTGGCTCTGCCGCAGGACGTCCTCCATCCACTCCAGGCGCCGGCGGAACTCCTCGGTCAGCGCGCGGCCCTCTTCCGGGTTCCCCACCACGCGCGGCGTGAGCATGATGAACAGCTCCGTCCGGTCGGTGGCGTCGGAGGTGGTCCCGAACAGGAACCCGAGCACCGGGATCCGGCTGAGCCACGGGATGCCGCTCTGCCCCTTGCGCACGTTGTCCGAGATGATGCCGCCGATGAGGAGCGACTGCCCATCCTCCACCACCACCGAGGTCTGGGCGGCGCGCTTGCTGAAGGACGGGGTGCCGGTGACCGTGGAGGCCGAGAGCGTGTCGGTGACCTCCAGCTGGATGTCCAGCGTGACCTGCCGCTTCTCGTTCACGTGCGGCTTGATGGCCAGGATGCGGCCGATGTCGCGCTGCTGGATGGTCTGGAAGATCCGTTCGCCGGTGCCCACGGTGGATTGATTCCCGGTGACGACCGGGACCTCCTGGCCCACCTGGATCTTGGCCTCGCGGTTGTTCTGCGTGAGGATGTGCGGCGTGGCCAGCGTGTTGATCTTGGTGTGGGCCGAGAGCGCGTTCAGGAAGAGCTGGAAGCGGTCCTGGTCCACGAAGGTCAAGGTGAACCCGCCCGTGTTGGTGGCCACGCCCCGCAGGAGGTCCTGCGGGATCGGCCCCAGGCCGAAGAACTGCTGGAGCGCAAATTCGCCCGTGCGGAGGAAGTACTCCAGGCCGAAGTTCAGGCTGTCGGTCAGGGTGATCTCGGCCACCAGCACCTCGATCAGGACCTGCTTGGGCAAGAGGTCCAGCTTCCGGATGGTCTCTTCGATGACCCGGTAGTCCTGCGCGGTGGCCTTGATGATCAGGGCGTTGGTGGGCTCGTCGGCCACGATGCGCACCTCGCCCACGAGCCGGCCCTCCTCCGGCGCGCCCGGGGCCGGCGCGGCGGGCGCCGGCGCCTCCGGCGGGGGGGCACCG
>JBHGAX010000316.1:0-4868 GCA_041946635.1 Methylomirabilales bacterium (SeqCode)
GGTTTGCCTGGCCCTACTCCTCGCTCTTGAGTGGGAACCGGATGGTGAAGCTGGCGCCCTGGCGGCTCTCGATGTCCACCGTGGCCTGGAGGCGCCGGGCGAGGATGTGGACGATGCGCAGCCCGAGCGACCGGGCGCGCTCCAGGTCGAAGTCCGCCGGCAGGCCGCGGCCGTCGTCGCTCACGCCCAGCTCCAGCAGCGGGCCGACGGGATGCACGCGGATCACGATGCTCCCCGGCCGGTCGGTGAAGGCGTGCTTCAGCGCGTTGGTGACCAGCTCGTTGACGATGAGGCCGACGTTGATCGTTCGATCCACGTCGAGCAGGACCGGCTCCGGCGAGGTCTCGAGGCGAATCGCCGCGTCGGTGTAGACGCTGCGAAACCCCGCGACCAGTCGCTCGAGGTACTCGGCCAGCCGGATCCGTCCGCTCTCCAGCGACTGGTACAGCTGCTCGTGCAGGCGGGCGATGGCGAAGATGCGGTTGAAGCTGTCCTCCAGGGCCTGCTTCTCCTTGGATCCGGTGAGGAATTCGGACTGGAGGAACAGGAGGTCCCCGAGCATCTGCAGGCTGTTCTTGGTGCGGTGGTGCACCTCCCGCAGCAGCGTGTCCTTGTCACCGAGCGCCTGCCGCAGCCCCTCCTCCGCCTCCTTCAGGGCCGTGATGTCGCGCAGGATGGCCACCGCCCCGGTGATCGTCCCGGCGGCGTCCCGGAGAGGCGCCGAGCTGAACTGCCGGTAGCGCACCCGGCCGGTCCCGCGGTCCCGCATGATCTCCTCCCCGCGGAGGGTCTCCCCGCGGAGGGACCGCAGCAGCGGCGCGTCCTCCGGCCGGCGCGGCTCGCCCTCGGGGGTGAGGATCTCCACCTGGTCCAGGGCCGCCGCCACCGACGCGCCGTCTCCCCAGCCGGAGATCGCGGCGGGATTCATCAGGCGCATGTTCCCCTGCGCGTCCGAGATCCAGACCTCGTCGGCGATGCTCTCCACCAGCATCTGCCAGCGGCGGCGCTCCGCGTGCAGCTCGGCGTTGCGCTGCTCGACGTCGCGGTGCAACTCGCGGATCTTTTCCTCGATCTGCTTGCGCTCCGTGATGTCCCGGAGGATCACGGTGAAGAGCTTCCGGCCGCCGGTGGTCGTCTGGGAGATCGAGGCCTCGATGGGAAACTCCTCGCCGTCGGCCCGCAGCCCGGCGAGCTCCCCCAGCGCCCCCATCCGCCGGGACGTCACGCCGTGCCGGCCGAACGTCGCCACGTGGCCGCGGTGCGCCTCCCGGAACCGCGGAGGGATCAGGCGCTCCAGCGGCTGCCCGAGCACCTCCGCCGCCGGGCAGCGGAACATCTGCTCCGCCGCCGCGTTGAAGAGGACGATGCGCTGCTGCTCGTCCACGGAGATGACCGCATCCATGGCCGCCCCGATGATGTTGCCGAGCTGTTCCGCGTCGAGCTCGAGCGGATGAGTTTGCGGGTCCACCGGCCGGCTCGCGCACATGCGCTTCTCCTTCCCCGCGGACGTCTGCAGCACGAAGATAAGAAAGGGTGGCACGGGGAACCGGAGCGGTCAAGCCCGAGTTCGGGTCGCGACGGCGGGGACTGCATACGCGAACGGGCGGGAGCGGGGCCGGGCCCGGCGGGTCGGGGAGCCTCGGGCCCGCCGGGCCGCGCCAGCCGAGCGCCTGCGACCAGCGCCGCACGCGCCATCCGCGCTCGGACGCCCACGCGTGCCGGCGAACCTCCATGGCGCGGAGCGCCGGCGCGAAACGGCTCGGCGCATCGTCGGGCGGGGCAGCGCCGAGTTGGGCCTCCAGCTCCGCCAGGCGCCGGCGCCGGGCGCGCTCCTGCAGGTGTCGCTCCGTGATGTCGCGCCCCACCGCCAGCGCGCCGACCACCGGGCCTGCGGCGCCCCGGATGACGGCAAAGCTCAGCTCGACGTAGATCGTCTCCCCGCTCTTGCGCACGGCCCTGGTCGGCAGCGCGCGCGTGCCCAGCCGCGTCTGCCCGGCGGCGACGGCGCGCCGGTACCCCGCCCAGTGCCGGTCTCGCAGGTCCTCGGGGATGATGATGTCGAGGCTCTGCCCCACGGCTTCCGCGGCGGTGTAGCCGAACACGGCCTCCGCCCCGCGGTTCCAGAGCCGGACGATGCCGTCGCGATCGGCAAGGATCACCGCCACGGGCATTTCGGCGACGATGCGCTCGCAAAGACTCCCTTCGCTGTCCATCGAACCTCCCCCGGCGACGCGGCGATGCGCGGGGCCCCGATCACCCGTCACGGCATGGGAGGCGCCCGGCTGTGGGGGTGAGCGCCGTGGTCATCGTCAGGACTCCTCCAAGGGATTCCCCACCGCCGCCGCGTCGGGCTGGTGCAGCACCGCCTCGATGCGGAAGCGCCGCCGCCCGCCGGGCACCGGCCACTCCACGGTGTCCCCGGCCCGGGAGCCGAGCAGGGCCGTCCCGAGGGGTGCCAGCACGGAGATCTTCCCCTGCGCCGCGTCGGCCTCCGCCGGGAAGACCAGGGTGAGGTTCCGCGTGGTCCCGCCGTCCAGGTCGGTCACCTGGACCCGCGAGTGCATCGTCACGACATCCGCGGGGATCTCGGCCGCCGGGACGATGTGCGCCCGCTCCAGCTCCGCCTCGAGCGCCTGCAGGTACTCCTGATCGCGCACGTCCCAGGGGTGCCGCCACCGCCGGGGGCCGAACACGAGCCGCTCCAGCCGCTCGTTGTCGGCGTCGCTGATGTAGATCGTCCGCTCCGACATCCCGCACTCCTCTGGCCTCCGCCGGGCCGGGCCCGCGGAGGGATGCTGCACGCTGCTGCGTCTTCAGACGGCGGTCACCAGCCCCGTTCCATCCGCCTCCCTCGCCTCGGCGCAGGCCACGCAGTGCCGGGCCTCGGGCAGGGCCGCCAGCCGGCGCGCCGGAATGGCCTCGCCGCAAGCCTCGCAGACCCCGTAGCGACCGTCCCGCCAGCGGGCCTCCGCCTGGGCCAGCGCCTCCAGCCGCGCCAGCAGGCGCTGGGCGGCGGCCGTCGGCCCGGCAACCACGGCCTGCTGCACCCCGTCCATGAGCTCGATGGGCCGGGCCGGCCCGGCGTCCCGGGCGGCCGCCACGCGCACCCGCAGCGCCTGCCGGGCGGCCTGGATCCGCCGGAGCGCGGATGCGCGTCGATCGCGACCTGTGGATCGTGTCTGCCGCATGGCCCACCTCCTTGCGCGCGGTGCGCGGCCCCGGGAACGCCCGCCCCGGCGCGCCCGCCTCAGGGCGAGAAGACGCGCTTGCAGCGCCAGCACACGACGCGGAACTCGCCGGCGATGCTCGCCTTCCCGACCCGCTGCGCCGCGCCGCAGTGCGGACAGCACAGGCGTGCGGGCCGCAGCCGGCTGAGGATGCGCGCGACCAGGGACGTCACCGCTCCTGCGCCCCGCGCGACGATCCGGCCGCGGCCGCCCCGCCCCGCGCGCTCGCGAACCCCATCACCGCGGCAGCGGCCGCAACGTCGCCTGCTCCACCTCGCGGCGCACCGATCGGGCCATCCGCTCCACCGCCGTATCGACGGCGGAGAACAGGCAGGGATCGACCACCTCATGCTGCAGTCGGCGTCCCGACGGGAAGAGCTCGGCGGTGATGCGGCATCCCTCGTCGAGCCTGCCGTTGTGCTCGGCCGGGGCGGCCACGCGAACGCTGACCTGAAGCAAGCGGCCCACGTACCGGCCGAGCGTCAGCCGGAGGCGGCGCTGGATGTAGCTGCGCATCGCCTCGGCGAGCACATCGTCACTGGCCTGGACCTGTATGCGCATCTGCCGCCCTCCTGACGGCGGCAGTCTACTGCGCGTTGTTATGTCAGAAAATTACATAAATATTCAGAGATCGTTCGAGTAGATGTAACGGGAGGTCGGCGGGGGCGCCGGCGACTCGCGGTGCCGGTGGGCGGAGGGCGGGATGCGGCGACGGGTCCCGGGGACCGCGGCAATGCGCACGTCTCGCGCGGGCCCCGGGCGCCCCGAGGGCCGCAGAAGGAGGCGGGACGGCAGCGTCGCACCCCCATCCAGCACCACCCCGCACTACTCAAACATCGCCCGCGCCACCGGAACCACCCGCACCATCACTCAACCCCGGGCGGATGTTCTGGTTGTGGTGGAAGACGTTGTCGGGGTCGTACGTGGTCTTCACGGCCACCAGCCGGTCGTAGACGGAGTCGCCGTACGCCTCGCGGACCCGGTCGGGGTCTTCGTCGCCGCCGAGGAAGTTGACGTAGACGCCTTCGCGGAAGGGGCCGAGGGCGGCGAAGAACGCCCTCGTCCAAGCGGTGTCCCGGTCGCCGAAGTCCTCGCCGGGCCGCCACACCCCATCGAGGGTGATCGCGTGCGACGCCTGCCGGTTCCCGAATGCCGTCCCGCCCTCGGCCACTCGGCTCACCGCCCCCTTCAGATGGAACATCGCCACGTACGACCGCGGCGACGAGCAGGAGAACGCGTGCTCGGCGATCACGTCCACGAGGTCGTCGCGGAGCTCGGGGAGGTAGGTGGACTTCCAGTAGTAGTTCCAACCGTGGACGACGGTCGAGTCGAGCGCGCTCTGGAATCCCACGTACGGCGTGGGCCCGACCAGGTCGAGGAGGGGAGTCCGGGATGCGCGGAGCGGGCGGAGCCGCTGCTCACCGTCCTCGATCGGCCCGGCGTAGCAGGTACCCACCATCACCACCGGGCGCCAGTGCAGATGCGCGGGGATGACCGGTAGCGGCGGCGCGGCGCCGAACCTCACGACCGTGCCGAGCTCGTCGGGAGCGTCGCGGACGAGGTCGCGGTAGCAGCGGAGGACCTCCCCGGCGTCGGTCGCGTCCCAGAGGATGGGCCCGGCCAGGACGGTGGGCCCGACGG
>JBHGAX010000317.1:0-4850 GCA_041946635.1 Methylomirabilales bacterium (SeqCode)
CTCCCCGGCGCGGACTACTTCACGTTCAACGAGTGGCTGGGCATGGACAGCGTCGGGCAGAACCGCAGCTCCTGGAGTCGCGAGAACGTGGAGTACATCGACCGGGAGCGGGGCCTGTTCAGGGACAAGTGGGGCGTGATCCGCGCCTTCGGGCCGGAGAGCACGCCCGCCCCGGTCTCCGGCCCCATCAAGGAGCCCGGGGACCTGAAGCGCTACACCCCGCCCGATCCCGAGGCGCCCGATGTCCTGGGGAAGATCCCCGAGATCGTGGCGCGGTACAAGGGCAAGAAGGCCATCACGGCGCTCGGGCGGGACGCCTTCTTCAACCCGGCCTTCCTGCGCGGCATGGACCAGTTCCTGATGGACATGATCGAGCGCCCGGCCTTCGTGCACGAGCTGATCGAGTGCACGCTCTCCCACGACATCCGGGCCATGCAGCGCATCGTGCAGGCCGGCGTGGACGTGGTCATCTTCGGCGACGACTACGCCTACAAGGGCGGCCCGCTCATGTCCCCCGCCCACTTCAAGGAGTTCATCCTGCCCGGCCTCCGGCGCTGCGTGGACGCCGCGCACGCCGCCGGCGCGTACGTGGTGAAGCACACCGACGGCAACATCATGCCCATCCTGGACATGATCGTCGAGACCGGCATCGACGGGCTCAACCCCCTGGAGCCGGCGGCGGGCATGGACATCGGCCTGATCAAGCGCCGCTACGGCCGGCGGATCGCCATCATCGGGAACATCGACTGCGGCTACCTGCTCTCGCAGGCGCCCGTGGAGGAGGTGCGCCGCGTGACGCGGGAGACCATCCGCGTGGCGGCGCCCGGGGGCGGCTACTGCCTGTCCAGCTCCAACAGCATCCACTCCTCGGTGAAGCCCGAGAACTTCATGGCCATGATCGAGACGTGGCGCGAGTGCCGGACGTACCCGATCGGAGCGTAAAGCGATCAGCGAGCAGCGATCAGCCAGAGACGATGCCATGGCCATTGTTGTTCGTGGCTGAAAGCTGACCGCTGAGAGCTGAACGCTTCTTGGGCGGCGTGGCGGCGGAGAGGCCCGGAGGGGCCGGAAGGAGGGGCACCATGAGCGGACGCGTGTCTCGGCGGCGGTTCATCGGAATGGCGGGCGCGGCGGCGGTCGGGCCCTTCGTGTGGCCGCGCGGCGCGAATGCGGCCAGGGTGACCATGAAGGTCGCCCACGTGCTCACCGAAGCGGACATCATCCACCGCGCCACCGTGAAGTTCAAGGAGCTGGCCGAGAAGAAGGCGGGCGGAGAGCTGGAGGTGCAGATCTACCCCACGTCCGCGCTGGGGAGCCTGCGCGTCACCTGGGAGAGCATGCAGCTCGGGAACCTGGAGGGCGGCAACTGGGACACCGTCACCCCCGCCATGCTGGTCCCGCAGTACGCGGCCACCGAGCTGCCCTTCATCTTCCGCGACCTGGCCCACGTCCACCGGGTCTTCGACGGCCCCATCGGGCAGGATCTGGAGAAGCAGCTGCTGGAGAAGGCCAAGGTCCGCACCGTCGCCGTGTACGACACCACGTTCCGCAAGGTCTTCACCAAGACCAAGTCGATCAACGCCCTGGCCGACATGAAGGGGCTGAAGATCCGGGTGCCGGAGGCCCAGAACTACGTGCGCTGCATGCAGCTCCTGGGCGCGAACCCCACCCCGGTGGCCTGGGGCGAGCTCTACACCGCGCTGCAGACCGGGGTGGTCGAAGGCTTCGAGAACAAGTGCGAGGCCGCTTTCAACGCGAAGCTCCACGAGCAGGCGCGCTACGCGGCCTACACCGGCCACATCTTCTGCCCCAACCCCTTCCTGTGCAGCGAGCGCTGGTTCGGCAAGCTGTCGAAGACCGTGCAGCAGGCGATCGTGGAGGCGGGCAAGGAGTCGCTGGCCTGGCAGCGGGCCGAAGCCCCCGACAGCGAGAAGGCCTTCGAGAAGAAGCTGGCCGATGCGGGCGTGAAGTTCACCAGCCCCGACCGCGTGCCCTTCCAGAAGGCCGTCGAGCCCTTCTACAAGGAATGGGGCGACAAGTACGCGGGGAACGAGCTGATCAAGCGCATCCGGGAAGCCTAGCCGGCTGGCTCATGGCTCATGGCGCCAGCTCCGGTCGCCACGGGCGGCGAGCCGTGAGCTATGAGCGCCAGCGAAGCGACCGAGCTGCATGTGTTTATGGCTCATTATGGCTCATAGTTCATGGCCGGCGGTCGGCTCTTGCCACGAGCTATGAGCCGTGAGCTATGAGCAGGAGCCAGCGACTATGGCACGGTGGTTCTGGCCCGCCTATGAGACGGTGGTGAACGCGGCGGCGGTCACGCTGTTCAGCGCCATGGTGATCGTGACCGCCGCCGGGGTCTTCTTCCGCTACGTGCTGAACGACGCGCTGCCGTGGGCGGAGGAGGCGGATCGCTACCTGTTCATCTGGCTGAGCTTCATCGGCGCCTCCATCACCATGCGCCAGAAGGCGCACATCGCGGTGGATCTCCTGCTCCGCTACGTGCAGCCGGTCTGGCGGCCGCGCTTCGCCCTGATCGCCCACGGCGCGGTGCTGGTGTTCCTCGCCATCGTCTTCTGGGCCAGCGGCCCGGTCCTGGAGATCACCCGGGAGACCCGGGCCACCGCCACGGATATCCCCATCAGCTGGGTGTACATGGCGGCGCCGGTGGGCTGCATCCTGATCGGCACCGAGACGCTCCGCCTGATGGCGCGGACGCTGGCCGAGATGCGAGGGGGGGCCGGGGCATGATCCTCCCGCTCGTGCTCGTCTTCGTGACGCTGCTGGCGGTGGCGGCCCCGGTGTCCGTCGCCATGGGCCTGGCGGCGGCCGTCGCCATCCTCTGGGCCGGCAAGGCGCCCATCAACACGGTCGTCACCCAGATGGTCTCCGGGATGGACTCCTTCCCGCTCATGGCCATCCCGTTCTTCATCCTGGCGGGCGAGCTGATGGAGCGGGCGGGGATCTCCGAGAAGCTGGTCCACCTGGCCCGGACCATGGTCGGGCACATCCGCGGCGGCCTCGGCCTGGTGGTCCTGGTGGGCGAGTATCTCTTCTCCGGCATCTCCGGCTCGACGGCGGCCGACATCTCGGCCATCGGCTCGCTCCTCATCGGGCCCATGGAGCGGGCCGGCTACAAGAAGGGGCAGGCGGTCGCCATCGTGAGCGCCGCCACGGCCATGGGCATCCTGGTGCCGCCCTGCATCTTCATGATCGTGCTGGCCAGCATGACCAACCAGTCCATCGGCGCCATGTTCGTGGCCGGCTTCCTCCCGGCCATCGTCATCGCCCTGGGCCTGGCGGGCTACATCTACTGGCAGGCCGAGCAGCTCGGCATCCCGCGCGAGAAGCGCGCCTCCTGGGCCGAGCGCCGGCGGGCCATCGGGGACGGCGTGATCGCCATGGTGATGCCGGGCATCATCTTCGGCGCGATCTTCGGCGGGGTGACCACGGTCACCGAGGCGGCCGTGATCGCCGTGCTGTACGCCGGCCTGGTGGGCATGGCCGTGTACAAGCGCATCCAGGTGCGGGATCTTCCGAAGATCATCCTGGCCAGCACCATCAACACGGCCATGTGCATGCTGCTGATCGGCTGCGCCACGGTCTTCTCCTGGGTCATGACCGTGGAGCGCCTGCCGCAGACCATCGCGCAGGCCGTGATGAGCGTCTCGAAATCGCCCTGGCTCTTCCTGGCGATCAGCAACATCATCTTCATCGTCTTCGGCGCCGTCCTGGAAGGGCTGCCCGCCATGATCGTCTTCGTGCCGGTGATGTACCCCATCGCCATGCAGTTCGGCATCGACCCGCTGCACTACGGCATCCTGCTCATCGCCTCCATCGGCATCGGGGTCTTCATGCCGCCCATCGGCATCGGCCTGTTCATCGCCTGCGCCATCGCCCGGCTCAGCATCGTGGAGTCCGCGAAGTTCATGGCGCCCTACCTCATCATCCTGGCCCTGGGGCTCCTGGTGGTCACGTACGTCCCCTGGTTCACCCTGATCCTGCCGAATGCGTTCCTCCGCTAGGGCCGGGGAGCGCGCCGGCATGACCCGCCGGCGCTGCCGCGCGGCGCCGGCCCTGCTGGCGCTGGCGGTCTGCGGGCTCACGGGCGCGGGGAGCGCAGACGCCGGCGCCGCACCCGGTGCGTTCGCGCTCCCCCACGGCGTGACCCTGACCGTGCTGCCCGTCGCCCCCGAGGCCCCGGGGCGCCACGTGGTGCGCGTCGTCATCGAGCAGGGCGCCGACGCCTACCAGCTGGAGTCCGTGGTGAAAGCCGGAGGCCCGGCCGGCGCCGTGGAGGCGCAGCGCGCCGCCACGCGCTGGCGCGAGCCCTACCTGCTCGTCGGCGTCCTGCGCGGCGGCTGGCGCGAGTCCCTCGACGTGGTGTTCCTGCTGGAGCGCGGACGGCTGCGGCACCTGGGGGAGGTCGAAGCCGCCTCCTACTCGGGGGGCGGCTTCCGCGACACCTACGACAAGCTCGAGCAGAACGAGCTGACCTCGCGCGCCGGCGCGCCGGTGCTCCCGTTGATCCTCGAGGTGCGGGAGGGTCGGCTGCGCGTGAACCTGGCCAAGACCTGGGCCGAGAGCGAGCGGCGATTCCAGGAGAACTTCGCCACGATCCGGGACATGATGCGCCGCGTGACGGTCTCGCCGGCCGAGCTGCGCGAGCTCGCCGACATGGTGGTCTTCAACGCCGTGCTGGCCCGCTACTGCGAGCGTCCTGACGCGCTGGAGGCCACCCTGGACACCCGCGCGCTGAGCGCCGCAGACATGAAGACGCTGCAGGCCATGCTGGCGCGCGTCGTCCCCGGCGAGCTGCCCCGCCCGGCGGTCAAGGTGGCCCAGCGGCG
>JBHGAX010000318.1:0-4801 GCA_041946635.1 Methylomirabilales bacterium (SeqCode)
CGATGCCGGCGGACTTCCGCGTCTCGCTGACGAACCCCTCCGCCGCGGACGCCTACCCGATCGCGAGCTTCACCTGGCTTCTCGTCTACAAGGAACAAGCGGACCCCGTGAAAGGCCAGGCGCTCGTCAGGTTCCTCCGCTGGGCCGTCCACGAGGGGCAGAAGTACACCGCCGACCTGCTGTACGCGCCGCTGCCCGCGCCGGTCGTGAAGCAGATCGAGGCCAAGCTCGGCGAGGTGACCTCCCGGGGGAAGGCGCTCCTCGCGGGGCAGTGAGCGATGGCGAGGACCGCGGTTGAGCATCAGGCCGGGGTCAGGGCCGCACGGCTGCCTCGGCTTGGCCGCCTCGGCAAGGCGGACCGACGGTGGGGCGATGGCGCGTTCCATCTCCTCATGCGGGCCGCCGGCTTCACGCTGGTCCTCCTGGTCCTCGCCATCCTGACCGTCCTGGCCTGGAAGGCCCTCCCCGCCATCCGGGCGTTCGGGTGGGGGTTTGTGGTCACCTCCGCCTGGGACCCCGTGGCGGAGCAGTTCGGCGCCTTGCCGCTGATCTACGGCACGCTGGTGTCCTCGCTGCTGGCCCTCGCGATCGCCGTGCCCCTCGGCATCGGCGCGGCCGTCTACCTCTCCGAGCTGGCGCCGCCCTGGGTCCGTCCGCCCGTCGCCTTCCTCGTCGAACTGCTGGCCGCGGTGCCCAGCGTCATCTACGGGTTGTGGGGGATCTTCGCCCTTGCGCCCATCCTGCGGGTGTACGTCCAGCCCGCGCTCGGAAGCACGCTGGGCTTCCTGCCGCTCTTCCAGGGGCCGCCGTACGGGGTGGGCATGCTGGCCGCGGGGATCATCCTGGCCATCATGATCCTGCCCTTCATCATTGCGGTGAGCCGGGAGGTCCTGGCGGCCGTGCCGACCGCCCAGCGGGAGGCGGCCCTGGCGCTGGGGGCCACCACCTGGGAGACCACCCGGCTGGCCGTGCTGCGCTACGCGAAGTCGGGCCTGATCGGCGCCGTGCTCCTCGGCCTCGGGCGGGCCCTCGGGGAGACCATGGCCGTCACCATGGTCATCGGCAACCGGCCGGACATCTCGGCCTCCCTCTTCGCGCCGGGCTACACGATGGCGAGCATGATCGCGAACGAGTTCACGGAGGCGACCTCGGACCTGTACCTCGCCGCGCTGACCGAGGTCGCGCTGCTCCTCTTCGTGGTCACCGTCCTGGTGAATGCCCTGGCCCGCCTCCTCGTCTGGCGCGTGGGCGGCGCCATGAGAGAGGGGCGGGCGTGAGCGGCGGCGTGCGCAAGACGGTGAACCTGGTCATGGGGGGACTGGCCGGGCTGTCGGCGCTCCTGGTGATCCTCCCGCTGATCCTGATTCTGGCGTTCCTGGTCTACCAGGGCGCCTCCTCGCTCGGCCTCGACTTCTTCACGCAGTTGCCCAAGCCGGTGGGGGAGGCCGGCGGGGGTATGGCGAACGCCATCCTGGGCACGCTTCTCCTCATCGGGCTGGCCGCCGGCCTGGGGCTCCCGCTCGGCGTCCTGGGGGGCGTCTACCTCGCCGAGTCGCGGGACCCGCACCTCCCCCGGCTGGTCCGCTTCCTGGCCGACGTCCTGAACGGCGTGCCGTCCATCGTGATCGGGATCTTCGCGTACAGCGTGATCGTCCTGCCCATGCGGCGGTTCTCGGCGCTCGCCGGTGCCGCCGCCCTGGCCGTCATCATGCTTCCCGTCGTGCTGCGCACGACGGAGGAGATGGTCCGGCTGGTGCCCGCCTCGCTGCGCGAGGCGGCCCTCGCCTTGGGGATCCCGGAGTGGAAGATGGTCCTGCGCGTCGTCCTGCCCACCGCCCGCGCGGGCATCCTCACGGGCGTCATGGTGTCCCTGGCGCGCATCGCGGGCGAGACGGCGCCGCTCCTCTTCACCGCCTTCGGGAACCGGTTCTGGCACCAGGGGCTGGATCAGCCCATCGCGGCCCTCCCGCTGCAGATCTTCGCCTACGCCGTTGCCCCCTACGAGGACTGGCACCGCCAGGCCTGGGCCGGGGCGCTGGTCTTGATCGCCATCATCTTCGTCACCAGCCTGGCGGCGCGGCTCGCGGTCAAGGGCCGTTATCGCGGGACGAGGTGAGCATGTCCGAGGGCATTCGGGTCCGGAAGCTGAACGCGTGGTTTGGCGCGCACCAGGTCCTGCACGGCATCGACCTGGCCATCGCGCCACACCGGGTCACCGCCATCATCGGCCCTTCGGGCTGCGGGAAATCGACGTTCATCCGCTGCGTCAACCGCATGCACGAGGTCGTCCCCGGGGCGCGCGCCACGGGGGAGGTGCTCCTCAACGGCGAGGACCTGTATGGCGCCGGGGTGGATCCCGTCGACGTCCGGCGCCGCATCGGGATGGTGTTTCAGCGACCAAATCCCTTTCCCACCATGTCGGTCTTCGAGAACGTGGCGGCCGGCCTCCGGCTCAACGGACTGCGGAACGGTTGGCTGCCGGAGAGGGTGGAGCGGGCGCTCACGCAGGCCGCCCTCTGGGACGAGGTGAAGGATCAGCTCGGGAAGTCCGGGGCGAGCCTCTCGGGCGGGCAGCAGCAGAGGCTGTGCATCGCGCGCGCCCTGGCCGTGCGGCCGGAGGTCCTCCTGATGGACGAGCCGTGCTCGGCGCTCGATCCGATCGCCACCGGCAAGATCGAGGAACTGATCCTGGACCTGAAGCGGCAGGTGACCATGGTCATCGTCACGCACAACATGCAGCAGGCGGCCCGCGTCTCCGACTCGACGGGGTTCTTCCTGCTGGGCGAGCTGGTGGAGTTCGGTGAGACGTCCCGGATCTTCACCAACCCCGGGGACCAGCGGACCGAGGACTACATCACCGGCCGCTTCGGGTAGCGAGGTGGGTATGCCGCGCCATTTTCACGAGGAGCTGGACCAGGTGAAAGAGCAGATCCTCCGCATGGGGAGCATCGTGGAGACCCTGCTGGAGAACGCGGTCGCCGCCCTCGTGGATCGGGACTCGCGTCTCGCCGAGGCCACCATCGCGGGCGACGCGAAGGCCGATACCCTGGAAGTCGAGATCGACGAGGCCTGCATCCGCCTCCTGGCGCTGCAGCAGCCCGCCGCCGGGGACCTCCGCTTCATTACCACGGCCATGAAGATCAGCTCGGACCTGGAACGCATGGCCGATCAGGCGGTGAACATCTCCCAGCGGACGCTGGAGCTGAACGAGGAGCCACAGCTCAAGCCCTACCTCGACATCCCGATCATGGGCCAGCTCGCCCAGCGGATGCTCCGGGAGAGCCTCGACGCCTTCGTGCGAAAGGATGCCGTCCTTGCCCGACACGTGATCGAAGCGGACGGCAAGGTGGACGCGCTCAAGCATCAGGTCTTCCGGGAGCTGCTCACCTTCATGATGGAGGACCCGCGGACGATTCCCCGTGCCATCCGGCTCATCCTGGTCTCGCGTCACCTCGAGCGGGTGGCGGACCACGCCACCAACATCGCCGAGATGGTCGTGTTCCTCGTCGAAGGCAAGAACATCCGGCATAGCGGGAAACCCCGGCAGGAGGACGTCGCGCCCTGACGGCGCCCTGACGCCCTGCCGTACCCCCGGGGTGGGATCCACCAACCCACGTTGGGGGCCGAATCGCATGGGAAGAGGCTCAGACGGGGGTCCCTGCTCGAAGCCGCCTCGGCCCGCCGTCTCAAGCCGGCTTCCCCACCTCTTGGCTCATGGCGGCCGGCTCCGCCGTCCGGCTCGCCGGCGTTCGCCCCGCCGTCCGCTTGGACACCAGGAAGCTGCCGATGGCCAGGTGCTGCAGGCCGGACTTGGCCAGGACGTCGCACGCGTCCTGCGGCGTGTGCACGATGGGGTGGCCGTGCAGGTTGAAGGAGGTGTTCAGCACCGCCGCGCGCCCCGTGGCGTGGCCGAACCGCTTGATCAGGCGGTAGTAGTCCGGGTTCCAGGCCCGGTCCACCGTCTGCGCGCGCGCCGTGTGGTCGTAGGGATGGATGGCGCCGAGAAGCTCCCGGCCCGCGGGGGTGGTGTCGAAGGTGAGCATCATGTAGGGGGAGCGCCAGCCGCGCGGATTCACCAGGTAGGTGGCCGCGTCGTCGGCACACAGGGCCGGCGCGAAGGGCATCCAGAAGTCGCGCGACTTGATCAGCTCGTTGATCTCGCGCACCACGCCCGGGCGCCCGGGATCGGCCAGGAGGGATCGGTTCCCGAGGGCCCGCGCCCCGAACTCCGCCCGGCCCCGGAAGCGGGCCACCACCGCGCCCGCCGCCAGCAGCTCCGCCACGCGCTCCTCGATGTCCTCGCAGCGCTCCACGGTGCAGCCCGCCCGCAGCCCCGGCTCCGCCAGGACCCGGCCGATCTCCTCGTCGCCGAAGCCGGGGCCGAGGTAGAGGTCCCCGAGGGGGGCCAGGCGCTCCGCCCGGCTGGCCGGCGGCTGCGCCTCGGCATAGGCGGCGTAGGCCGCCCCGAACGCGTTGCTCTCGTCGCCGCAGGAGGGGAGGATGAACAGCGCCTCCACCTCGGGCAGCTCCCCGATGAGCTTGTTGGCCTTCACGTTCATGAAGATGCCGCCCGAGAGCGCCAGGCGCCGGATCCCGGTGTGCGCCATGCACCGCTTCACCCAGGCGACCAGCATCTCCTCCGTGAACCGCTGCAGGCCGCCGCAGATGTGGTCGAAGCGCGCGAGCTCGAGGAGGTCGCGCATGAACCGGTAGAGGTGGCCCGTCTCGGGACAGCGGGCGGTCCGCCGCCAGGTCAGCGGGCGGTCGGGCGGGAACTCGAAGAGGGGGCGCAGCTTCCCGC
>JBHGAX010000319.1:0-4799 GCA_041946635.1 Methylomirabilales bacterium (SeqCode)
CGTCCACCGCCGTCCTCATACCGTCCTCGTTCCAGTCGGACCACCGAGCGGAAGCTCCGCGACTTCACCGTGCACTCTGGCGTCCAGGCTCGTCCGCCCGGCGGCGGGCGCTGGCGATTGAGGGAGAGGTATCATGGACACCAAGCGGCAAGGCCGGTCGGGCCGGGGCATCGACCGGCGCAGGTTTGTGACGCTCTCGGCGGCCGCGGCGGCCGCCCTGGCCGCGCGCCCCGCGGGCGTGCTGGCCGGCGCGCCCGCCAAGGGCGGCGGCAAGAAGGACCTGGTCTACGGCGCCTTCGGCGGCGACCCCGGCAACCTGAGCCCGGTCATCCGGCTGGACATCAACGCCGGGATCATCGTCTACAACATCTTCGACAACCTGGTCATGCCCAACTACAAGACCAGGCAGATCGAGCCCCTCATGGCCGAGTCCTGGCGGAACATCGACCCCCTGACCTGGCGCATCAAGCTGCGGGAAGGGGTGAAGTGGCACAAGGGGTACGGCGAGGTGACGGCCGAGGACCTCGTCTACACCTTCAATTACCACTTCGAGTCCAAGAGCTGGCAGATCAACACTGCGCTCTTCGCCGTGGACAGCGTCAAGGCCGTCGGCAAGCACGTGGCCGAGGTGAAGCTGAAGCAGCCCTTCGGCGCGTTCCCCGGCGTGGTCATGGGCTACGGGGGCCTGCTCGTGTCCAAGAAGGCCCATCAGGAGATGGGGCCCGAGAAGCACAGCCGCAATCCCGTCGGCAACGGTCCCTTCGTCTTCGACCGGTTCGTCGGGGGCAAGGAGGTGGTGCTCAAGAAGAACCGGGACTACTGGAAGAAGGGTCTCCCGCACCTCGAGGAGATCGTGTTCCGGCCGATCCCCGACTCGCACGTGCGGCTGCAGGCGCTCGAGAAGGGCGAGGTGGATTTCATCACCCACCCGGACGCCAAGGACGTCCCGGAGGCCCGGAAGAACGCGGACCTCGTCTACCTCAGCACGCCCGGCTGGAACTGGGATTACCAGGCCTTCACCTTCGCGCCGCACCAGAAGGCCGACTTCCCCAACCAGAACAAGCTGGTGCGGCAGGCCATCTCCTACGCGGTGGACCGCGAGGCCATCCGGCGCGAGATCTACTACGGCGAGGCGACGGTGACCGACAGCCCCATCCCGGAGGGCTTCCTGGGCTACCGGCCGGGCCCGCTCCGCTACCCCCAGGGCGCCGATCTCCGGAAGGCCCGCGAGCTCATGGCCCGGGCCGGGGCGAAGGGCTACGAGGTGGAGGTCCTCACCAGCGACAAGGACTGGCTGCGCCGGGAGCTGGAGCTGGTGGCCGCCATGGTGAGCCAGATCGGCATCACCTACAGGATCCGGAACCTGGACATGGGCAGCTACAACAACCTCTGGCTCAACGACAAGTACCAGCAGCTCCTGGAGGACATCACCATCGTCTCCCCCGATCCGGACTCCTGCGTCTGGTGGTTCCTGCACAGCAAGGGCCGCAACGCCTCCGGGTACAGCGTTCCGGAGATGGACAAGATGCTGGACGACGCGCGCGCCGAGTCGGATTCCAAGAAGCGCGAGGAGCTCTACCACCGGATCGTGGACCGCACCCTGGAGGACGCGCCCAAGATCTACCACGTGCACGTCAACTACGTGCGGCTCCACCGCAAGGGGCTGGTGGGCTTCAACCCCAGCCCGCAGGAGTACATCGAGCTGTTCACCACCACGCGCTGGGAGGGCTGAGCGCGGGGGTGCGGGGCGCGGGCACGGGCTGGCGGATGAGCAACCGGGCGAGCTACCTGCTGCGGCGCCTCGCACAGGTGCCGTTCGTCCTCGTGGTCGTCAGCCTCAGCGTCTTCGCGCTGATCCACGTCACGCCGGGCGACCCCATCCAGATCATGCTGGGCATGGAGACCTCGCCCGAGGCGGTGGCGGCGCTGCAGAAGCGGTACTTCTTCGACCGCCCGCTGGCCGAGCAGTACCTCATCTGGGTGACGCGGGCGGCGCGCGGGGACCTGGGCGAGTCCATCCGCCAGCACCAGCCCGTGGCCGAGATGATCGCCCAGCGCTTCCCCATCAGCCTGCGCCTCGCGGCCGTGGCGATGCTCTTCGCGCTGCTCGTGGCCTTGCCCGCGGGCATCCTGTCCGCCGTGCGGCGGAACAGCTGGCTGGACTACCTGCTCACCGGGTTCGCCATCGGGGGCCTGGCCATCCCCAACTTCACCCTGGCCCTGCTCCTGATCTACGCCTTCGCCGTCAAGCTGGACTGGTTCCCCATCACGGGCATCGGCTCGGCTGCCGCCGCGCCCACGCTCTGGGGCGCGCTGGCGCCGTTCGTCCTGCCGGCCCTGGCCCTGGGGGTCCAGCAGACGGCCATCCTGGCCCGCTTGCTCCGGTCCAGCATGCTGGAGGTGCTCACCCAGGAGTACATCCGCACCGCGTACGCCAAGGGGCTGCCCCGCGCCGCGGTCGTCCTGGTGCACGCCCTCCGCAACGCCCTGATCCCGGTCGTCACGGTCATCGCCATCCAGTTCGGCTACCTGGTCGGCATCACCATCACCATCGAGTTCATGTTCGCCATCCCCGGCATGGGCTCGGCCCTGCTGGACGCCGTGATCAACCGGGACCTGCCGGTGATCCAGGGGTTCACCCTCTTCATGGCCGTCTTCTTCATCCTGGCGAACCTCGTGGCCGACCTCGTCTACACGCTGGTGGATCCCCGCATCCACTACTGAGGCCCGCATGGCCATGACCCACAAAGAGGCACACCACGGATGAGCCACAAGACGGCACACCACGCAGCTTTTCCCCGCTGTGCCCCTTGGGCCTTCTTGTGGCCAGCCATCCCGCGCTGAGGATTCCATGGACGCCCGGACCGCCGTCCAGGTCCTGCCGGCTCCGCGGGCGAGGCCCGAGCAGCGCGCCGCGCTCAGCCTGGCCGCCCGACAGTTCGCCAGGAACCGCGCGGCCCTGGGCGGACTCCTGGTCCTGACGCTCCTCGTGGGCGTCTCGGTCCTGGCGCCGATTCTCGCTCCCTACGACCCGGTGGCCATCAACCTGGCGGAGAAGGTCCAGCCGCCCGGCCCGCGCCACTGGCTGGGGACGGACCACTTCGGCCGCGACATGCTGGCGCGGGTGCTCCACGGCGGGCGGGTCTCCCTCTCGGTGGGCCTGCTCGTCGCGGCCATCGCCATGGCCCTGGGGGTGCCGGTCGCCCTGGCGGCCGGCTTCGCCGGCGGCCGGGTGGACAACCTGCTCATGCGGCTGATGGATGCGTTCCTCACCTTTCCGCCGCTGTTGCTGGCCGTGGCCATCGTGGGCAGCCTGGGGCCCGACATCCAGAACGTGATGCTGGCCCTGGGCATCGTCAACGTCCCGGTCTTCGCCCGGCTGGTGCGCGGGTCCACCCTGGCGGTCCGGGAGGAGGTGTACGTGGCGGCCGCCCGGGCCCTGGGAGCGGGACCGGTGCGGATCGCCCTGGTCCACGTCCTCCGCAACGTGCTGGCCCCGATCGTGGTGCAGATGACCGTGACCTTCTCCGCGGCCATCATCGCCGAGGCCTCGCTCAGCTTCCTGGGCCTGGGCGCCCAGCCGCCCCAGCCCAGCTGGGGCCGGGACCTGAACGAGGCCCGGCGCTTCCTGGTGGATGGGCCGTGGCTCGTGATCGCGCCCACCGTCGCGATCATGGCCGCGGTGCTGAGCCTGAACTTCGTCGGCGACGGCTTGCGGGACGCCATGGATCCCCGGTCCTGGCGCAGCCGCTAGCCCGGCCGCAAAGGAGCCGCCATGCCCGAGATCATCGCAGAGAACATCGATCGGCTGTGTACCGTGGAGATGCGCCCCCAGGGAATGCCCCGGGGGAAGATCCACCGGCTGTACGAGGCGGCCCGGCGCCGGCAGGCCGGCCGGCCCCTCAGCCTGCTGGCCGCGGAGCGGCTGAAGGCCGCCATCCAGCCGGACGCCCACGTGCTCCTGGTGACCGGCGCGGGGGGCCCGCCCTGGATGCCGGCGGGGGAGACGGACGGCCCGCTGGGCGTGGCGGCCCTGGCCCGGGCCCTGGTGCTGGGGCTCCGCGCCCGCCCCGTCTTCCTGACGGAGCCGCACAGCATCGCCTCCCTGAGCGCCGTGGTCCAGGCCGCCGGCCTGCCGGTGCTGCCCCCCGAGGTGGCCGCGGCCCGGCACGGCGCGGCGGTGGTGCTCGCGCACCCGACCGGCGACGCCGAGGGGCAGGCGACGGCCCGCCGCGTGCTGGAGGACTTCCGTCCGGCCGCCCTCATCGCGAGCGAGAAGCTCGCGCCGAACGCCAAGGGGGAAATCCACAGCGTGCTGGGCGTGAACGTGACCGCCGCCCACGCCAAGATCCAGCACCTCTTCGCGCTGGCCAAGGAGCGCGGGATCCCCACGCTCGGCATCGCGGACGGCGGCAACGAGGTGGGCTGCGGGCTGATCTACGAGGACACCCGGACGATCATGGAGGCCGGGGCGCGGTGCCAGTGCGCCTGCGGGGACGGCATGGCCACCGTGGTGGGCACGGACGTGCTGGTGCTGGCCGCGATCTCGAACTGGGGGGCCTACGGCGTGTGCGCCATGCTGGCGTACCTGCTGGCGAACCCCGAGCTCGTCCAGGACCCGGACACCGAGTACCGGATGCTGGACGCGAACGTCCGGGCCGGCGGGACGGACGGCATCCACGGCCTGCCCCTCATGCGGGTGGACGGCACCAGCGCCGAGGTGAACCAGGGCCTGGTCCGCCAGCTCCGCGAGCTGGTGGCCACGGGCCTGCAGACGGTGCACCGGCCGTTCTGACGCC
>JBHGAX010000032.1:0-22517 GCA_041946635.1 Methylomirabilales bacterium (SeqCode)
TGGATGGCCAGCCCCTCGTGCATCCAGCGCGGCGGGTGGTTGCCCCGGGTCAGAAAGTGGACCAGGGCGTGCGCGTACTCGTGATACAGGATGGACGCCAGCGCGGGGTCGTCCAGCGCGAGCCCCCGGGTGGCGATCCGGATCTTCCCGTCCAGAAAATGGTAAAAGCCGCGCACGGTGGCCGACACCCCCGTCGCGCTGGCGAAGTCCACGCCGGAGTAGAAGATGACCGTCACGTCCTGTCCGGGGTAGCCGCCCAGCAGGTACCCCACGTCCGCGTAGGCGCGCTCCAGGATCTGCAGCAGCGCGCGCGCGACCTCCTCGCGCCGCTCCCCCTCGTACACCGCCGTGAAGTGCTGGCTGGCGCGCGAGCGGTACCCGCCCCGGACCCGCGCCTCGCGCTCCACCCGCTGCAGCCGGTCCCGCAGGCGCGCGTCGTCCGGGCGAAGCCGGAGCGCCCGCTCCCACTCGGCCAGCGCACCGGGCAGATCGCCCTGCTGGTAGGACGCCTCCCCCAGGCGCCGGTACGCCTCGGCGTTGCCCGCGTCCACCGCGACGACGCGCCGGAGCGTCACGGTCGCCCCGCGGGGATCCCGCTCCCGCAGCTGCACCTCCGCCAGGCCGAGCAGCGCCGGCACCTCGTCCGGCGCCAGGGCCAGCGCCGCCCGGTACTGCTCCCCGGCCTGCGCCACGCGCCGGCCCGCGAGCAGCCGGTGGCCGAGGGCCGTGCGGACCCGCGCCAGGTTCTGGCCGATGACCGCGTCCCCGGGGGCCAGGTGCAGCGCCCGCTCCAGGAGCGCGGCGGCCTCCTCGTAGCGGCCCTCCCGGGTCCGGGCCACGCCCGCCTCGTTCAGCCCGATCGCCTCCGGGCTCGCGCCCCAGGCCGGCGCCGCCAGCGCCAGCGCCGCCGCCCACCACGCCGCCCGGCACCATCGCCCCGCGTGGTCGCGCGCTGCGACCGCGCCGGGCGCCGGGGATCCTGTGGGGGGTGCGATTCTGGCCGCGCAGGGCATAGGGTGGAGCGGGAAACGGGATTCGAACCCGCGACCCCGAGCTTGGAAGGCTCGCGCTCTAGCCAGCTGAGCTATTCCCGCCAGTGTTCGAATGCGTTCTGTTGCGCTCCGGGGCCCGGCGGCGGCGGGCGCCCGTCTCTCCAGCGAACCGCGGATGCGTCCGGTGGTGGGGAGGGGAGGATTCGAACCTCCGAAGGCGTGAGCCAACAGATTTACAGTCTGCCCCCTTTGGCCGCTTGGGTACCTCCCCGGAGCCTCGGGCCCGCCGGCCCGCGCGACGCTGCGGTGGAGCTGGCGGAGGGAATCGAACCCCCGACCCGCTGATTACAAATCAGCTGCTCTACCTGCTGAGCTACGCCAGCGGGGCGCCCGCACCAGGCACGCATCGGACAAAACAAAGCCGGGCCGACCCCGCCGCGGCGAGGCGGTCCGGACCAACCGGAGGAATCGAAAGCGCATTTTAATCACTGCCGCGTCAGCCTGTCAACCGAAACTTGCAATTTTGCGCGGCGCTGCCGCACCGCCTCGAACAGGCAGACGGCGGCCGCCGCAGCGGCGTTCAGGGACGCGACCCGCCCGCCCAGCGGGATCCGGACCAGGAAGTCGCACCGGCTCTTGGTGAGGGGCCGGAGCCCCCGGCCCTCGCTCCCGATCACCACCGCCAGGGGCCCCGTGAGGTCCGCCCGGTACAGGTCGCGCTCGCCGTCCGGGTCCGCCCCCACCACCCAGACCCCGCGCTCCTTGAGGGCGGCGAGAAACGTGGCCAGATTCGTGACCCGCGCCACCCGCAGGTGCTCGGCCGCCCCGGCCGAGGCGCGCGCCGCGGCCGCGGTCACGGCCGCCGCGCGATCCCGGGGCAGCGCGACGGCCTGGACGCCCGCCGCCTCGGCCGTCCGCAGGATCGCGCCCAGGTTCTGCGGGTCCTGGATCCCGTCCAGCACGACCAGGAAGGCGTCGCGATCGCCGGCCGCGGCCTCCAGCAGCGTCTCCGCCTCCGCGTAGGGAAACGCCCCCACCTCCGCCAGGACGCCGTGATGCCCGCCCCCGCCCGCCCGGCGGTCCAGGCCCTCCCGGGGCAGCGCCTCGACGGGCACCCCCTGCGCCCGGGCCAGGGCCAGGAGGGCGGCCACCGGCTCCGCCGCCCCCTGCCGTGCCAGGAAGATGCGGCGCACCCTGCGGCGTCCGGCCCGCAGCGCCTCCAGGACGGGCCGCGGCCCGCACAAGAGCTCGACCGGCTCCCCGCTCTTCACGCCTTGACCAGGCTCACGGACAGCGCCGAGGCCGGGCCGCCGGGCTCCCAGACGGCGCGGGCCGCGGTGCGGCTGTCCTCGAGCTTGAGGCCCAGCCCGGCCAGCCGCTGCCGGATCTCGTCCGCCAGGCCCCAGGCCCTGGCGGCCCGGGCCGCCTCGCGGTGCGCCAGCGCCTCCTGGATGACGGGGACCAGCCGCGCGGCCGCGACCTTCGGCTCGCGGAGGAGCTGCTCCAGCTCGGCGAGCGCGTCGGCGGGCGCCCGCGTCAGGCGGAGGCCGCTCTGCCGAACCGCGTGGGCCTCCCCGGTGCGGAGGTCGATCGCCAGCACGCCGCCCAGGCGCCGGAGCAGCGCCGCCGTGGCGGCGAGGAGGGCCAGGGGCGCCTTCTCGGGGTGCGTGGCCGCATCCCGGAGCAGGCGGTTGCCCTCGCGGGCGGCGTCGAACAGCACGCCCGCCGCGCGGGCCGTGTTGAAGTCGTCGTCCATGGCCTCGCGGAAGGCGCCCTCCACCGCCGCCAGCGCGTCCGGCGTGGGGCCGCCGTCCGGGAGCGGCGGCTCCCCGCGCTCGGCCACCAGCCGATCCACCGCCCGCAGGAACTCCTGCAGGCCGGCCAGCGCGCGCGCCTTCTCCGAGGCGGCGGCCGCGGTGTAGTCCAGCGGGCTCCGGTAGTTCGTCGAGAGGAGCAGCAGCTTGAGGCCGTCGGCGCTCACGCCCCGCAGCGCGTCCCGGATCGTGATGAAGTTGCCCGCCGACTTGGACATCTTCTCGCCGTTCACGGTCACGAAGCCGTTGTGCAGCCAGTAGCGGGCGAAGGGCCGCCCGCTCGCCCCCTCCGACTGGGCGATCTCGTTCTCGTGGTGCGGGAAGATCAGGTCCTCGCCCCCGGCGTGGATGTCGAAGGACTCCCCCAGGTACTTGCCGGCCATGGCGGAGCACTCGATGTGCCAGCCCGGCCGCCCGGGGCCCCAGGGGCTATCCCAGGCCGGCTCGCCGGGCCGCGAGGCCTTCCACAGGGCGAAGTCCAGCGGGTCCCGCTTGCGGGCGTCCACCTCCACCCGGGCGCCGGCGCGCAGGTCGTCCAGGCTGCGGTGCGACAGCTTCCCGTAGCTGTCGAAGCCCCGCACCGCGAAGTAGACGTCCCCGTCCACGGCGTAGGCCAGGCCCCGCTCCACCAGCCGGGCGATGATGGCCAGCATCTCGGGGATGTGCTCGGTCGCTTGCGGCTCGACGTCCGCGGGCCGGAGGCCGAGCGCCGCCATGTCCTCGCGGAAGGCCTGGATGTTGGCGCGCGCCACGGCGTCCCAGGTGGTCCCCGTCTCCCGCGCCCGGTTGATGATCTTGTCATCCACGTCGGTGAAGTTGCGGACCATGGTCACGCGGTGGCCCGTGAACTCCAGATACCGGCGGACCACCTCGAAGATCAGCAGGGCCCGCGCGTGGCCGATGTGGCTCAGGTCGTAGACCGTGACGCCGCAGACGTACATGCCGACGCGGCCGGGCACCAGGGGCTCGAAGGGCTCGAGGCGGCGGGTCAGCGTGTTGTAGACGCGAAGGGGCATGGGAGATTCTCGGCGAACAACGAGGATGACGATGAGAAGTAAGGCGTGAACCGTAACACGGCGCCTCGGCCACGACGGTCGCATCCACGTTGCCCGGCCGGTAGCCCCGCTCGCGGAGGATCGCCATGGTGCGGGCCAGCAGGACCAGGCTGGAGATCCCCATCATCTCGGGACGCCCCACGCCGAACTGCGTGCCGATGTCCCCGGCGCCAGCGGCGCCGAGGAGCGCGTCCAGGATCGCGTGGGTGAGCACGTCCGCGTCCGAGTCGCCTTCCAGCCCCCGGGCGTGGGGAATCGTCACGCCGCCCAGCACCAGCGGCCGCCCGCCGACCAGGCGGTGCATGTCGAAGCCGACGCCGACCCGTGTCATCATCGTCGTATCTCGTGATGCAGGGATGGCTGACACGTAACTCGTCATGCGTGACCCGTAACGCGTAACCAAAACAGGGACCGCCCATGCGCTTGTTACGTACGCGTTACGTGTTAGTCTTCCCCTCCCGCTCCGCCAGGATCCGCTCGGCGATCAGCAGGTCCGCCGGCGTGGTGATCTTGAGGTTCTCCGGCGAGCCGGGGACGATCTTCACGGCGTGCGGCAGCCGCTCCAGCAGGACCGCCTCGTCCGTGCCGCGAAAGCCCTGCGCCAGCGCGCGCGCGTGCGCCGCACGGAGCAGCGCGGCCCGCGCCGCCTGCGGCGTCTGGGCCGCCCAGAGCCGCTCGCGCGGCAGGGTCGCCCCGACGGTGCCGTCCGGCTCCGCCAGCTTGATGGTATCGGCGACCGGCACGGCCACCACGGCCGCCCCCCACTCCGCCGTGGCAGCCACGGCCGCCCGGACGATCTCGGGCGTCACGAGCGGCCGCGCCGCGTCGTGGACCAGCACGATATCGGTGTCGTCCCCGGCCGCCTGCAGGCCGGCCGCGACGGACGCCTGGCGGTCGGCCCCCCCCGGCACGACCTGATCCACCGCACAGTCGAAGGGGCGCAGCACCTCGTCGGCCACCCGCGACTCCTGCCCGGGCGGCACGGCCAGGATCACGCGGTCCACCACCCCGGCGGCCGCCAGGGCGCGGAGGCTCCACACCAGGAGCGGGGCGCCGCGGAGCGCCAGGAACTGCTTCGGCCCGGGACCGCGGAACCGCGTCCCCTGACCGGCGGCCGGGACGATGGCGGTGACGTGCATGCGCGGCATCCAGCGCCCGCGGCCGGGCTCGGGCCATCGGGCGTGCAAAGACGAATCCCGACCCCCGCGCCCGCACGGTGGTCGGGCCAGCAGGAGCCGGGATCCAGCGAGAGGCTAGGCGGCCTCGGCCTCTTCCTTCAGGCGGGAGAAGATCATCCGGCCGGCGGTGGTCTGCAGGACCGAGGTCACGCACACGTCTATGGTCTGGCCGATGTGCCGCCGGCCGCTGTCCACGACCACCATGGTGCCGTCGTCCAGGTAGGCGATGCCCTGATTGTACTCCTTGCCCTCCTTGAGGACGTAGACCCGCATGTCCTCCCCGGGGAGGACCACCGGCCGCAGCGCGTTGGTCAGCTCGTTGATGTTCAGCACCCCCACGCCGTGCAGCTCCGCCACCTTGTTCAGGTTGAAGTCGTTGGTGACGATCTTGGCGTTGAGGCTCTTGGCCATGGCCACGAGCTTGTTGTCCACCTCCCGGATCTCCGGGAAGTCCACGTCGCTGATCTCGACCCGGATGTCCACCTTCTTCTGGATCTTCTGCAGGATATCCAGGCCCCGGCGTCCGCGGTTGCGCTTCAAGGGATCGGAGGAGTCCGCGATGTGCTGCAGCTCGCGCAGGATGAACTGCGGGATGACCAGGGTGCCCTCCAGGAAGCCGGTCTCCGTGATATCCGCGATGCGGCCGTCGATGATGACCGAGGTGTCCAGCAGCTTGTAGCTCTCGGCGCGGGGCGGCTGCTTCATGACCCGGATGAAGGAGGCCAGGTTGAACTCGTGCCCCTTCTCGACGGCCAGGAGCACCCCCAGGTAGCCGCCGCCCACCAGGCAGAGGCTCAGCACGATGGGCAGGACCTCGGCCAGGGCGGTCCCCAGGAGCCCGGCCACCGCCGTGGCCGCCAGGCGCCCCAGCACCAGACCGACGAGCAGACCCACGAGCCCTTGCAGCAGCACCTTGCCCGGCACGCGGCGCAGGCGTCCCTCCAGGCCGACCACCAGGAGGCCGAGCAGGAGGCCTGCCGCCGCGCCGGCCAGGACCTGGGGGAAGCGGCCCCCGTGAAAGGCGGTGCCCACGAACCCCGCCAGGCCGCAGAGGGCGATGACGAGGAACCGCCCCATTGGATTCAACACGACACACCTCCTCCCGGATGGGGAGGCTCAGGCTCTGGCAATCGTCCGGTCCACCATGGAGCGTGCGTCGCCTTCCTCGATCCCCACGGCGTGCGAAATCTCGCTCACGAGGAGCTGGCGCACGCTCTCCAGCATCTTCTTCTCGCCGAACGAGAGATTGCGCTCCTTTTGGAGGAGGACTAGCTTGCGAAGCACGGTGGCTACTTCGTAGAGCGATCCCGTCTTGATTCGTTCAAGATTGTCCTTGAACCGCCGGTTCCAGTTCTGGCAGATCTCCACGTCTTTCTTCCGGAGAATCTCCATCACCTTCCGAACTTCCTTGGGACCGATCAACTCGCGCAAGCCGACCCGCTCGGCGTTCCCGGTGGGTACCATGATCGTCATGTCGTTCACAAATATGCGTAAAATATAGAACGACTGGCGACGGCCCGACACCTCCTTTTGCTCGATCGCCTCGATGCGTCCAACACCATGCGTCGGATAGACCACCTTCTGGCCGACCTGGAACATAGCGGGACCCCTTTAGATGAGGCGAAATGAAAAGATTACAGCACAACTGTCAAAATACGTCAAACCGCTTTTTCCCCCCGCGGGGCCAGCAGCGCGGCCACTTCCGCCACGCGGGAGACGCCGACGACCTCCACGGGCGGTGCTGGCCCGCCCTCCAGGGACGTCCGGGCAATCACGGCCCGGGCGAATCCCAGCCGCTTCAGCTCGTGCAGGCGCTTGTCCGGCTGGGCGACCGTCCGCACCTCCCCGCCCAGGCCGACTTCCCCGAAGAAGGCCCACCCGGGATCCACCACCACGTTGCGGGCGCTGGAGAGCACGGCGGCCAGGACGCCGAGGTCGGCCGCCGGCTCCCGGACCTCCAGCCCGCCCACGACGTTGAGGAACACGTCCGCCGTTCCCAGCGCCACCCCCAGCCGCTTCTCCAGCACGGCGAGGACCATGGCCACCCGCTGCGGGTCCAGCCCGTTCACCACGCGCCGGGGAAGCGCCGCGCCCGTCGGGCTCACCAGAGCTTGCAGCTCCACCAGGATGGGACGGGTCCCCTCCAGCGTCGCGACGACCAGGCAGCCCGAGGCCCCCGCCGGCCGCTCGGCCAGGAACAGGCCCGAGGGGTTCTCCACGGGCGCCAGGCCGTCCGGCCGCATCTCGAAGAGCCCGACTTCATCCGTCGGGCCAAACCGGTTCTTGGTGGCCCGCAGGATGCGGTAGGCCCGGTGCCGGTCGCCCTCGAAGTAGGCCACCGTGTCCACGATGTGCTCGAGGGCGCGGGGGCCGGCCAGGCTGCCGTCCTTGGTCACGTGGCCGATGAGCCAGACGGCCACCTCGCCCCGCTTCGCCACGCCGAGGAGGCGGCCCGCCACTTCCCGCACCTGGCTCACGCTGCCCGCGGCGGAGTCCAGCCCCTCGCTGCGGGTGGTCTGCACGGAGTCCAGGATCACCGCGGCCGGCTGCAGCCGGCCGATCTCGTCCAGGATCGGCTCCAGCGCGGTCTCGGCCAGGAGGAACAGCCCCGGCGCGGCCGCGCCCAGCCGGCGGCCCCGCTCGCTCACCTGCGCCAGCGACTCCTCGCCCGAGACGTAGAGCACGCGCAGGCCCTGACGGCTCAGCGCGCCCGCCGCCTGGAGCAGGAGCGTGGACTTGCCGATCCCCGGGTCGCCGCCCACCAGCACCACGGCCCCCGGCACCAGGCCGCCGCCCAGCACGCGGTCCAGCTCGCCCAGGCCGGTGGCGATGCGCCGGGGTCCCTGGTCCGGCACCTCGGCGAGCGGCTGCGCCGCCTCGCGCGGCGGACGATCCGCCGCGGCTGGGGCCGGCGCCGCCGTGGCCCGGACCTCCACCAGGCTGCCCCACGTCCCGCAGTCCGGGCAGCGCCCCAGCCACCCCGGCGTCTGGTGCCCGCACTGCTGGCACTCGTGGTAGGTTCGTTTCACGAACGCTGCCTCGGTGTCCCCGCCCTCGATCGGTCCGATCCGCCGGATCGGTCCGATCCGTCCGATCACCTAGAACGCCCCGAGCGCCTGGATCCCCAGCCCGATGACGCTGAGGGGGCCCTGCTCGCGGAGCTGGTCGGCGCCCTTCCCCACCTTCTTCAGGCTGTCCTTGGCGGTGAAGTAGAGCGACTCGTCGTTCACCAGCTTCCCGAGCGTGCCCTCCCCCCGCTCCACCTTCTTCATGATGCTGTTCAGGCTGGTCACCGCGCCCTTCATGTCGGTGTAGATCGCCTCGTCGTTCATGAGTTTGCCCAGCGCCCCCTTGCCCTCGGTGATGCGCTGCGACACCGTGCGGAGCCCCCCGATGGCCTGCCGCGCCTCGGCCATGGCCTGCCGCGCCTCGGCCAGCGTCGTCCGGGCGTCCTGGTAGAGCGCCTCGTCCTTGACCAGCTTGCCCAGCGTGCCCTTCCCGCTCTCCACGTCCCTGGCCACGCGCGTCAGGCTGCTGGAGGCCTGCCGCAGGTCGCCCGTGAGCAGCCGGATGTCCTTGTAGAGCGCGTCGTCGTTGATCAGCTTGGCCAGCGTCCCCTGCCCGTGCGCGATCTGCTGGCTCATGGCGTTCAGGTTGCCCGCGATCCCCCGGATCTCCCGGTAGAGCGTGTCGTCGCTCACCAGCTTGCCCAGCGTGCCCTCGCCCCGTTCCAGCTTCTTGGCGATCTTGTCCATGCTCTGGAAGGTGGAGGCGATGGGCTCGATGCTCTTCCCCAGCCCCTCGTTCACCTGCTTGACCAGGCTCTGGATGTCCCCGGCGGCGTCGTTCAGCCGCACCAGCAGGGTGTTCAGGTCCGGCGGCTCGCTGCTGGCCAGGGTGGCGCCCCCCGGGGCGGGCGGCGCGGCGGGCGAGCCGAAGGTGATGTCCACGAAGTTCGTTCCCAGGAGGCTCGTGAGCTTGATGGTGGCCACGGAGTCGGTCTTCACGGGCGTCCCGGGCTTCACCCGCAGGACGACCTCCACGCGGGCCCCGATCACCCGGATGTCCTTCACCGTGCCGACGTCCACCCCGGCCAGCCGCACGGGGTCGCCGATCTTCAGGCCCGGGATGGACTTGAAGGAGGTCCGGTACTCCACGCTGCGCGCGAAGAGCGTCTCCTTCCCCAGCATCTCGAAGAGCGCGATGAGGATGAGGAATGCCACCACCAGGAACAAGCCGACTCGGACCTCGCGCGACATGGCCATCGTGTTGCCTCCTCCCGGGGCTACCGCTCCGGGACCGTCATCTGCGTGCGGATGAACGCCTGCACCGCAGGGTTGGCCGACCGCAGGAACGCCGGGGGCGGGGCGATCTCGATCAGGCGCCCCTCGTGCATCATGCCGATCCGGTCCGCCACCGTGAAGGCCAGGTGCAGGTCGTGCGTGACCACGATCGACGTGATCTTGAGCCGCTTCAGGTCCGCGATCACCCGGCCGATCTGCTCGGAGAGCACCGGGTCCAGCCCCGCCGTCGGCTCGTCGTACAGGATGAGCTGGGGGCTCACGGCCAGGGCGCGGGCGATGGAGACGCGCTTCTTCATGCCCCCGGACAGCTCGGAGGGCATCAGGGCCTCCGTGCCGGCGAGCCCCACCAGCGCGAGCTTCTCGGCCACCACGCGGGCGATCTCCTCGCGCGGCGCCATCCGGTGCTCCTTCAGCCAGAGCCCCACGTTCTCGCCCACCGTGAGCGAGTTGAACAGCGCGGAGGACTGGAAGACCATGGCCATGCGCACGGCCGGGCGCTCGCCGCCGCGGATCTCCTGGCCGTCGATCGCGATCCGGCCGCTGTCGGGCAGGAGGAGCCCGGTGACGTGCTTCAGCAGGACCGATTTCCCGGAGCCCGAGGGCCCCAGGATCACGAAGGTCTCCCCCGGCTCGACGGTGAGGTCCAGCTCCCGGAGCACGGCGTGGTCGCCGAAGGCCTTGCTGAGCCGCCGCACCTCCAGGCCCACGCCGGGCAGGGCCCGCTCGGCGGGCAGCTCGCCCAGCTCCACGTCGCGCGGCTCGTCCTCCTCCGGCCGGGCGCGCCTCACATCAGGCTCCGGGTGATGAGGTAGTTCAGCACGAAGATGAACATGAAGGAAAGCACCACCGCCCGGGTCACGGCGCGCCCGATCTCCTCCGGGCCGCCCGTCGTCCGGAGCCCCACGTAGCAGCAGGTGATGACGATGGCCACGCCGAAGACCACGGACTTGATGATGCTGTCGCCCAGGTCGCTGAACTTCACGACCTCCTGGAAGTTCATCCGGAACTGCCGGACGCTCACGTTGATGTTCGGGTTCACCCAGCTCACCACGGCGCCGCCCACCAGGCCGATGAGGTCCACGTACAGGCAGAGGGCGGGGACGGCCACCAGCGCGGCCAGCAGCCGGGGCATCACCAGGTACCGCACCGGGTGGATGTCCAGGGTCTTGAGGGCGTCGATCTCCTCGTAGACGTTCATGGCGCCCAGCTCGGCGGCGATGGCGGAGCCCACCCGCCCGGCCACCAGGAGCGCGGTCATGACCGGCCCCAGCTCCTTCAGCATGCTCAGGCCGACCAGGCCGCCGATGCTGCCCTCCAGCCCGAACTGGGCCAGCCGGGAGCCGGTCTGCAGCGCCAGCACGCCGCCGATGAAGAGGGCCGCCAGCGAGGCGATGGGCAGCGTGGCGTTCCCGAACTCCAGCATGTGCGCCACGATCTTGTCCAGGTTCCGGGGCGCGGCCTTGCTCCAGTAGACCGCCTGCAGCAGGAGGCCGAAGCCGTCGCCCAGGCCGAAGAGCAGCCGCTCCACCCGCTGCTGGATCCCGTTCACCGGCCACCTCCCTCGGCGGCGAGCACGGCCACCGGCTGGGGCAGGCCCTCCCAGCGGGCGGCCTCCCGGCCCAGCAGCCGGACGGACCGCACGCCCCGCGTCACCTGGTACTCCACGAGGCCCCCGAAGAGCGAGAGCACGGCGGCCGACTCGGCCTCGCGGTAGCGCACCACCGGCCCCAGCACCTCGATGGAGCGGCCGGCGGGCGTCTCCTCGTGGCGCACCAGGTTCCAGAGGAAGGAGTGCACCTCCGCGCCCGCGGGGCTGCGCCGGAACGTGTAGAGGGACCAGAGCGGCGAGTAGTTGCGCTCGATCCACTCGTTGCCGGGCAGGAGCGGCTCCAGGAGCGCCAGGGCCTGGAAGCGCACCGCCCCCTCCCGGTCCCGCTCGTAGCGGAAGAGCGGCCAGGCGTCCAGCCGCCGGGCCTCCCCGTCCTGCCCCGTCTGGCGGGTGTCGGAGTAGAGCCACCAGAGCACCCGGTCGCGCACCGTCCGGGTCCCCGGGACGTCGTCCTGCGTGCGGATGTAGAGCGGGAAGAGCAGGATGAGCTGCCGGCTGGTGAGCTCGCGCAGCAGGAACTCGTTGCGCAGGCGCCGCTCCTCCACCGAGAAGAGGGGGAGCACGCGCGTCACGCGCTTGCCCTCGCCCCGCGCCACCTGCACCAGCGGCCAGGGCGCGTCCCACTGCTCGTAGCCGCGCTCGCGGTCGTGGGTGTGCGTGAAGAAGGGCCAGAGGACGGTGGTGCTGTCGCGCCTGGGGGCGCGCTGGCGCACGTAGAAGGGCAGGAGGGCCAGCGTCTCCTCGGGGTTGTCCGTGTTCAGGCCGGCCCGCTGGGAGAGGTAGAGCGGCCAGAGCACGAAGCGGGTCTCCGAGACGCCCGGCTGCCGCACCGCCCCGTAGAACGGGACGATCCGGAAGCCCTCCCGCTCCCCGCGCACCCGGGAGATGAGGGGCCAGGGCGTGTAGGTCGTCTCGGTCTGCCCCTTGAGGAAGCGGGCGTACAAGGGGAAGAGCACGAAGGTGAGCCGGTCCTGGCCCAGCCGGTCGACCGCCGTCCCGCCGAAGGGCAGGACGGCCCGGTAGGACTCGCCCGCCTCGGTGGTGCCGCTGAAGTAGAAGGGGAACAGGTCGAAGCGGCGCTCGCGCTCGGCGGGCGGCCCCTCGCTCCGGCCGTTCAGGAGCAGGAGGAACTGCCACTGCCAGTCGCGGTCCGAGCGGCGGTAGGTGAAGACCGGGTACAGGACGTCCGTCTCGGCCTGGTCCGTGTCGTGCCGGGCGTCCTCCAGCCGGTAGAAGAGCGGGCGGAGGCCGTAGCTCTGCACCGGCTCGTCCAGGTCCCGCTCCAGCTCGAAGAGCGGACCCAGGCTGCTCCGCACGCGGCTCCCGTCCACCGGGTCCACGCGGTCGTCGTAGACGGGCCAGAGGTTCAGGGGCGCCTCGCCGGCCAGCGCGGGCGCCGCGAGCCACAGACAGGCCAGGGCCAGGAGACCCGCCCTCGCGTATCGGCCTGCCGCCGAGTTCGTCACCGACCCTCCGCGTCCCCCTCAGAAGTCCCGCTGCCGCTCCTGCTCCTCGAACCGAGTGTACTCCCGCAGAAACGCCAGGTACACGGTCCCCGTGGGCCCGTTGCGCTGCTTCCCGATGATGACCTCGGCGGTGTTGTCCTCCGGCTCGTCCGGCTCCTCGCGCTTCCGGTAGACGGACGGGCGGTAGAGGAAGGCCACCACGTCGGCGTCCTGCTCGATGGCGCCCGACTCGCGGAGGTCCGAGAGCTGCGGGCGCTTGTCGTCCCGCGACTCCACCGCGCGCGAGAGCTGGGACAGGGCGATCACGGGGACGTGCAGCTCCTTGGCCATGGCCTTCAGCGAACGGGAGATCTCGGAGATCTCCTGCTGGCGGCTCTCCACGCGCCCCCGGCCCGAGATGAGCTGCAGGTAGTCGATGATCAGCAGCCCCAGCCCCTGCTCGGCCTTCAGGCGCCGCGCCTTGGCCCGCATCTCCAGCAGCGAGATGCCCGGGGTGTCGTCGATGAAGATCGGGCACTCGGACAGGATGCCGGCCTGCGTGGTGAGCCGCGGCCAGTCGCTGTCCGAGAGGTAGCCGGTGCGCAGGCGGTTGCTGTTCACCTTGGCCAGCGAGCAGAGGAGCCGCTGCACCAGCTGTTCCTTGGACATCTCCAGGCTGAAGATGCCCACCGGGATCCGCTCCTTGATGGCCGCGTGCTCGGCGATGTTCAGGCAGAAGCTGGTCTTCCCCATGGAGGGCCGCCCCGCCACCACGATGAGGTCGGCCGGCTGCAGCCCCGCGGTCAGCTCGTCGAACTTCCGGTAGCCGGTGGGGACGCCCGTGACGTGGACCTTGCGCTCGTAGAGGCCCTCGATGTACTCGATGGTGCTCTTGAGCAGGGCGCGCACGGGCACGAAGGAGCGGCTGGTCTTGTCCTGCGAGATCTCGAAGATCTGCTGCTCGCCCCAGTCCAGCAGCTCGTCCACGTCCTCGGCGTCGCCGTAGGCGCGGGAGACCACCGCGGTGCCCTTCTCGATGAGGGACCGGAGCAGGGACTTGTCCTTCACGATGCGGCTGTGGTGGGCCACGTTGGCGGCCGTGGGGACGGCGTCCACCAGCGCGGCCAGGGCGGCCGCGCCGCCGATCTCCTCCAGCCACTTGCGGCGCATGAGCTCGTTCGCCACGGTCACGAGGTCCACCGCCTCGCTCCGCTCGAACAGGCTCACGCAGGCCTCGAAGATCTTCCGGTGGGCTTCCTTGTAGAAGTCGGCCGCCCGCAGGATCTCCATGGCCTTGAGCAGGGCCTGCGGGTCCTGCAGGACGGCGCCCAGCACGGAAACCTCTGCCTCCAGGTTCTGAGGGGGGATCCGGTCGAAGCCGGGCGCCGGGGGGCTGGGCATGAGCGATGGGCGGGGGACTACGCCTCGCGTTCCACGCTGACCGTCACCTCGGCCGTCACGTCGGCGTGGAGGCGCACGGGCACGCGGTGGACGCCCAGGGTCTTGAGGGGCTCGGGCAGCAGGACCTTCTTCTTGTCGACGGCGAGGCCCTGCGCCAGGAGCGCCTCGCTGATGTCCTGGCTGGTGACGGAGCCGAAGAGGCGCGGGCCGAGCAGCGCCGTGCTGGCGGGCGGCACGTCCTGGGCCGTCTCGGGCGGCTGCGCCGCGCCCTCGATCAGGGCCAGGGTGGGGGCGGGGGTGAGCGCGGTCTCCTCGCTGGCCCGCCGGCGGAACGTGAGCTGCACGGCCTGGAGCCGCTCGCCCAGGCTCTGGGCCTCGCGCCGGGCGCGCTCCTCGCGGTTCTTGGCCTGGGCCGTGAGCTGGGCCAGGGACTTCAGGCGCCCGGCGGTGGCGGGCACCGCCAGCTGCTTGGGCAGGAGGTAGTTCCGGGCGTAGCCGTCGGCCACGTCCACCTGCTGCCCCGGATCCCCCAGCCGCTCCACCTTCTGCATCAGGATCACTTTCATGGTCGGCTCCGTCTGCGGAAAAAAGCTGCGTAAAACGTGAAACGTAAAACGTAAAGAACCGTTCCTTACGTTTTACGTTTTACTCGTTACGTTGCCCCTCGCGAATTCTTCGGCAGGCTGAGCCGCCGGAAGGCAAACCAGACATCGAAGAGGCCCAGCCCGGCCACCAGCAGCGTGAAGAAGGGCTGGAAGACCAGCAGCACCACCGAGAGGGTGGCCAGGAACTTGGGCAGCTTGAAGCGGTCGAAGAGGAACACGGCGATGCTGAGCCCCTGGAGGAAGTACAGGCCGACCAGGACAATCAGGCCGTTCACGCCGATCTCGTACAGCCACGGCAGCCCCGTGAGGTACAGCACGCCCGAGCCGATGAAGGCCCACACCAGGATCTCCGGCAGCTCCCAGCGGAAGGCCGCCGCGGCCAGGCCGCCCAGCCGGGCCGGCCAGCGCCGCAGGCCGGCCTGCAGCACCAGCAGGTACCCGGCCGCGCTGAGCAGGCTCCCGGTGAAGAACAGGCCGGGGAAGGCCGTGAGCAGGAAGCTCCGCAGCTTGGCCACCGGCACCGCCTCGCCGGCCTCGCCGGGAACCCCCAGCCGGGCGGTGAAGCCCTCCATCTCCGCGAGGAGGTCCCGGACATGCTGCTGCACGGCGCGGAGGGGCTGGCCCCACTCCTCCCCGCTCACCACCAGGACGGCCAGGCCGCCCAGGGCCAGGGCCGCGGCCACGGCGACCACCACGACCTCCGACCGGGCGCCCCGCCGCAGGCCCTCGGCCAAGAGCAGCGCCGGGACGCCGAACTCCAGCAGGAAGACCAGCCCGTGGCGCGGGGAGAGCGGGACCGCCAGGGCCAGCGCGGCCGCGCCCAGGACCAGCAGCAGCGGGAGGCGCCCCCGCCGGAGCCCCAGGACCACCAGGGGGAGCGGCGCCAGCAGGGACAGCGCCACCCCCAGCACGGGAAAGAGGCTGGCGGACGCGAACAGGCCCACGGCCACGAGGGTGACCAGCACCCCCTCCGCTCCCGCCGCAAGCCCGCGCGTGCCGCTCACCGCGTTCCTCGTGCCCTAGGCCAGGTCGGTGGCGTAGGCCAGCAGGGCGATGCTGCGCGCCCGGCGCACCGCGGCCGTGAGCTGCCGCTGGTGGTGGGCGCAGTTCCCCGAGATCCGCCGCGGGATGATCTTCCCCCGGTCGCTCACGAAGCCGCGCAGCCGCTTCACGTCCTTGAAGTCCACCAGCGCCACCTTGTCCACGCAGAACTTGCAGACCTTTTGCCGACGGTAGGCCCGTCGCTTCTTCAGCATGATCTCCTCTCAGTCCGGCCCGCTCCTCAGAACGGGACCTCCTCCGCATCCGGGCCCCGCGGGCCCTCCGCCTCGTCCTCCCCGGGTCCGGCCGGCGCCGCGCCGCCCTCCCGCCGGGGCCCGAGGAACTGCACCCGCTCCGCCACGACCTCGTGCTTGGACCGCTTCTGCCCCTCGGGCGTCTCCCAGGACCGCTGCTGCAGCCGCCCCTCCACCAGGACCGGGCGGCCCTTGGAGAGGTACTGCCCGCAGGTCTCGGCCTGCTTCGACCAGACCACGATGGTGATGAAGCAGGTCTCGTCGCGGCGCTCCCCGCCCTGGGTGGTGTAGGACCGGTTCACCGCCAGGTCGAAGTTGCAGACCGGCGCCCCGCTCGGGGTGTAGCGCAGCTCGGGGTCCCGGGTCAGGTTCCCCATCAGGATCACCTTGTTGAAGCTGGCCATCCTCAGGCCTCCTGCGTCACCGGCTCCGCCGCCGGGGCCGGGGCCTTGGCGGCGCGCTTGGGCGGCACGGGCATCAGTACCTGGAGCTGCTTCAGCACGGGCTCGGCGATCTTCAGGTGCCGGGCCAGCTCGCTCATGGCCTTGGGCCCCGCCTGGACCTTGAAGTAGACGTAGTGGCCCTCGCGGCGCTTCTTCACCTCGTACGCCAGGCGCTTCTTGCCCCACTTCTGGACCTCGAGCACCTCGCCGCCCTCCTTCGTCACCACGGCCTTGGCCGCGTTGGCGGCGGCGTCCACGCCGTCGTCGGCGAGTCCGGGATCCAGGATGAAGATCACTTCATAGGTTCGCACGCTGTCACCTCCTCTCGGGGGACTCGCCGGACCGGTCCAGGCTCCGGGCAGCCCGCGTGTTGAATCGGTTCATGGCGGCGGCCGGGCCCTGCAGGATGACGCTCCGCACGGCGTCCGCCGCCCGCGCCACCGCCTCGGCCACCAGCGGCCCCTCCGCCTCCGTGAAGGCCGAGAGCACGTGCTCGGCCGCGTCCTGCGCCTCGCCGGGCCGGCCGATCCCCACCCGCACGCGCGGGAAGGCCGCCGTCCCGATCGCCTCCTGGATGGAGGCCACGCCGCGGTGCCCCGCCGCCCCGGCCTCCGCCACGACCTTCAGGCGCCCGAGCGGCAGGTCCAGGTCGTCGTGCACGACCAGGAGCCGGTCCGGCGGGAGGCCGAGGGCCGCCAGGCAGGCGCCCACCGGCTCGCCGCTCAGGTTCATGAAGGCCAGGGGCTCGACCAGGAGCACGGACGCGCCGCCCAGCCGGGCCAGCGCGACGCGCGAGCGCCGGGGACCGGACGAGAACGCCGCGCGGGCGGCCCCCGCCAGCCCCTCCACCACGGCGAAGCCGACGTTGTGCCGCGTGCCGGCGTACTCGGGACCGGGATTGCCCAGCCCCGCCACCAGCCAGTCCGCCTTCGGCAGCCCGGCCACCTACTTGGCCTTGGCCTCCGCCTTGGGCTCGGCCTTGCCCTTGGCCTCGGCCTTGCCCTTGCCCTCCTCGGCGGCGGCCTCTTCCTTCTCCTTCTTGCCCACCACCTCGGGCTCCGCCTCGGCCACCTCCGCCTCGGCCGGGGCCGGGGCCTCCTCCACCGTGGGCGCCACCACCGAGGCCACCACGCGCTCGGGGTCGTCCAGCACGCGGACCCCCTCCGGCAGCGTGAGGTCCGCCACGTGGATCGAGTTGCCGATGTCGAGGCCCGAGACGTCCACCGTGATGCGCTCGGGGATGGCCAGCGGCAGGCACTCGACGAAGAGCTGGCGCAGGCCGTGCTCCAGGATGCCGCCCTTGTTCTTCACGCCCGTGGCCTCGCCGGTGAGGTGGAGCGAGACCTCCACGCGGATCTTCTTCTCCATGGAGACTTCCTGGAAGTCCACGTGGAGCGGCCGGCCCTTCACCGGATCGCGCTGCAGCTCCTTCAGGATGACCATGGCGCTGCGGGCGCCGTCGCCGGCGAGCGACAGGTTGATGAGCACGTTCTCGCCCTGGCCCAGGATGCTCTGGAGCGCCGCCGGGTCCACCGTCACCGGCAGGGCGCCCTGCCCGCCGCCGTACACGATGCCGGGGATGCGCTTGGCGCGGCGCAGCTTCTTAGCCACGCCCTTCCCCAGCCCGGTCCGGATCTCGCCCTGCAAGTCCACCGTTGCCATGTCTCGCCTCCGAGGAAACGCCCGACGGGCCGCCGCTCACACGAACAGCGAGCTGACCGAGCTTTCGGTATGGATGCGGCGGATGGCCTCGCCCAGGAGGGGGGCCACCGTCAGCACCGTGATCTTCTTGCTCTGCTGCTCCTCGCGGAGGGGGATGGTGTTGGTCACCACCACCTCCTCGATGGCCGACTCCTCCAGCCGCTGGACGGCCTTCCCGGACAGCACCGGGTGGGTGCAGCTCGCGATGATGCGGCGGGCCCCCTCCTGCTTCAGGGCGGAGACGGCCTGGGTGATGGTGCCCGCCGTGTCGATGATGTCGTCCAGCAGGATCACGTCCCGGTCCCGCACGTCGCCGATGACGTGCATGATCTTGGCCTCGTTCGGGCCGGTGCGCCGCTTGTCCATGATGGCCAGGCTGGTGCCCAGGCGCTTGGCGAAGGCCCGGGCCCGCTCCACGCCGCCCGCGTCCGGCGCCACCACCGCCAGGTCGCGCCAGTCGCCCTGGTCCAGGCGGCGCAGGAAGTACTGCAGGAGCACCGGCGCCGCGAACAGGTGGTCCACCGGGATGTTGAAGAACCCCTGGATCTGGCCGGCGTGCAGGTCCATGGTGAGGACCCGGTGGGCCCCCGCCGCCGTGATGAGGTCCGCCACCAGCTTGGCGCTGATGGGCACCCGGGGCTGGACCTTCCGGTCCTGCCGGCCGTAGCCGTAGTAGGGGATCACCGCCGTGATGCGGCAGGCCGAGGCCCGCTTCAGCGCATCGATGATGATCAGGAGCTCCATGATGCTCTGGTTGACGGGATAGCAGGTGGGCTGGATGATGAACACGTCCGCGCCGCGGACGTTCTCGTTCACCTGCACGAACACCTCGCCGTCGGAGAAGTTCGTGACCTCCGTCTCGGCCAGGCGCATCCCCAGCGCGGCGGCGATCTCCAGGGCGAGCGGCAGGTTCGCCCGCCCGGCGGTCAGCACCAGCTCCCCGGACATGGGGTGATTCCCTCCGTGCGGCACGCGCGCGGACACCAGCCCCTCCGGCTCCCCGGGAGCCGTGGGCCGGCCTCGTCAGGCGGCCAGGATGGGGTTCGCAGGCAACGTGGTGGCCGGGACGGCGAAAGCGCCCGTCGCGCGCGCGCGCGCCGCCAGCCCCTCGGCCGCCTCCCGGCTGGGGACGACGGCGAAGACGGACGCCCCGCTGCCGGACATGCAGACCGGGGAGCCGCCCCCCGCCTCCAGCAAGGCGCGCAGGGCGCGGATCTCGGCTTTGTGGGGCAGCACGACCGCCTCCAGGCGGTTGAACGCCCAGCTGGGCGGCCACGGGAGCCGACCGTCCGCAATCAAAGCCCGGATAGTAGCGCGGGCGCCATCGAGTGTCAATTTCGAACTCGCCTCCCGGTACGCCCAGGCGGTCGAGATGGGGACCCCCGGGTTCGCCAGGACCAGCCACTGCGACGGCCAGGGCACCAGGGGGGTGAGCACCTCGCCCCGCCCGCCGGCCAGCGCCAGCCCCTCGCCCAGGAAGAAGGGCACGTCGCTCCCCAGCTGGATGGCCAGGTCCCGGAGCGTCTCCCGGCTGTGACCCAGCTCGTACAGCCGGTTCAGGCCGGCCAGGACCGCCGCCGCGTTGCTGGATCCCCCGCCGAGTCCCCCCGCCACCGGGATGCGCTTCTCCAGGTGGATCTCCGCGCCGCCCGGCTCCCCCGACTTGGCCAGGAGCAGGGCGGCCGCCTTGTACGCCAGGTTCCCGCGGCCCACGGGCAGCTCGGCCCCGCTCGCGGTCACGCTGATGCCGCGGCGGCTCTTCCGGAGGTGCACGCGGTCGCAGAGGTCCACCAGCTGCATGACGGACTCGATCTCGTGGTAGCCGTCGGGGCGGCGCCCCACCAGCTCGAGGAACAGATTGATCTTCGCCGGCGATTCCAGCGCCAGCTCGTCCATGCCTGCGCCTTTGCCGCGGGGACGCGCTAGCGCCCGCCCGGCGGCTCCAGGATCCGGGTGCGCCCGTCGGTGGGCCGCGGGAGCTCGAACAGGTCGCCGGGGATCGGCTCGTTCAACCGGAGCGACTCGTAGGTGAGGGACAGGCGCCGGGCGCCGCCCGGCTGCTCCACGACCAGCCGGAACGGGAAGAGCAGCCCGTCCACCGGCCGGCGATCGGCCAGGCTGAAGGCGACCAGCGTCTCGCCCGCCTCGCCCAGCTCGCCGCGCTCCAGGAACCCCTGCCGGTCGGTCCAGAGCCGCTGCCACAGCCGGCCGTCCACCGACTCGACCCGAAAGCCCTCGCCGTCCGGCTGCATGGTCACGCGCGGGTCCTCGCGCCGCAGGGGCAGAGGCGAGAGGCCCAGCAGCAGCCGGAGGAGCGGGCCGGGCGGCACCGCGATGCCCGCCAGCCGCTCCAGCGATTCCCGGCCGGCCGGCACGGCGGCGTACTCGTGGCGCAGGTAGGAGTGGTAGCGCAGCTCCTCGCCCCGAAGCGTCAGCACCACGGCCGTCGTCCCCACGGCGCTCTGCGCTTCCAGGCGGGCCCGGTCCGGGAGGTCCACCACCACGACCTGCGCGAAGCTCGCGCCGCCCTGCGGCCCCTGCACCCGGACGTTCGCGAGCCCCCGCAGCGTGTCCCGCGCGGCGTCCGGGCCCACGAGGTTGGCGAGCACGCTGTCCTCCCGGGGCGGGGCGGGCGGAACGGTGGCGCAGGCCGCGGCGAGGAGCAGCGCCGCCGCTGCCTGGGAGGCGACGGGGAGCCGGCTCATGGGGTGTCGCGCGAGGTGCGCTTCTTGGCGTCGTCCAGCTTCTGGCGGAGGGCGGCGTTGGTGGCGTCCAGCTCCACCGCGCGCTCCCACTCGCGGAGCGCGTCCTGCAGCATGCCCTTCTTGAAGTAGACCTCTCCCAGGTGCTCGCGGATGGTGGGATCCTCCCGGCGGGAGAACTTCACGGCGCGCAGGAGCTCCGCCAGTGCGTCGTCCAGCCGGCCCAGCCGGAAGTAGGCCCACCCCAGGCTGTCCAGGAAGGCCGCGTTCTCGGGCTCCAGCTCCAGCGCCTTCTTCACCAGGGAGACCGACTCCTCGAGCTTGATCCCCTCGTCGGCGAACATGTAGCCCAGGTAGTTGTAGCCGTCCGCGTGCTTGGGGTCCAGCTCGAGCACCCGGCGGAACTCGGCCTCCGCGCGGTCCAGCTGCCGGTTCCGCTCCAGCGCCGCGCCGAGCTGGTAGTGGTACTGGGCGTTGTTGGGCTCCAGCGCCACCGCCTTCTCGAACTGGGCGATGGCGGGGCCGTACTCCTTCTTCTGCATGAAGGCCACCCCCAGGAGGTAGGGGACGTTGCCCTCCTGCGGGCGGAGGCGCGCCGCCTCGGTGAAGACCAGCGTGGCCTGGTCGACCTGCCCCAGCTGCCCGTGGATGTAGCCGCGGTGCAGGAGCGCGTCCACGTAGCGGCCGTCCTGGGGCGTGATGCCGCCCAGGGCCTCCAGCGCCTCGTCGTGGCGCTTCAGCTCCTCCAGCGTGAGCCCCAGGGCGAAGCGCGCCTCGCCGTTGGCCGGGTCCTTGGCCAGCACGTCGCGGAACGTGCCGAGCGCCTTCTCGTAGTCCTTCTGCTCGGCCTGGATCTGCCCGATGCGGGTGAGCAGGGTCAGGTTGGAGGGGTCGGCGCGGCGGAGCGCCTCGTACGCGGTCAGGGCGGCGGCCAGGTCGCCGCGCCGCAGGTAGGTCTGCGCCAGCCGCTCCCGGAACTCGCGGTGGCCGGGATCCCGGCGCAGGGCCTCCTGGTAGACCTGGATGGCGTCGTCGAAGCGGTTCTGCACCTCGTAGCTGGTGGCCAGGCCCACCCAGGCCGGGTCGAAGTCCTCGTTCCGCTGGATGGCCGCCTGGAACGCCTCGCGGGCCTTCTCGGCCTCCTTCAGCTCCAGGTAGATGCGGCCCATGCTGTAGCGGGCCAGGTGGCTGCCCGGGGAGACGCGCGCCAGCGACTCGAAGGCCTGGAGCGCCTCCGGGTACTTCCGCGTCTCGGCGTAGAGGTTCCCCAGGAACAGGTAAGCCTCGCCGCGGTTGGGGTCGATGCGGATGACTTCCTGGTAGTGGCGCTCCGCCCCCTTGGCGTTCCGCAGCCCCTGGTAGGCGCCCGCCATCAGGAGGTGGGCCTGGATGTGGTTCGGCTCCACGGCCAGGATCTCCTCCCCCTCCTGGATGGCGCCCCGGAAGTCGCCCCGCTTCAGGTAGAGGAAGGCCAGGTGGGTGCGCAGGTACAGCGACCCGGCATCGAAGCGGACCGCCTCCTTGGCCCATTTCAGGGCGGTTTCCAGGTCCCCCTGCGTCTCGGCCCAGATGCTGCGCGAGTAGGCGTAGAACGAGCGCCGGTCGCCCCGGACCTCGGCGCCGACGGGCGAGGCAATCGCATCGCGGGCCTTCAGGCCCGTGAGCGTCTCGCCCGCCTGGACCCACGGGCTGCCGGCGCAGCCGGTCGCCAGCCCCAGCGCCACGAGAGTCCCTACCCCCCACGCGAGCTTTGCGCGCCCCATGCTTGTTAACCCCTTCTGCAGCCTGGCCTAGGAGAAAAGTAGCTGCACTCTAGCAGGCGGTGGCAGGAGCGTCAACGGCATTCTCGAGCGTTTCAGTCCTTGGTTTCCAGGCAGTTAGCGCGTCTGGCGGAGCCCCTCCTCGAGGGCTCGCCACAGATCCGGAATGCCCTCGCCGGTCTCGGCAGAGACGAAGAGCGGCGCCTCGGGGTC
>JBHGAX010000320.1:0-4793 GCA_041946635.1 Methylomirabilales bacterium (SeqCode)
CGCCGCCGCCCAAGTACTACCGGCTGGCGCCGGGGCGCGAGGTGCGGCTGCGCTACGCCTACTTCCTGAAGTGCCGCGAGGCGGTGAAGGACGCCCAGGGGAACGTCGTGGAGCTGCGCTGCACCTACGACCCGGCCACCCGGGGCGGGGACGCGCCGGATGGCCGCAAGGTGAAGGCGACGATCCACTGGGTCTCCGCCGCGCACGCCGTGCCGGCCGAGGTGCGCCTGTACGATCGGCTGTTCCTGAAGGAGGACCCGGACGACGCGCCGGAGGGCCAGGACTTCACCGCGAACCTGAACGCCGCGTCGCTCCAGGTGCTGTCGGGCTGCCGGGTGGAGCCGAGCCTCGGGCAGGCGGCGCCCGGCGCCATCTTCCAGTTCGAGCGCCAGGGCTACTTCTGCGTGGATCCCGACACGACCGGCGGCACGCCGGTCTTCAACCGGGCGGTTTCGCTGAAGGACGAGTGGGCGCGGATCGAGAAGAAGTCCGAGGACCGGAAGGGCGCGGAGGCGAAGAGGCGCTGAGGCGAAAGAACAGCCGGTGCCCCCCGACGGATCCTTCGGGGCGCCGGTATCTCAGGCCCGGGGCACCTCCAGGGTGCCGGGGGAAACAGCGAAGCGGCCAGGCGGGGGAAACTGCTACAGGCTCCCGCGCAGGCCCAGGTCGTCCGCTACGCCGCGCATCGCCTGGATGACGAAGGCGATGTGCTCGTTCAGGTCCACGCCCAGCCCCTCCGCGCCCTTGATGATGTCCTCGCGGCTCACCTGCCGGGCGAAGGCCTTGTCTTTCATCCGCTTCCGCACGGAGGAGGCCTCCAGGTCCAGCACGCTCTTGCTCGGCCGGACGAGGGCCGCCGCCGTGACGAACCCGCACAGCTCGTCGCAGGCGAAGAGGGCCTTCTGCATGGGGGTTTCCCGGGGCACCCCCGAGTAGTCCGCGTGCGACAGCACGGCCTGGACGAAGTGCTCGGGGTAGCCCCGGCTGCGCAGGATCTCGGCCCCCTTGAGGGTGTGCCCCGCCTCCTGGCTCGGAAAGCGCTCGTAGTCGAAATCGTGGATCAGGCCCACGGCGCCCCACTCCTCGGGGTCGCCGCCGAACTTGGGCGCATAGGCCCGCATGGCGGCCTCCACCGCCAGCGCGTGCTTCAGGAGGCTCTCGTTCTGCGTGTACTCGGTGAGGAGCGCCCAGACGGCCTGCCTATCCATTCTGGTCCCCCGAATCGGTCGTCGCGTCGGCCAGCTCGTCGTGCAGCGTCACCAGCCGGGTGATCTCGTAGCGGCGGGTGCCGCCGGGCGTGCTCACCACCACGGTGTCGCCCTCCCGCTTGCCGATGAGCGCGCGCCCCACCGGCGAGCCGGGGGAGATCCAGCCCCGCTCGGTGTCCACCTGCTCCGAGGCCACCAGCCGGTACGCCCGCTCCTCGCCGGTCTGCTCGTCCGTCAGGTGGACCGTCGCCCCGAAGGCCGCCCGGTCCTTGGGGATCTGCGCCAGGTTGATGGTCGACAGCTCGGCGATGCGCTGGCGCAGGAAGCCGATGCGGGCCTGGAGGAATCCCTGCCGGTCCTTGGCGGTCTCGTACTCCCCGCTCTCCCGGAGGTCGCCCATCTCCCGCGCCAGGCGGATGCGCTCCGGGATCTCCACGCGGAACTCGCGCTCGAGGTCCGCCAGTTGGCCCTTCAGCTGATCCACGATGCTGTTCGTCACCACTGCCATGCACTCCCTTGAGAAAACAAGAAACGGGCAGGCCGGGGGCCGCGTCCCCCAGCCGCCCGCGGTTACACCGACGGCCGCCCCAGCACGTCGTCCAGGCGGGCCAGCGCCGCCTCGCGCCCGAGGAGCACCAGCACCGGGAAGATCGGCGGGCTGGCCGTGCCCCCGGTGAGGGCCACGCGGATGGGCTGCGCGTAGTCCACCAGCTTCGCCCCCGCCGCCTCCGCCAGCGCCCGGGTGCGCGCCTCCAGCGCCTCGGCCGAGAACGGCTCCACCGTGGCGAAGGCCTCCCGCGCCTCCTTCAGGCGCCCCAGGGCGGCCCCGGCCAGGAACTTCCCGGCCGCCTTCGGGTCCCGCGCCGCCGGCGGCCGGAACAGGAAGGCCATGCCGCGGGCCAGCTCCGCCAGCGTGCGCGCCCGCTCCACGAAGTACGGGAGCGCGGCGAGCAGCCAGGCGCGCCCCCGCGCCTCCACGGCGGCCGGCGCCACGCCCGCGGCCTCCCAGAAGGGCGCCAGCCGGGCGGCCAGCCTCTCGGCCGGCGCCCGCCGGATGTACACGCCGTTGAGCCAGTCCAGCTTGGTGCGGTCGAAGACGCCGGGCGCCGCGCCCACCCGCTCGATCTGGAAGGCCGCAACCAGCTCCTCGCGCGTGAAGACCTCCTGGTCCCCGTGCGCCCACCCCAGCCGGACGAGGTAGTTCACGAGCGCCTCCGGCAGGTAGCCCTGGCGCTGGTACTCGTGCAGGGCCACGTCGCCGTGGCGCTTGCTCAGCTTCTCGCGGTCGCTCCCCAGCACCAGCGGGATGTGGCCGAAGGCGGGCAGCGGGTAGCCCAGCGCCTCGTAGAGCAGGATCTGTCGCGGCGTGTTGGCGATGTGATCCGCGCCCCGGATGACGTGGGTGATGCCCATGAGGGCGTCGTCCACCACGGCGGCGAAATTGTACACGGGCGTCAGCCGCTCGTCGGAGCGCTGGATGATGAAGTCGTCGATCTCCTCCGCCGCGACCTCGATGCGGCCCTGGACGAGATCCTGCCAGGCGACCGGGCCCGCGTGCGCCACGTGGAAGCGCGCGGCAGCCGGCCGGCCCGGCGCGGGGCCCGCGGTCCGGCAGGGACACAGCTGGCGGATGGACTGCTTGGCCCGGAGGGCGGCCTCGCGCCGGGCCGCCAGCTCCTCCGCGGTGCAGGTGCAGGGGTAGGCCGCGCCCGACCGCAGCAGCCGCTGCACGTGCTCGCGGTAGAGCGCCTCGCGCTCCAGCTGGCGGTAGGGACCCGCCGGGCCGCCCACCTCCGGCCCCTCGTCCCAGTCGAGGTCCAGCCAGCGGAGGCCGTCCAGGATGGCCTGCACCGCCGCCTCGGTGGAGCGCTCGACGTCGGTGTCCTCGATGCGCAGGACGAACACGCCCTTCTGCCCGCGGGCGAACAGCCAGTTGTACAGCGCGGTCCGGACGCCGCCCACGTGCAGGAACCCCGTGGGGCTGGGCGCGAACCGGACGCGGACGGAGCCGGGGAGTCGGGGCATCTGGGTCGCCTCTCCTGGTGCGCCCGGCGGGCGCAAGATCATGAATTGTGCAGCATCGCCCGCGGCCGGTCAAGCGGAAGCTGGCGCCCCGGGCGCGCCCGGGGATGCGACGCCCGCGAACCGGCGATTTCGCTTGCCGAGGAAAACACAACTTGCATAGAATCAAAAAACTTCCCGGGCCCCGTATTGCTGCGCCTCTCGCCCCCAAGCTCTCTCGCACCGACGTTGGCCCGGGCGGGGCCGCGAGGCGTCTCACCAACTCCGTGTCCCGTGGAGGCAGGCGAAGACCATGGCTCAAGTAACGCTGGAAACCGTGACCAAGATGTTCGATCAGGTCGTGGCGGTGCGCGACGTGTCGCTGACCATCCACGACAAGGAGTTCGTCGTGCTGGTCGGGCCCTCGGGCTGTGGCAAGTCCACCACGCTCCGCATGGTGGCCGGCCTGGAGGAGATCACCTCGGGGACCATCAAGATCGGCGACCGCATCGTGAACGACGTCCCGCCCAAGGACCGGGACATCGCCATGGTCTTCCAGAACTACGCGCTCTACCCCCACATGTCGGTCTACGACAACATGGCGTTCGGCCTGAAGCTGCGGAAGTTCCCCAAGGCCGAGATCCAGCAGCGCGTCAAGGAGGCGGCCGACATCCTGGGCATCCAGGAGCTGCTGGACCGGAAGCCGCGCGCGCTGTCCGGCGGCCAGCGGCAGCGGGTGGCCGTGGGCCGGGCCATCGTGCGCAAGCCGCAGGTCTTCCTCTTCGACGAGCCGCTCTCCAACCTGGACGCCAAGCTGCGCGTGGCCATGCGGGCCGAGCTGAAGAAGCTGCACGATCGCCTGCAGGCCACCGTCATCTACGTGACGCACGACCAGGTCGAGGCCATGACCATGGGCGACCGGATCGTGATCATGAAGGACGGGCTGATCCAGCAGGTGGGCGCGCCCCTGGAGGTGTACGCCTCCCCCGCCAACCAGTTCGTGGCCGGGTTCATCGGCTCCCCCGCCATGAACTTCGTGCCCGCGAGCGTGACGGGCCGGGACGGGCAGCTCTTCTTCACCGCCCCGGGCCTGAACCTCCCGGTGCCGCAGTCCCGCGCCAAGGCGCTGGCCGCGTACAAGGATCGGCCCGTGACGATGGGTATCCGCCCGGAAGACCTGCACGAGGCGAGGGTCCAGGACGCGCCGGGGAGCGTCTTCGAGGCCCACGTCGAGGTGGTGGAGCCCATCGGGCACGAGATCTACCTGGACGTCATGGTGGGCAGCACCGAGATCGTGGCCCGCGTGAGCCCGGACACCCCCGTGAAGGCCGGGCAGACGATCAAGCTCTGCGCCTCCGTGGAAAAGCTGCACGCCTTCGACCCGCAGACGGAGAAGGCGATCCGGGCGTAAGCGTTTTTCGGCTCGGCGCACGGCGCCCCGGCGGCCTCGGCCGCCGGGGCGTTCTGCTTTTCCGGGTGTCCGTGGCCTGGCGTAGGGCTGCGTAAAAGGTAAAACGTGAAACGTAAGGAGCCAAGACGAGCGCCCGCGCTCTTGTTCCTCACGTCTTACGTTTCACGTTTCAC
>JBHGAX010000321.1:0-4772 GCA_041946635.1 Methylomirabilales bacterium (SeqCode)
GGGGGTCCATCACGCAGGGGACGGGACAGCAGGCAGTCGGAAAGTACGGGGCCGTGAGGTCGGCGCCGGCCGGCCCGTCACTGCGGATTGATGCAGCGGACCAGTCGCCACCCGTTGAGCATGTTCACCCGGTAGAGCTGCTCGGGTGCGAGGCTGACGCGGTCCAGGAGCGGCCGGAGCTTCAGATCCGTCTTGAACCCGATCCGCTGGCACACGGGCGCCAGCATCTCCTCCATGGCGCCGATGACCGGGTTGTCGCTCTTGAAGTGGTTCAGGATGACCAGGTGCCCCTTCGCCCGGCAGACGCGCTGCATCTCCTGCAGCGTCTTCACCGGGTCGGGGACGGCGCTGATCACGTAGGTCGCGATGACGTGGTCGAAGCTGTCGTCGTCGAAGGCCAGGTTCGAGGCGTCCATCACCTCGAGCTGCACGTTGCGGAGCCCCAGCTCCTGGACGCGCTGGCTGGCCTTCCGCAGCATCTCGGTGGAAATGTCGACTCCCACGATCTTGCAGCCCCGGGGGTAGAGCGGCAGGTTCAACCCCGTGCCCACGCCCACTTCCAGCACCCGATCGCCCGGCCGGATTTCGAGCAGGTCGATCGCGCGCACCCTGCCCGGGTGGAAGACCTTGTCGAAGATGATGTCATACACCGGCGAGAGGATCGCGTAGGCCCGCTTGACCATCCGGTAGTCCATCATGTCTCTGCTCGGACGCCTCCTCCCGCACCCCGAGAAACTGCGCGCCGCCCAGCCGGGCGATAGTTTCGGCATTATAGCCAAATCCACCCTCACGCAACAGATTTTTTTCCCCGAACTCCACGGGCAATCGGACGGCCCGGCCCTGGTAATCCCGGTACAGCAGGTAGCCGTGGGCGCAGCCGAACTCGAAGAGCCGCCGGGTCAGGTCCACGTCCGCCTTGCAGTACTCGATCACCTTCTCCACCTCGCCCGCCTTGAACCAGGCCAGGCTCTGCAGCCCATCCGCCAGCTTGGGAGCCTGGAGCGTCTCGGTGGTCAGGTGGGCCAGGCTCAGGCGGAACCCGAGGCGCGCGTGCACCTCCTCCAGGAGGTCGAGCACGGGGAGCCCCGAGACGTCGAACGGCCGGTAGCCCCGGAGCACGGCGAAGTCGAAGCGCTTCAGGTTGAAGCCGATGACCAGGCGCGCCGCGGCGAGGTCCGCCAGCAGGGCCTCCACCTCGGCCTCCAGGTAGACGCGGAAGGCCCGGGTGGCGAGGTCCTGCGTGACCGCCACGGCGAGGCCCATGCGCTCGCAGTGCTCCCAGCCGCCCACCTCCTCCGCGCTCCGCCGGGTCTCCAGGTCGAAGACCAGGACGCGCGGCGGCTGGAGGAGCGCCGCCGGGGCCGCGGCCTGCAGGGCGGCCGTGGGCCGGAGGAGCGGCGCCGGGGACAGGGCCGCCGCGGGCGCCTCGGCGGGGATCGCCACCCGCCCGAGCAGGCCCTGCAGCGTGAGGACGGCCGCCGCCTTGTCCAGCGGCTTGTTGCCGGCGCCGCAGCGGGGCGAGTGGATGCAGGAGGGGCACCCCGCCTCGCAGTCGCACTCGGCGATGAGGCGCAGGGTCTCGGCCAGGAGGTCGGGGAGGACCTGGTAGCAGCGGGCGGACAGGCCGATGCCGCCCGGGCAGCCGTCGTAGATGAAGACCGCGGCCCGGCCCACCTGGGGGTGGAAGGTGTGCGAGATGCCGCCCACGTCCCCCCGGTCGCAGAGCGCGAACAGGGGGAACAGGCTGATGGCCGCGTGCTCCACGGCGTGGATCCCGCCCATGAAGTGGAGGTCCGCGGCCTTCACGTGGTCGCGCAGTCCGTCGGGCACCTCCAGCCAGAGCCCCTGCGTCTCGAAGGTGGTGGGCGGCAGGTCCAGCGGGTAGCTGCCGATGCGGTCCTGCCCGTAGATGCGCCGCTTCTCGTAGCCGGTGATGCGCTCGGTGACCTTCAGCCGCCCGAGCCGGGCGACGGTCGGCCCCACCTCGCGCGTGGCCTCGCAGGCCAGGATCTCCGTCTCCTTCTCGCCCGTGGTCTGCGTGTAGTAGTCCACCTCCACGGGCCGCGCGTGCACCTTCCGCTGGGCCAGGTCCAGCGCGGTCACCTCGAACTGCCGCCCCTGGTGCAGGTAGATGGCCCCGGGGTGGCACTCGTGCAGCGCCCGGATGGCGTCCAGGCTGCCGACGGTCTTGCCCTCCTCGTTCAGGATGGCGAAGGCCTCCCCGATCCCGCGGATGCTGATCTCGCGCGCGGGGTCCTTGCGCCGCGCGTACCACTCCCCGCCCCCCGCGCTCTGGACCAGCCGGTGGGTCGCGGTCAGCTCGGCGATGCGGGCGGGCAGCTCCGGGCCGTACCGGTCGGTCTCGTCGGCGCGGAGCGGGAGCTCCGCGGCCGCGGCCACCAGGTGGTCCAGCAGGATCTGGCGGTTCCCGGGGTCCACGACGGCCGCCTCGGGCGCGCGGGCGAAGAAATCCTTCGGGTGGCGCATGAAGTACTGGTCCAGCGCGTCCGGCAGGCCGATGAGGACGATGAGGGCCTCCTGCCCGGCCCGCCCGACCCGGCCGCCCCGCTGCCAGGTGCTGGCGATGCTGCCCGGGTAGCCCACCAGCAGGCAGGCGTCCAGGCCGCCCACGTCGATGCCCAGCTCCAGGGCCGAGGTGGACACCACGCCCAGCAGCCGCTCGCGGAAGAGGCCCTGCTCGATGGCGCGGCGCTCCTCCGGGCGGTAGCCCGCGCGGTAGGCGCGGATGCGCTCGGCGAGCTGCGGGGCCGCCTGGTGGGCCCAGAGGGTGATCAGCTCGGCGATCTTGCGCGCCTTGGCGAAGGCGATGGTCTTGAAGCCGCAGCGGATGCACTCGAGCAGCAGGTCCGTGGCCGCGCCGTAGGGGCTGCCCGGGGGGTTCACGAAGACGAAGCGCTTCCCGCGGGCGGGCGAGCCGTCCTCCGCGATCAGGTGGAAGGCGCGCCCCGTGAGCTGGCTCGCGAAGTCGGCCGGGTTGCTGATGGTGGCGGAGCAGGCCGTCAGGCGCGGGCGCGCGCCGTAGAAGGCCGCCACCCGCTCCAGCCGGCGGAGCACGTGGGCGATGTGGGAGCCGAAGATGCCCTTGTAGGTGTGCAGCTCGTCCAGCACGACCACGCGCAGCCGCTCCCAGAAGCTCTTCCAGGCCGCATGGTGCGGGAGCAGCGAGAGGTGGAGGAGGTCCGGGTTGCTGACCAGGATCTGCGGCGGGCTCTCGCGCAGCTTGGCCCGCATGTGGGCGGGCGTGTCGCCGTCCAGGATCTCGGCGCGCAGCCCCGAGCCCCAGGGGATGAGCCGGTGGAGCGACTTGAGCTGGTCCTGCTCCAGCGCCTTGGTGGGGAAGAGGAAGAGGGCGTGCCCGGCCGGGTCCTGCAGCAGGCTCTCCAGCACGGGCAGCTGGTACGCCAGGCTCTTGCCCGAGGCCGTCCCGGTCACGACGAGCACGTCGCGCCCGGCGCGGGCCGCGGCCAGCGCCTCCGCCTGGTGCGTGTAGAGCTGCTGGATCCCCAGGCCCTGGAGCTGCCGGGCCAGGGCGGGGAGGAGCGGCGGGTCCAGGGCCGCGAAGCGCGGCGGGCGCGGCGGGATCTCCTCGACGTGGACCACGCCGCTCCCGGCGCCGCGCTGGCGCACGGCAGCCAGGAACCGGTCGAAGAGCTGCGCCGGCAGGCCGGAGGGCGCGGCAGCCGGAAGATCCGGCCGGCTCACACCCGTTCCAGCCGCACCTTGGTGCCCGAGGGAACCGCGCGGAAGGCCGTGGCGTCGCCCTGGATCTGGCCGATGGGGTTCACGGCGCTGGCCGCGCGCGGCCGGGCGTCCGTGCTGGCCGGGGTGCGGCCGAAGAAGATGCAGAAGGCGTTGCCCGGCGGCCAGTAGGCGATCTCGCCCACGGCCATGACCTCGCGGGCGCCCGGCTCCTCGGCCGCCTTCACGGGGATGGAGAAGTAGATCTCCTCGCCCCAGGTGTTGCCGCGGATCTCGAGGGGCAGCGCCTCCCAGATCTTGGTGGCGGTCGGCGAGTCGTTCAGGACCGCCTCGGCCTGCACGGTGCCCGCGGTGATGCGGATCGTTCGCGCCATCGTCGACCTCGCTTGTCGAGAGGAAATCCGCGCGGACTCTAACGCAATCGCCCCGGCACCGTCAAGCTGCGGCGGAGTGCCGAGTGCCGAGGGAGTGCGCGTTCTTTCTCGGCGCGCGGCACCCGGCACTCGGCACTCGGTTCGTATGACCGGAACGGCGTGCAATGTCGAGAAAGGGCTCGCGGGCGAACCACGCGGTTCCTATACTCCCGCCCGGGAGCGGGGAGAGGGTGAGGAGTCGCAATGGACCAGCCCTGGGAGAAGGCGGAGGTGCGGTGCCCACACTGCCTGGAGATCCTCACCCTGAGGCCGAACCTGGTGGAGATCTGGTGCCAGCGCTGCGAGAACGGCTACGACGTCATGGAGAGCCCCAACCCCAAGGACCCGGACCGCACGGTGCTCGTGCTCTCGAAGAAGCGAGGCTGACCCCGGGCCGGGGGTGTTGAGCCTCGGACCCCGCAGGCCTCGCATCCTCCGCAGCTGCCGCCACTCCTGCCGCCCGCCCGATCCCGCCCCTCGTGGCGCGCCTGCGCGCCAGCCGGAAGAAGAGAGGATGGCCGCGCAGGATAGGTGTTGACAGGACCGCGAGCGCGGTCGTAGGCTCCGCGGACGCTCGCAGGCGCTCGAAGACCGCCTGCTCGCATCGCCCGTGGCTCATCGCGCATGGTCTGGCCTGAC
>JBHGAX010000322.1:0-4723 GCA_041946635.1 Methylomirabilales bacterium (SeqCode)
ACCCCGGGCGAGGTGTACGCGCCGGCCCCGCTCCTGGGCCAGCACTCCGCCGAGGTGCTGGAGGCGGTGCTGGGCTACGCGCCGGACCGCATCCGCCGGCTCGAGGCGGCGAAGGTCATCAGCCGGCCGGCCTAGCAGCCTGCCGGTCGTTGCGTTTTCCGGCAGGCAGGAGCGCCGCGGCCGTTGCCGGACGACGCGAAAGGTGATACAAGGAGTTCCCGAAGCGTTATTTTCCAGTCCCCAATCTTCACTTCGTGGATCGCCTGCTCCGCCATTCCCCGCAGCCTGCTCCCGGGCTCAAGTGGCGACGGGCGAGGAGGACGCCGGCGATGAAACGTCTTGTTGTGCTCTCAGCAGTCCTGGCTCTGGGTCTGGCTCTGCTCACCGGGTGCCCGAAGCGCGCTGAGCTGGGGCAGGGCGATGCCGCCGGGGTGACGCCGACGCCGACGGCCTCCGCGCCGGCGACCGGCTCCTCGACGGCGGCCCCCCGCGGTGGCACCGAGACGGCGGTGGGCCGGCCTGCCGCGCCCACGGAGTCGCGCCTCTCCTCGGCCGGCGCCGCCGGGGGCCAGGCGGCCGGGGCGGCCGCGGGCCAGCAGCGGGGTCCGCTGCAGGATATCTTCTTCGACTTCGACAGGGACGCCATCCGGGACGACCAGAAGGCAGCGCTGGACGCCAACGCCGCCTGGCTGAAGGCGCGGCCCAACGCGAAGGTCACGATCGAGGGCCACGCGGACGAGCGCGGCACCAGCGAGTACAACCTCGCGCTTGGGGACCGCCGGGCCAAGACGAGCCGTGACTACCTGGTGGCCAAGGGCGTCGAGGCGAGCCGCATCACCGTGGTGAGCTACGGCGAGGAGCGGCCCTTCGTGCTCGGGCACGACGAGAACGCCTGGCGCTGGAACCGCCGCGCCCACTTCGTGGTGAGCGGCCAGTAGGCTAAGGCGAACCGCCAAGGCGCCACGCCACCGCCCGGCAGGGCGAACACGCGGAAAGACCGGGGCCGGCGCCTTCCGAGGCGCCGGCCCCGGTCTTTCCGGCGGAGGGAGTCATGTACGGACGAAAGGCCTACCTGACGGCCGCCGTGCTGGCCGGCCTCCTGCACGCAGGCGAGGCCTTCGGGCAGCCGCGCGGCGACTGGTGGATGGGGGACCACCCCATGATGTGGATGTGGGGGGCCTGGGGGATCGGCATGATGATCGTCATGCTGCTCTTCTGGGCCGCGGTCATCGCCGGCATCGTGCTCGGGATCCGCTGGCTCCTGGGGCAGGGGCGTCCCGGCCGCGGGGATGCGGCGCTCGACATCCTGCGCGAGCGCTATGCCCGGGGCGAGATCAACCGCGAGGAATTCGAGCAGCGCAAGCGGGACCTGCTGGCCCGGTAGCCGGAGCCCCCGTCGTCCCGGCGCGGCGCGGATGCGCCGCCCCGCCCGCCTCCCTCCCACCCGTGCGGCAGCACGCGAGTCGCTTTGCGCCGAAGCGGTCACCCTTCCGGGGCCGTTCGGCCGGAGCGTAGTGAAACGAAGACGGGGGCCAGCCGGCGTGCCCCCTCGACTCCGCTGCGTCCCGAGCATGTCGAGGGGCTCGGGGCGAACGGAAACGAGTCGTGGGCTCCCCGCCGGCTTTACGACCTCACCCTGGACCTGCTAGGCTAGCGGCCACTCAACCGGGGGGAGGCGTAGCGTGGCGGGGCGGGGAGCCCACAGGATCTCCGATCAGATCGCGAGCGGGGCGCCGGGCGGCGACGAGTGGAGCTTCCTCGTCCTGCGCGCCCTCGCCATGCTGGGCGGCATGGTGGCCCTGTTCCTCGTGCCGCTCCGGCCCGAGCACCAGCCCCACCTCGCACCCTTCGCCTGGGCCTTCGTGGCCTACAAGGCGCTGCTCTTCGGGGCGATCTGGCGCTGGAGCCGCGTCCTCCGCGGCTTGCTGTATGCGTCCATCGCTGCCGACCTCGTCTTCATCGCCTTGTTCGTCTGGCACACGGGGGGTGCCGAGAGCCACTTCTACCTCCTCTTCTACCTGCTGGTGGCGCTGGTCGCGGTGCACTTCCCCCCGGCCGTGGGCCTGCTCGCGGCAGCCGGCGCCGGCCTCTCCTACGCCGCCGTCTCCTTCACCGATCCTCCATCGAGCGACTGGCATCACATGAGCGCCCGGGTGGCGACCCTCTTCCTGCTGAGCGGATCGCTGGGCTACCTCAGCCAGCGGGAGCGCCTGGCGCGCGAGCGGGCGGAGCGGCTGAACGCGGAGCTCCGCGAGCACCAGCGCCGGCTGGAGCGGGCCTACGACGCCCTGAAGGCCGCGCAGGAGCAGCTGGTGCGGGCCGAGCGCCTGGCGGCCGTGGGCCAGATGTCGGCGAAGGTGTCGCACGAGGTGCGCAATCCGCTCAGCAGCATCAGCCTGAACGCGGAACTGCTGGAGGACGAGCTGGAGCACCTGCCGCCCGAGCGGGCGGCGGACGCGCGATCCCTGATGGCCGCCATCCGGTCCCAGCTCGACGTGCTCACGGGCGTGACCGAGGAGTACCTGCGCTTCGCCAGGCTGCCCAAGCCGAAGCCCGAGCCGACCGAGCCGGCCGCGCTCCTCCACGAGCTCGTCGAGTTCGTCCGCCCGGAGCTGACGGCCAAGGGCGTGCGGCTGGACGCCGGGATCGAGGCCGGGCTCCCGACCCTCCAGCTGGATCCCGGGCAGATCCGGCAGGTGCTGCTGAACCTCATCCGGAACGGCGTGGAAGCCATGCCGGGCGGCGGGAGCCTCCGCCTGGTCGCTCGCCGCCTGCCCGCGCCCGAGCCGCCGCCGGCCTCCCCCGATCCCCCGATCGGTCTCGCCGGCCGCTGGGTCGAGGTCGCGGTGCACGACACCGGGCGCGGCGTGGCGCCCGCGGACGCGGAGCGCATCTTCGAGCCGTTCTTCACCACGAAGGACGGCGGAACCGGCCTGGGTCTCCCCATCGCCCGCCAGATCGCCGCGGACCATGGCGGGCATCTGGTGTGGCAGCCGGCGCCCGGCGGCGGCAGCATCTTCCGCCTGGTGCTGCCCGTGCCGGGAGGGACGGCCCCATGACCGAGCCCGGGCTCCGGGTCCTCGTGGTGGACGACGACCAGGCGGTCCGCGAGGCGCTCGCCCGGACCCTCGAGAAGCTGGGCCACGAGGCGGTGCTCGCGGCGGACGGGCAGGAAGGCCTGGACCGCCTCCGCCAGGGCGGCATCCCCATCGTCCTGGCCGACCTGCGGATGCCCGGGCTGTCCGGGCAGGAGCTGCTCCGCGCGGCCAAGGCCGTCTCCCCGGACGTGGAGGTCATTGTGATCACCGGACACGGGACGGTGGAGGATGCCGTGGCGGCCATGAAGGAGGGGGCCTACGACTTCATCACCAAGCCCTTCCGGCGGGTCTCGCTGGAGCGCACCATCCAAAAAGCCGCGGAGAAGCAGGCGCTGGTCCTCCAGAACCGGGCGCTGCAGGAGCGGCTGGCCGCCGCGGAGGGGGGCGGGCAGCTCATCGGCACGAGCCCCGCCATGCGGCGCGTCCTGGAGCTGCTCGCGCAGGTCGCGCCCAGCGCCGCGACCATCCTCATCCTGGGCGAGAGCGGCACGGGCAAGGAGCTGGTGGCCAACGCCGTGCACCAGGGGAGTCCCCGGCGCGGCGGGCCCCTGGTGAAGGTCAACTGCGCGGCGCTCCCCGAGACGCTCCTCGAGTCCGAGCTGTTCGGGTACGAGCGCGGGGCCTTCACCGGGGCGGCGGCCCGGAAAGCCGGGCGCTTCGAGCTGGCGCACGGGGGCACGCTCTTCCTCGACGAGATCGGCGAGCTGAGCCCGGCCACCCAGGCGAAGCTCCTCCGCGTGCTGCAGCACGGGGAGTTCGAGCGGGTGGGCGGGACGCAGACGCTGAAGGCGGATGTGCGGGTGGTGGCCGCCACGAATGCCGACCTGCCGGCCCTGGTGCGCGAGCGGCGCTTTCGAGAGGACCTGTTCTACCGCCTGAACGTCATCACGCTGGCCCTGCCCCCGCTCCGCGAGCGGCGGGAGGACATCCCGCTCCTCGCGCAGCACTTCCTCCGGCGCTTCGCCGCGAAGAACAACAAGACCATCGCCGGCTTCACCGAGACGGCGCTCGACCTGCTCCAGAGCTACGCGTGGCCGGGGAACGTCCGGGAGCTGGAGAACGCCGTCGAGCGCGCCGTGGTCCTGGCCCGCGACAGCATGCTGTCGCCCGCGGACCTGCCGGAGACGCTGGCCGGGACGGATGCCGCGAGCCGGCACCTGGTGATCTCCATCGGCACGCCGCTGGAAGAGGTGGAGGATCGCCTCATCGCGGAGACGCTGCGCTACACCAGGGGCGACAAGACCCTGGCGGCCAAGCTGCTGGGCATCGCCACCCGCACGATCTATCGCCGCCTGAAGGACGACCAGGCCGTCGGGGAGAGCCCGGCCGACGGCCGGGCCTGATTGTCAGGAACAGAGCCTCGACTCCGCTTCGCTACGCCCCGCCGAGTCGCCCGTCGCGCAGGACCGGCCGCTCAGGGTCGCTTCGCAACGTACCGTCCCCGGGCCACTGTCGGCGCGCCTCACACTCCTCGCGACATCACAAACCTCCCGTCACCCAGCCCAGACGGTCGAAGGGCGTGATCGCGGTCACTTAGCGCCTCACAGCGACGTCTGGCATCCTCCTTGCCTCTCCTCCGCGCGTCGCGTCTCCCCGTTTCCGCCGGATCTAGCGGGGCCGGCTAC
>JBHGAX010000323.1:0-4723 GCA_041946635.1 Methylomirabilales bacterium (SeqCode)
GGGGCGCCGCGGCATCCGCGAGCCAGCAGCAGGGCGAAACGGGCGGGCGAGCCACAGGAGACGCGCGGCCGCCAGGGGTCGTGGCAGGCGGCACGGCTGCGCAGGGCCCGGAGCAGCGGAGCGGCCCGGCGGCCGGCGATGATCACCCCTGGGCGCGCGGCACGGTGGCTCCGCTGAACATCCGGGCGCAGCTTCCGCCGCTCCCCCTGCGCCCGGCGCTGGACATTCGCAAGCTCAGCGTGGCGCAGTACAACGGCGCCGTCTCGGCGGCCATGGAAGGCCTGCGCCTCCTCCAGGAGCCGATGACCGCGGAGGAGAGGAAGAAGTTCGAGGCCAAGTGGGCGCCCCTGTTCAACTTTCCCACAACCGCGGCGGTGGAGTATTTCAACGCGCTCACCCCGCTGCTGGATGAAGTGCTCATGCTGCGCGGCGTGATCGTCCAGGCGTCCCATGCGGTGGACGAGGCGTGGCTCGACGCGAAGTACGCGGCGGGGTACGAGAGCGAGGCCGGGACCCGGGCGGCGATGGCCATCGTGGCGCAGCAGACCAGCCTGCTGCAGATGGCCCAGGCGCGGCTCGCGCCCGCCGTCGAGAAGATCCGGGCGCTCGGGAATCCCCCCAGCCCGCTGGCGGCGCAGGCGGCCGCCCGCACGCAGCATCAGGAGGCGGCCAAGGCGGCCGAGCAGGTCCTGCCGGGGATCACGATCGCCCCCGCCGGGCTCGAGGGCGCGCCCGGGACGGCCTACACGTTCACGCCCAGCGGCCGGAACCTGCCCGGCAACGTGACGCTCGGCTGGACGTTTGGCGATGGCGGCAAGGCGAGCGGCGGCATGACGGCGGCCAGGCACGCGTTCGCCACGGAGGGGACGTACACGGTCCAGGTGGTGGCCTACGATGGCGGGAAGCGACCCGTCGCCAAGGCCAGCGTGCCCGTCACCATTCAGAGCAAGGCGGGGTCGGCCGCCGCCCCGGCCGCGGCGGGCGAGTGGGTGCTGACGCGCATCGAGCGGGAGGACCGGAAAGCCACCGGGCCGACCGGCCACCCGTCGTACGACAGCAGCGAGCACGGCGATGCCTCGTTCGGGGCGACCGCGCATCCCGGGATCTTCGACTTCGCGGCCTCGTGGAGGGTGCCGCCGCAACGCGTGAAGCCAGGCGAGACGGTCCAGATCCCCTGGCGATTCAGCTCCGGCGGCAGCGGCGCGGGGAGCACGGCCGGCGGCACGCTGGAGATCGGCGCCACCGGCGAGACCTACGATCCCTCCAGGCTCGACCAGCAGAACTGGCACTACACCGGCCGCGGGGCCGCCCAGAGCGGGACGTACCGGTGGAAGTTCCCGGCCGGCACCCCGGGCGCGACCATGCGGATCACGGTCAGGGCCAGCGCGCAGGAGATCAACGAGTTCGCGTCGCTGGTCCGCAGCTTCGTCTACACCTTCGGCGGCGCTCCCGCCGCGTCCCAGGAGGCGGCGCCGGCCGCCGGCGCGGCGAGCCGGGCGGAGGACGAGGCCAAGCGCCAGGCCATCGCCGAGCACGAGCACAACATCCGGGCGATCGAGCGGTTCGTGGCCCGCGACCAGGAGGAGCTGGCGCGCGAGGCCGACTCGCGCCGGCGGGCCGACCTCGAGGCCCGGATCCGCTCGGCGCAGGCCGACATCCAGGCCGAGAAGGACCTCATTGCCTCCCTGCAGACCGGGCAGATCGTCCACACGCGCACCGAGTGGGACGAGCACGCCCACGGGCAGTTCGTGCGCAACATCCACGGGCAGCAGCAGGTGCTGGGCGCCGTCCTGAAGATCCTGGACCGGTCCGAGCGCCTGATCGGCATCCTGCCGCCGCACGAGGCTGCCCGCGTGCGGGAGTTCGCCCACCGGCAGCTCTCCTCCGAGGTGGTCGCCCGGATGGATCTCACCCAGGCGCGCAAGGTCATGGACGTGATCGGCCGCCAGGTGCAGGCCTACTACGACGGGCAGTCGGCACGCCAAGAGGAGAAGGCTGCCTGGGCGAACTACGGGCTGGAGGCGGCGCAGAACATCAAGTCCGCGGCCGACACGGGCATGATGATCACGTCCGCGTTCGGGGGGCAGTCGCTGAACCTCCTCTACCAGGCGGGGACCGGCTACGTCGAGGGTGGGCCGCTGGAAGCCGTGAAGAAGGCGGCCACGACCTACTCCGACGCCATTGACTACGCGGTCACGGCCTACGATGGCTACAAAAAGGGCGGGCTCAGCGGCGCGGGGCAGGACCTGGCGTTCACGTACGTGCAGAGCAAGGCGCTGGCCTGGGTGACCGGCAAGCTGGGCGGCGGGCAGGCGGATGCCAACCGGCACCGCCCCAGCGTGCAGGAGCAGTTCGAGGCCGCGAGGTTCAAGCAGGAGCGGGAGTGGGGGGAGGCCCTGGTGAAGGATTTTCAGCGCGCGCAGGCCGAGATCCAAAGCGCGGGCCGGCGCGGCGCACCGCCCGAGACGATCATGCGGCTGCAGGCCGTCGCCCGCGACAAGGCCGCCGCCGTCGCGTCCAGCCTGCACGCCAAGAACTACCTGAAGTACAAGGCTGACGTCCATGCCGGCAAGGCCTATGACGCGCACATGCGCGCCATCCACGCAGACGTGGATGCCCGCGTGAAGCAGCAGATGCGCGACCAGGGCTGGAACGCGGACGAGTGGGAGCTGAAGGAGTTTCGCAACGCCTCCAGCTACGGCAAGCCGAACATGGATCGCGACGTGGGCCTGCGGGAGACGCCCTTGTGGGAGGTGGACGCGAACGGCCAGCCGCGCCTGGACGCCAACAAGCGGCCCATCCCGAACCCCGAGCGCTGGGAGACCAGGAACGGCAAGCTGATCCTGAAGCCCCAGGTCGTGAAGAACGGCAAGGCGGCGACGCTGCACCAGTGGCAGGCCGAGGCCGCCGAAGCCTACGCGCGCGCCTATCGCCAGGCGACGGGCAGAAGCGCCGCGATGGCCATGGAGGGCGTCACCACCAGCGCGCACCCCGAGGCGTACAAGGACCTGAAGTGGCTGGGCGGGGACCAGATCCCCGACGCGGGGTGGGCCGGACAGGCCGCGGACGTGACGCGCTACAAGCTGGGCGCCCCCGGCCACGCGGATCCGGCGGCCTCGTACTTCACCAAGATGCAGGAGGTGGCCCGCGGCACGAGCAAGGACATGGAGACGAAGCTGCTGCCGCTGCTGGAGAAAGCGCGGCCGAAGGGGGCCGGCTCTTCCTCGGCGGAGGCCGACGAGGCGCTGCGCCACTGGCGCAAGATCAACGCGGTGCTGTCGGCCTTCGGCAAGAACGAGATCGATCCCATCTACGCGCACCGCCGCATCCGCGAGCTGACCGGCGGGAAGAGCCTGGCGGAGGTGGTGGACCAGATGGGCACGATGATGGAAGCGGCCGTGAAGTTCGGGCAGTGAGCCGGCCACGCGCCGCTATCCCTGGTACGCGTCCTCCTCGGTGTTCGTGTACTGCTTGCCCTTTCCCTGCGCTGGCGGCTGGGGCTTCTTCTTCTGCTGCGCCGCCTCGTACTCCCGGTCCGCCGCCTGCATCTTCTGCGCAAGCTGGTATCGCCGCCCCACCGCCAGCAGCCCGCTGCCCAGGTAGCCGAGGACCACGAGGCGGATCGTCACCGTGACGATCAGCGGGAACAGGGCATCGGCCGGCATCCGCCGCCAGCCGGGCGCGATGAATACCAGCGCCAGGTCCCAGACGAGGACCCCCGCGCCGAGCACCAGCGCCCGGGTATGGTTGTAGCCGGCGAGGATGCCGAGGCCCGCCATGAGCAGCCCGCACAGCGCGGCCGCCCCCGCGTGCAGGGCGGAGCCGGGCGCGCGCCCGAGGGCGCCGGTCAGGACGTTCGGCGCCACGAGCCCGAGCGAGACGTCCAGCCTGGCGTAGAGCTGCGTGAACGGCTCCAGGGCCGTCACCACGCCCGCGAGGATCAGCGTCCAGACCGCCCGCACGATGCGGTTCGTGTAGAGCGCGAGTCGTGCCTGTGGGCTGAGGCTGCGAAGCATCCGTCCGTGAAACATCGGGTCCGCTCCTCGGGGCTCGGCCGCCTGGCGCGATGCGTCGCCGATACACATACGCCAGACCGGCCGCCGGAGGCAACCGCGAAACGGGGCGGCTCGGCAAGGCGCACGCGTCGGCGCGCGCGCTGCGCGGCGCGCCGCCCCCACCGCCGCGAATGCCGTTGACATGCCGTTTCGCGCCCGCATAGACTCGGCTCCACCGTCCAGCCATGGCAGTCGAGATCCCGGGCCCGGTCTGTGTGCGTGCGTTCCAGGGTCGGCGTAGTCCAGGGAGGGCCACACATGGAGAGAGCCAAGATCACTCGGCGGGCGTTCCTGCAGGATGCGGCCGTGGCCGCGGGCGGCCTCGCGCTGGCCGGGCTGGCGCCCGAGGCCCGGGCCGGCCAGGCCGGCGAGCCCAAGCTGGGCGCATCCCTGATCGGCAAGCTGGAAGGGCCGGAGATCATCACCGATGCGGCGAAGTTTCCCCGGAAGTTCGCCGAGGCGCCCATGCTGGCGGACCTCGTCAAGGCCGGGAAGCTGCCCGCGGTGGAGCAGCGGCTGCCGAACCCCGCCGACCTCATGGTCGTCAGGCCGGTGCGGGAGATCGGCAAGTACGGCGGGCGCTGGCGGCGCGGCTTCACCGGCCCCGCCGACAACGAGAACGGCAACCGCATCTGCTCCACCGACAAGCTGCTCATGTTCGACTACAC
>JBHGAX010000324.1:0-4675 GCA_041946635.1 Methylomirabilales bacterium (SeqCode)
CGGCGGCCGGCGGCCTGCCGCCCATCAAGATCGGCCTGGTGATCCCCATGGCGGGCGAGGCGGGTCGGGTCGGACAGAGCATGCGCCGCGCGGCGGAGATGGCGATCGGCGACTGGTCCCCGATCCTCGAGCGGGCGGTGGAGCTGTCGGTGAAGGACGACCGCTTCGACCCCAAGCAGGCCGTCGCCGTGGCCGAGAAGCTGGTCCAGGAGGGGGTCTGGGCGGTGGTGGGTCACTTCTACTCCAGCTCCTCCATCCCCGCCTCCGCCGTCTACTACGAGGCGGGCATCCCGCAGGTCACCCCCACCTCCACCCACCCGCGGCTGACCCAGCAGGGCTTCGACACGGTCTTCCGCATCGCCGGGCGGGACGATCAGCACGCCCTGTCGGCGGCGGAGTTCGCGGTGGGCCGGCTGCATGCCCGCCGGTTCGCCGTGGTCCACGACCGGACGGAGTACGGCCGCACGCTCGCCGAGACCTTCAGCCGCGCGGTGGAGCGCGCGGGCCGCCGGGTCGTCGTCACCGAGGAGATCCTGCAGGGCGACAAGGACTTCAGCGGCGTGGCGGGACGCGTGAAGGCGGTGGACCCGGACGTCGTCTACTTCGGAGGGATCTTCCGCGAGGGCGGCTACCTGCTGCGGCAGCTTCGCGAGGCGGGGGTGGACGCCGCCTTCCTGAGCGCGGACGGGGCCCTCGACCCGGAGTTCGTGAAGATCGCCGGCGAGGACGCGGCCACCGGCGCCTATCTCACCTTCGCGCCGGACCCGCGCCTGCTGCCCTCGGCCCGCCCGCTCATCCAGAAGTTCGAGGCCCGGCACGGGCCCCTCGGCCCGTACGTCCTCTACACCTACGACGCATTCGGCGTGCTGCTGAACGCCTTCCGGCTGGTGAGGCCGGCGGCGCCCACGCCAGCCGCGCTGCGGCGGGTCGCCCAGGCCATGCGGCACAGCGTGTACGAGGGCGCGCTCGGCAAGCTGCGCTGGGACAAGCACGGCGATCTCGCCGCCTCGCCCTACGTGGTCTACGTCACCAAGAAGGGCGGGAGCCTGCAGGGCTGGTTCGAGCAGCTGCGGGAGCCGCCAGCCGCCCGGGGCGTCCTGCGGCCGGTGAAGCGGTAGGGGACCGGGAAAACGTAAAACGGAACGTGCCCGTAACGCGTAACCTTCGGAGGGCGGGGCACAAGTTCTTATTACGTGTTGCCTGTTACGAGTTTGCTGGCCTCGGACCTCGGACTTCGGACCTCGGACCGAGAGGAGGTTCGCGTGAAGACCAACACCGTCGCCGTGGACCCGAAGGCCCCGCAGGCTGATGTGCTCGCGCAGGCGTGCGCGGTGCTCCGCCGCGGGGGGCTGGTCGTCTTCCCCACCGACACGCTGTATGCCCTGGGGGCCGACGCCCGGAATGCCCGGGCCGTCGAGCGGGTGATCGCGGTCAAGGGCCGCGCGCACGGGAAGCCCCTCAGCGTGCTGGTTCCCTCGGTCGAGGCGTGTCTCTCGCTCCTGGGGGACGCGGGGCAGGAGGTCCGCGGCCTGATGCAGGCGTTCTGGCCGGGCGCGCTCACCATCGTGGTGAAGGCCCCGGCCGCCTTTCCGAGCGTGCTCACGGCCTCGACGGGGACGCTCGGCGTCCGCATGCCAGGCAGCGCCGTGGCCCAGGCTCTGCTGAAGGCCTTCGGCGGGCCGGTCATCGGCACCAGCGCCAACAAGGCGGGCGGCGCGGACCCGGCGGATGCGCGGACGGTGCAGAAGACCATCGGCGGGCAGATCGACCTCATCCTGGACGGCGGCCGCGTGGCCCTGGGCGTCGCCTCCACCGTCCTGGATTGCACCCAGCGGCCTGCCCGCATCCTGCGGGAGGGGGCCGTGTCGGCTGCCGCGCTCCGGGCGAAGATCCCGGTCGCGTGAATGACCCCTCTGCGGGCGGCGGCCCGCGCGCTGCGATCGTCCTTCGCGTCCGGAGCCCCCACGTCCCGTCCGGTGTCCCTCTCTGCGGCTCTGCGGCGCTGCGCGGCGCAGCGCTGGAAGGCGCTTCGCTCCCGCTCCCCTGGGAGGGTCGGGGTGGGGCCGATCGCCCTCGCTGTGAGGCCATCGTGACGGCTCGATCTCCCCGACGTGCGAGGCTGGGGAGGATGCGCCGCGCGGCGCTGCTCCTCGGGCTCCTCGGTGGGCTGGCCGGGTGTGCGAGCCTGGAGGAGCGCTGGGAGGAGGCCCGCGCCGCCGATACGCCGGCCGCCTACGAGGAGTTTCTCCGCCAGCACCCGGGCGGAGACCTCGCGGAGCAGGCGCGGAGCCGGCTCCGCGACCTGCGGGAGGAGGAGGCCTGGCAGGTCGCGCACGAGCACGACACGCGCGCCGCGTACGAGGACTTCCTCCGGCGTTATCACGAGGGCCGCCGGGTGGCCGCCGCCCGGGAACGGCTGATCGCGCTCCTCGCGGCCGACCTCACCCGGACCGATCTGGATGCCCGCGGGCGGGCCGATGCGGCCAGCGGCCTCGTCCAGCTCGGCGGCGCGGCGGTCCCGGCGCTCCTCGCCGTCGCGGAGGCGGGCGACCCGGTCGGGCGGCGCGAGCTGGTCTCCGCCCTGGTGCGCATCGCCCGGGTCACCCTGGAGCCCGTCCAGGCCGGCCTGGGCCATCCCGCGCCCGCGGTGCGGGCGGCGGTGGCCGAGGTGCTGGGAGCGGTGGGAGACCGCCGCAGCCTCGTGCCGCTGGCGGCCGCGCTGCGCGACGAGCACGCCGAGGTCCGCCAGGCCGCCAGCGCGGCGCTCACGCGCCTCGACGGCGCGGGGGACGCCCTGCTGGCCGCCCTGCGGGACCGGGATCCCCGGGCGCGAGGGGGCGCGGCCATCGCCCTGGGCCGGCTGCGCGAGGCGCGAGCCATTCGTCCCCTGATCGGGCTCCTGACCGACGCGGATGCCGAGGTGCGGCAGAGCGCCGCGGCCGCGCTGGCCGTGCTCGGCCAGGCCGCCGGGCCGTCGCTGATCACGGCGCTCGCCGACGCGGACGCCCGGCTGCGGCGCGGCGCGGCCGAGGTGCTGGGCGCCATGGCCTACGTGGAGGCCATCGAGCCGCTGGTCCAGCGGCTCGCAGACCCGGAGCCGGACGTCCGCGCGGGCGCCCAGGACGCCCTGCACCGCCTGAGCCTGCGGCTGCTCGCCGACCTGCGCCTGCCGGGCGAGGCGCGGCGCCGGGCGGCGGTGGCCGGCCTGGCCCGCATCGGGCCCCCCGTGGCCGGCGTCCTGCTGGCGACCTTGCGGGAGGCGGACCCGGCCCTGCGCCGGGGCGCGGCCGAGGCCCTGGGGCAGATGCGCGAGCCGCGCGCCGCATCGCCCCTGGTGGAGCTGCTGGGGGATCCCGACCGGGACGTGCAGCAGGCCGCGGCCGAGGCGCTCGGGCGGCTGGGCGCCCCCAGCGTGGCGCCGCTCCTGCCGCGCCTGCGCGATCCCGAGCGGGAGGCGCGCCGGCAGGCGGCCGCCATCCTGGCCGGCCTGCGGGATCCCGCGGCGGTTCCCCCCCTGGTGGCCGCCCTGGCCGATCCCGACGAGGCGCTCCAGCGGCAGGTCGAGGACATCCTCGTGGCCATGGACGGCCCCGCCGTGCCGGCGCTGCTCGCGTACCTGCGGGGGGGCGAGTACCCCGTCCGGCGGGGGGTGGCCGGCATCCTGGGGCGGATCGGGGACACGCGCGCCGTGCTCCCGCTCCTCGGGGCCCACGCCGACCCCACCATGCGCTCGTGGGTCACCCGGGCCCTGGTCCAGATCGGCGCCCTGGCCCCCGTGGCCGCGGCGCTCCACGACCCCGACCCCGCGGTCCGGCTGGCCGCCGCCGAGGCGCTGGGCGAGATGGGGTCGCCCGCCGCCCTGACGCCGCTGCTCGTCGCGCTGAAGGACCCCGAGCGCGAGGTCCGCTGGGGCGCCGCCCGGAGCCTCGGCACGCTGCAGGAGCCGATCGCCGTGCCGCACCTCCTGGCCGCCCTCCGGGATCGGGAGGACGGGATGCGGCGGGCCGCCGCCGACGCCCTGGCCGCCATGGGCGGGCCCGCGGTCTCCGCGCTGGTGCCCCTCCTCAAGGACCGCGACGCCGGGATGCGCCGCGCGGCCGCCGCGATCCTCGGCCGCATCCGGGACCCGCGGGCCATCCCGGCGCTGGTGTCGGCGCTGCGCGAGCGGGACGAGGAGGTGCGCGGCGCCGTGAAGGAGGCGCTGGCCTCGCTTGGCGCCCCCGCGGTCCAGGCGCTGCTCGGTCACGCGCGGGGCGGCGATGCCGCGCAGCGGCGCACCGTGGCGGAGATCCTGGGGGAGCTGGAGGACGCGGAGGGCATCGGGTGGCTGCTCCAGGCCCTGGGCGACCCGGACGCGGACGTGCGGGCGCAGGCCGCCGTCGGGCTGGGCAGGCAGAAGGCGGTCCGCGGCATCCCGCCCCTGCTGGCCGCGCTCAAGGATCCGGACGGCCGCGTGCGGGCCCGGGCCACCGCCGCGCTCGGTGAGATCGGCCTGCCGGCGGCGGGCGCGCTGACGGCGGCGCTCGGGGACGCGGCGGTCCAGCCGAGCGCCATCCAGGCGCTGGTGGCCATGGGCAGCCTGGCCCTGGAGCCGCTGGTGGCCGCGCTCGCGCACCCGCGCGCGGAGGTCCGCGGGGGCGCCGCGGACGCGCTGGGGGAGCTCGGCGAGGAGGCC
>JBHGAX010000325.1:0-4671 GCA_041946635.1 Methylomirabilales bacterium (SeqCode)
GGCCTTCGAGTCTTGATGAGGACCATGGCATGACTCCGCGCGCGAGGGTCGCGTCGATTCTGCTCATCGTGGCGCTCGTCGGCAGCGCGAGCGGGCTGGCGGCGTGGAAACGCGTGTCGATGCAGCGAGCCGACGCGGCGTCCATGAGCCAGCCCGAGCCGGTGGAGGCGGTCCAGGTGGCGGTGGCCAGGGAGCGGCAGCACCGCCCGACGACGACCGCGATCGGCACGGTGGTCGCGCTCCGCTCCATCACCCTGCGGAACGAGCTTCCCGGCACCGTGCGGGAGGTCCTGTTCGTCCCCGGGCAAGTGGTCGAGGCGGGCACGCTGCTCGTCGCGCTGGACGTGTCCGTCGAGCAGGCCGAGCTGAAGGCGCAGGAGGCCCAGGCCGCCGTCGCGGAGACGCTGCTCCGTCGCGTCCAGCGGGCAAACGAGAACCGCGCGGCATCCGAGATGGAGGTGGATCGCGCGCGCGGCGAGCGTGACGTGGCCCTCGCCCAGATCGCCCGCATCAAGGCCATCATCGCCCGGAAAACCCTGCGGGCGCCGTTCCGCGCGCGGGTCGGCCTGGCGGACATCCATCCCGGCCAGTACCTGAACGAGGGGAGCCAGATCACGACGCTGCAGGGGGTGGACGAGGCCGCGCACGTCGACTTCACGGTCCCGCAGCCGGTGGCCGCGGCGCTCCGCGCGGGGCAGAGCGTGGACGTCTTCGCCACCAGCGACGGCGCCCCGACGCCGGCCAGGATCGAGGCGCTGGACGCGCGCATCGACCCCGCCACCCGGAACGCGACCGTGCGGGCCCGCATGGCGGCCGCCGGGGAAGGACCCAGGCCCGGCGCCTCGGTGCGGGTCCAGGTCCCGGTCGGCCCGGCGGAGCGGGCGGTCACCATCCCGGTGAGCGCGCTGCGGAAGGACCCGGGCGGCGACCACGTGTTCGTGATCGCGCCCGGCAAGGACGGCAAGCCGCGGGCGCACGTGCGGCCGGTGCAGGCCGGTCCCATGCTCGGGGACGAGGTGGTGATCCAGGCCGGCCTCTCCGCAGGGGAGCAGGTGGCGGCCACGGGTTCGTTCAAGCTGCGCGACGCCGTGCTGGTTGCCGTGGCCGGCGACCCCGCGGCTGCGGCCGGCCAGGCGCGGTGATCCCCGCCCACCATCCGGATCCGCAGATTACGCCAACCAGATACGGAACCTCGATCCGCAGATTACGCAGATTACGCAGATTACAGTCCGCAGATTACGCCAACCAGATACGGAGCCTCGATCCGCAGATTACGCAGATCACGCAGATTACAGGAACGGACCGCCTGAATCTGTGCTGATCTGAGGACCGTGTCATGCGCACGTTCACCGACACCTTCATCAAGCACCCCGTGCTGGCCCTGGTGGTCAACCTCATCGTGCTGCTGGCCGGCTGGCGCGCGCTCACGACGCTCCCCGTGCAGCAGTACCCGCAGATCGAGAGCTCCTCCGTCGTCATCACGACAGTCTACACCGGCGCCAGCGCGGAGACCGTCCGGGGCTTCGTCACCACGCCCATCGAGCGGGTCGTCTCGGCCATCAGCGGGGTGGACTACCTGGAATCCACCAGCCGGGCCGGCCTCAGCACCGTCACCGTGCGGCTCAAGCTGAACCACGACAGCACGGCGGCGCTCGCCGAGGTGACGGCCCGCCTCCAGCAGGTGCGGTCCGAGCTGCCGGCGGAGGCCGAGCCGCCGGTGATCGAGGTGCAGCGGGCGGACCGGCCCTACGCCTCCTTCTACCTGAGCTTCACCTCCACCGAGCGCAGCGCGCCGGCCATCACCGACTGGCTGGTCCGCACGCTGCAGCCGCAGCTCGCGACCCTGGCCGGCGTCCAGCGGGTCACCATCGAGGGCGGCCGGCAGGTGGCCATGCGCGTCTGGATCGAGCCGGATCGCCTGGCCGCCTTCAACCTCTCGCCCGGCGACGTGCACGCCGCCCTCCGGCGCAACAACTACCTGGCGGCCGTCGGGCAGACCAAGGGCAACCTCGTGCAGGTCAACCTCCTGGCCAACACCGACCTGCGCTCCACGGACGAGTTCGAGCGGCTGATCGTCGCCGAGCGCGGCGGCGCCATCGTGCGCCTGAGCGACGTGGCGCGCGTCGAGCTGGGGGCCGAGGAGGCCGACATGGTGGCGAAGCTCAGCGACCGCGAGGCGGTCTACCTGGGGGTGTGGCCGCTGGTCGGCTCGAACGAGATCGACGTCGCGCACCGGCTGCGCGCCGAGATGGAGCGCCTGCGCCCCACGCTGCCCAAGGACATCGACATGCGTCTGGCCTACGACGCGACGGTGTTCATGGAGGACGCCCTGCACGAGATCACCAAGACGCTGTCGGAGACCATCCTCATCGTGGGCCTGGTGGTGTTCCTGTTCATGGGCTCCGTGCGCACCGCGCTGGTCCCGCTGCTCGCCATGCCCGTCTCGCTGGTGGGCGCGGCCATCGTGATGTTCGCCTGCGGCTTCAGCCTGAACCTGCTCACCATGCTGGCCATCGTGCTGTCCGTGGGCCTGGTGGTGGACGACGCCATCGTGGTGGTGGAGAACGTCGAGCGCCACGTCCGCCAGGGGACGTCGCGGATCCAGGCCGCGCTGATCAGCGGGCGCGAGCTGCTCGGGCCGATCATCGCCATGACCATCACGCTGGCGGTGGTCTACGCACCCATCGGCTTCCAGGGCGGCCTGACCGGCTCGCTGTTCCTGGAGTTCGCCATCACCCTCGCGGCCGCGGTCCTGGTCTCGGGCATCGTCGCCGTCACGCTCTCGCCGGTGCTCAGCTCGCGCTTCGTGCACCCGCAGGGCCGCCAGAACCGGCTCACCGCGCTGGTGAACCGCGGCTTCGAGCGGGTGCGCCGCGCCTACGGCCGGGTCCTGGATCTGGCGCTCCAGATGCGCGGGGCCATCGTGGTGGCGGCCCTCCTGGTCATGGCGGCCGCCTGGCCGCTGTACATGTTCTCCAAGCAGGAGCTGGCCCCGGTGGAGGACCAGAGCCACATCAGCTTCTTCCTGGAGGCCGCCCCCGACTCCACCCTGGCCGCCGCCAACCGCGAGTCGCTCACGGTCGTGAAGGCGGTGACCGCCTTCCCGGAGGCCAAGTTCATGTGGTCGCTGACGACCGCCTGGGGCGGCTTCGGCGGGATGGTGCTGAAGGACTGGCGGGAGCGCGGGCGCTCCACCCAGGAGATGCTCGGGGAGGTGTTCGGCGCGGTGTCGCAGACGCCCGGCCTGCGGGTCTTCCCGCGGCTGGATCCCCCGCTCCCCACGCCCGGGCAGTACGACGTCGAGCTGGTGTTGCAGAGCGACGCGCCCGCCGAGCAGCTCCTGGACACCACCGCGGCCGTGCTCGCGGCGGCCCGGCAGAGCGGGACGTTCCTGTACGTGGACACCGACCTGAAGATCGACCTGCCGCAGGCCCGGGTCGTGCTGGATCGCGAGCGCGTGGCCGACCTGGGCCTCGATCTCGCCACGGTGGGCCAGGAGCTGGGCACGCTGCTGGGCGGCGCGTACGTGAATCGCTTCAACTACTTCGACCGGAGCTACAAGGTCATTCCCCAGGTGGGGGACGCCGACCGCGCCACGCTCGGCCCGCTGCTGGACCTCAAGATCAAGACGCCGCAGGGACAGCTCGTGCCGGTCTCCACGTTCACGCGCATCGAGACGGGCACGGCGCCCCGCAGCCTGAACCGCTTCCAGCAGCGCAACGCCGTGCGCGTCTTCGGCGGCGTCCGGCCGGGGGTCACCAAGGAGGAAGGGCTGCGGGTGCTCGAGGCCGCCGCGGCCGCGGCCGGCGGTCCGGGGCTGGTCCTCGACCACGCGGGGGAGTCCCGGCAGATCCGCCGCGAGGGGGCCGCCCTCACCGCCACGCTCGCGTTCGCGGTGGCGCTCATCTACCTGATGCTCGCGGCGCAGTTCAAGAGCTTCCGCGACCCGCTCATCGTGCTGCTGGGCTCCGTGCCCCTGGCGATCTCCGGCGCCCTGGTCTTCAGCTTCCTGGACCTGACGACCATCAACATCTACTCCCAGGTCGGCCTCATCACCCTGGTCGGCCTGATCGCCAAGAACGGCATCCTCATCGTGGAGTTCGCCAACCGGCTGCAGGCCCAGGGCCTGACGAAGCTGGCGGCGGCGCGCGAGGCGGCCCTGACGCGGCTCCGGCCGGTGCTCATGACCACCGCCTCCACCGTCCTGGGGCACGTGCCGCTGGTCCTGGTCTCGGGGCCGGGCGCGGAGGCCCGCAACAGCATCGGGACGGTCCTCGTGGCGGGCATGAGCGTGGGCACCCTCTTCACCCTGATCGTGGTGCCGGTCTTCTACTCGCTGATCGCCGCCCGGCACGCGGCCAGCGAGGAGGCGCAGGACGAGGCGTCGGCCCGGGAGGCCGGGGAGAGTCGAGCGCCCGCGCCGCAGGCGGCCGGGGGCGCCGCGGAGGATCGCGAGATCGCGGCGGTCGGGGCGCGCGGCCGGGGGAACGGGCGATGAGGCGGCCGGCCGCCCACCTGCTCCTCGCCCTCGTCCTCGCCGGCTGCACCCTGGGCCCCGACTACCGGCGGCCGGCCGTGCCGGCCCCCGCGGCCTGGCGTGGCGAGGCTGCGACCCCGGAGCCGGCCTCGCTGGCGGACCTGCCCTGGTGGGATCTCTTCCAGGACGACGAG
>JBHGAX010000326.1:0-4665 GCA_041946635.1 Methylomirabilales bacterium (SeqCode)
GGGCTGCGCGGCGAGGCGGACGAGCGCAAGGAGAAGATCGGCTTCAAGATCCGCGAGGCCGAGATGCAGAAGATCCCCTACATCCTGGTCGTGGGGGACAAAGAGGCGGCGGCAGGGACGGTGTCGGTACGCGCGCGCGGCGGCCAGGACCGCGGCCCGATGCCCCTCCCGGACTTCGTCCGGACGCTCGCCGCCGAGAACGCGCCGCAGACCGCCTGAGTCGGCGGTCGTCCACCGTGGCGGGAGGTTAGACACATCAGCAAGGGCCTGCGCGTCAACGAGCGGATCCGCATCAAGGAAGTGCGCGTCATCCTTCCTGACGGCACCCAGCTCGGCATCCTCCCCACCGAGGAGGCGCTCCAAAAGGCCTACTCCATGACCCTCGACCTGGTCGAGGTGGCGCCGGAGGCCCGGCCCCCGGTCTGCCGCATCATGGATTACGGCAAGTACCGGTACGAGCAGAGCAAGAAGGCCCGGGAAGCCAAGAAGAAGCAGACGGTCATCGAGCTGAAGGAGATCAAGCTCCGCCCCAAGACCGAGGAGCACGACTTCCAGTTCAAGGCCAAGCACGCCGAGCGCTTCCTGAAGGAAGGCAACAAGGCCAAGATCACCATGATGTTCCGCGGCCGCGAGATGGTCCGCATGGACCGGGGCAAGGCGCTCCTCACCCGCTTCGTGGAGGCGCTGAAGGACGTGGCGGTGGTGGAGCAGCAGCCCAAGGTCGAGGGGCGGAACATGACGCTGATCCTGGCGCCGAAGCACTGACGAGGTCCAGCCTCCAAGGTCCAACGTCCAATGTCCCGAGTGCCACGTCCCACGCTTGTGTGACGCTGGACGTTGGACGGGGGACGTTGGACGCAGCCGTGAGGATGCCATCATGCCGAAGATGAAGAGCAAGCGGGGGGCCGCCAAGCGCTTCCGGTCCACCGGGACGGGGAAGCTGCGGCGCGCCCGGGCGGCCAAGAGCCACCTCCTGACCGGCAAGTCGGCCAAGCGCATGCGCACGCTGAAGAAGGGCGTGCTCGTGGACAAGGCGGACGTGCGGCGGATGCGGGTCCTGGCCCCGTACACCTGATCGCTCACCGCTCATGGCTCATGGCGCGAGGGGGGCGCCGGCCATGAGCGATGAGCCATGAGCGAAGAGCCAAAGGAGTCCTTTCATGCCACGCGCGAAGGGTGGATTCAAGACCCGGCAGCGGCGCAACCGCGTGCTGAAGCAGGCCGAGGGCTACTGGGGCAAGCGCAAGAACTGCTACCGGAGCGCCCAGGAGGCCGTGGACCGGGCCCTGGCCTACAGCTACCGGGATCGCCGGAACCGGAAGCGGGACTTCCGCAGCCTGTGGGTGGTGCGGATCAATGCGGCCGCACGCCTGGCCGGCCTGTCCTACAGCCGGCTCATGGACGGCCTGCGGAAGGCGGGCGTGACCCTCGACCGGAAGGTCCTGGCCGACCTGGCCGTCCGCGACGCGGGCGCCTTCCAGGCGCTCGCCGACCTGGCCAAGGCGCAGGTCGCCGCGTAGCCCCGTCGTCCGTCCCCGGCTGCGCCCCGATCGCCTCGGGGCGCTTTTTTTGGTGACGCCATGGTCGATCTCTCGCGAGCGCTGGCCGAGCTGGAAGCGGCGGCGCAGGCCGATCTGGCGGCCGCGCCGGACCTCCCCGGCCTGGAGGAGGTGCGCGTCCGGCACCTGGGCCGGAAGGGCACCCTGGCCGCCATCCTGCGCGGACTGGGGCAGCTCGATCCGGCGGAGCGGCCGCAGGCCGGCAAGCTGGCCAACGAGGTGAAGGCGCGCCTGGAGGCGGCCTTCCAAAGCCGGCAGGAGGCGCTCACCGCCGCCGCGCGGGCACGGGCCGCGGCCGCGGCGCGGCTCGACGTGACGCTGCCCGGCCGGCCCATCCCCATGGGCCGGCTGCACCCCAGCACGCGCGTCCTCCGCCGGATCTGCCAGATCTGGGCGGAGATGGGCTTCCAGATCTACCGCAGCCGCGACGTCGAGACCGACGCGCTGAACTTCGAGCAGCTGAACATCCCGGCCCACCACCCGGCCCGCGACATGTGGGACACCTTCTACACCACGCAGGAGGGCGTCCTCCTGCGCACCCACACCTCGCCGGGGCAGATCCACGCCATGCGCGAGTACTGCCCGGAACCGATCCGGGTGGTGCTGCCCGGGATGTGCTACCGCTACGAGCAGATCACCGCGCGCTCCGAGATCCAGTTCCACCAGGTCGAGGGGCTGGCCGTGGGCCGGCGCATCGCCATGACGGACCTGAAGGGCACGCTCACGAGCTTCGCGCACCGCATGTTCGGCGCGGCGCGCCGGGTGCGCTTCCGCTCCAGCCACTTCCCCTTCACCGAGCCCAGCGCCGAGATGGACGTGGAGTGCCTCCTGTGCGAGGGCGCGGGCTGCGGGCTCTGCAAGCACAGCGGCTGGCTGGAGATCCTGGGCTGCGGGATGGTGCACCCCATCGTGCTGCAGCACGGCGGCTACGATCCGGCGGAGTTCTCGGGCTTCGCCTTCGGCATGGGGCCCGAGCGGATCACCATGCTGAGCCACGGCATCGAGGACATCCGCTACTTCTGGGCCAACGACCTTCGCTTCCTCGAGCAATTCTGAGCCATGCGCGTTCCCCTGAGCTGGTTGCGCGAGTACGTGGACGTTCCCCTGGCGACCGACGAGCTGGCCGAGCGCCTGACCCTCGCCGGGCTGGAGGTGGCCGCCATCCACCGGATCGGCGTGCCGGGCAGCGCGCTGCCCTGGGACCCCGAGCGCATCCTGGTGGGCCGGGTCAGGGCCGTGGAGCGGCACCCCAACGCGGACCGGCTGGTCCTGGCCACCGTGGAGTACGGGGCGGGCCGGACGAAGCAGGTGGTGACGGGCGCCCCCAACCTGCGCGTGGGCGAGGCCGGCCAAAGCGTGGCCTTCGCGCTGGAGGGCGCGCGGCTCATGGACGCCTACGCGGCCACGCCCCGGGTCGCCACGCTCACCGGGCGCAAGGTCCGCGGCGTCTACTCCGACGCCATGATCCTGTCGGAGAAGGAGCTGGGCCTCTCGGACGACCACGAGGGCGTGCTGATCCTCGACGCGGGCGCGCCCGCGGGGACGCCCCTGGTCGCCTGCCTGGGCGACGAGGTCCTGGACATCGAGATCACGCCGAACATGGCGCGCTGCCTGTCGGTGATCGGCGTGGCACGCGAGGTGGCGGCGCTCACGGGCGGATCGGTCCGGCTGCCGGAGCCCCGCCTGGTGGCGGAGGGGGAGCCGGTCCAGGCCCGCGTGCGGGTGGAGATCGCCGACCCGGCCCTGTCGGCGCGCTACGCCGCCACCCTCATCGAGGGGGTGACCGTCCGGCCCTCGCCCGAGTGGATGCGGCGGCGGCTGCGCCTCTCCGGCGTGCGGCCCATCAGCAACGTCGTGGACGTGACCAACTACGTCATGCTGGAGTGGGGCCAGCCGCTCCACGCCTTCGACTACGACGCGCTGGTCCGGCGGGCCCGCGGGGGCACGCCCAGCATCCTGGTGCGTCCCGCCAAGCCGGGCGAGGTCCTGGTGACCCTGGACGGCGAGCGCCGCGCGCTGGACCCCGACCGGCTGGTCATCGCGGACAGCGCCGGTCCGGTGGCCGTGGCCGGCGTGATGGGCGGGGCGGAGACCGAGGTGACCCCGGCCACCACCCGGGTGCTCCTGGAGGCGGCGAACTTCAACCTGATCTCCATCCGCAAGACCACCCAGGCCCTGAAGCTGCCCAGCGAGGCCAGCGGCCGCTTCGGCCGCGGCGTCTCGCCGGCGCTGGCCCTCCCGGCGGCGCTCCGCGCCACGAGCCTCATGCAGGCGCTGGGGGGCGGCCGTGTCGCGCCCGGTGTGGTGGACTGCTACCCGCGCCCCCACGTGCCGCCCACGATCCAGCTCCGCATGGCGGACGTCCGCCGGATCCTGGGGGTCACGCTGCCGCGCGACGTGGTGCGCGGCCTGCTCAGCGCGCTGGACTTCCGGTGCGAGCCCGTGGGGGCCGACGCCCTCCGCGTCACGGCGCCCGACTACCGCCTGGACATCGGCGAGGGCCTGGCGGGCGTGGCGGACCTCCTGGAGGAGATCGCCCGGCTCACCGGCTACGACCGGATGCCGGGGACCGAGATGGCGGACACGCTGCCGCCCCAGCGGAACAACCCGACCGTCGAGCTGGAGGACCGCGTGAAGGACCTCCTGGTGACGGCCGGGCTGCAGGAGATCCTGACCTACCGGCTGACCACGCCCGAGCGCGAGGCGGCGCTCACGCCCGGCGGCGGGGAGACGGCGGCCTACGTCCGGCTGGCGAACCCCATCAGCGCGGAGCGCACGGTCATGCGCCGCACGCTCCTCCCCGGGATCCTGGCGGCCATGGCCCTGAACGCCCGGACGCGCGACCGGCTCTGGCTCTTCGAGGTCGGGCCGGTCTTCCTGCCCGCGCCCGCCGGGCTGCCCGCGGAGCCGCGGCGCCTCGCGCTCGGCCTGCGGGGGCCGCTGGCGCCGCCCTCCTGGCTCACCCCCGAGCCGCCGGCGAGCGACTTCTACGCGCTGAAGGGTGTGGTGGAGGCACTGCTCCGCGGCCTGCACCTGCCGCCCGCCCGCTTCGAGCCCACCGCGCACCCGACCTTCGCGCCGGGCCGCGCCGCCGCGCTCTGGCTGG
>JBHGAX010000327.1:0-4664 GCA_041946635.1 Methylomirabilales bacterium (SeqCode)
AGCGTGGTGGAGTCCACGCCGCCGCTCAGCAGGACGCCCAGGGGCACGTCGCTCACCAGCCGGAGCCGCAGGCTCTCTGTCAGCAGCTCGCGGAGCCGCGCCCGGCGCTCCTCGGGCCGCGCTGCCGCCTTGCGCGTGAAGTCGAGGCGCCAGTAGGGCTCGCTGCGGAGTCGGCCGTCCTCCCAGACCAGCAGGTGTCCCGGCGGCAGCTTTCGCACCCCCCGGTAGATGGTCCGCGGCGCGGGCACGGCCTGGCACCGCAGGTAGGCGTCCAGCGCCTCCAGGTCCAGCGTTCGATCCACGGCCGGGTCCAGGAGGAGCGCGGAGAGCTCCGAGGCGAAGACGAGCCCGTCCGGGAGCGGCGCGTACACCAGCGGCTTCTTCCCCAGCCGGTCCCGCGCGAGCACCAGGCGGCGGGCCCCCGCGTCCCAGAGCGCGAAGGCGAACATCCCGCGGAGCCGGGCGACGCAGCCGGCCCCCTCCCGCTCGTAGAGGTGCGGGAGCACCTCCACGTCCGAGCGGGTCTCCAGGCGATGCCCGCCCGCGAGCAGCTCCTCGCGGAGTGCCCGGAAGTTGTAGATCTCCCCGTTGCAGATGGCCCGGACGCGCTTGTCCTCGCTGGCCATGGGCTGCCGCCCGCCGGCGAGGTCGATGACGGCCAGGCGCCGCATGCCCAGGCCCACGCCGGCATCCAGGAAGAGCTGCTCGTCGTCCGGCCCGCGATGCGCCATCGCGCCGCACATGGCGCGGAGCACGCCCACCTCGACCGGCCGCGCCGGATCCCGGTACACCTTGCCGGCGATGCCGCACACGCTCAGCGCTCCTCGCAGGCGGCTGAAAACGGCCCATCCGCGGACACCCATCCTCTCGGACGGGTACCCGCCGGCCTCGGCACTCGCCGTTCGACAGGCTCACGGCCCCGAGCGAAGTCGAGGGGCTGCGGCGTAGCGCTGCTACGCCTCACTCGGCCTCCGGCCCGCCGCCTTGCGGCTGGACCGTTTTGAGCCGCCTGTGCAGACATCAGGAAGTCGCGGTACCGGTCGTCGCGCGCTTGCAGTGGAACGGATGCCCAGCGGGTGCGGACCCTTAGCTGACGCACGGGCCGGCGACCTCCCGATACAGCGCCTCGTACGCGTCCACCATGCGCTCCCAGGAGAACTCCTCGGCGCGCTTGCGCGCGCCTTCGGCCAGCGCCCTGGCCCGCTCCGGCGCGCGGAGCAGCGCGAGCAGCGCCGCGGCCAGGGCCGCCGGGTCCTCCGGTGGCACCAGGAGGCCGCTGCGGCCGTCCTCCACGACCTCCAGGCTCCCGCCCACGGCCGTGGCCACCACCGCGCGGCCGGCGGCCATGGCCTCGAGCAGCGCGTTGGAGAACGGCTCGCGCCGCGAGGGCACCACCACGATCCGGGCCGCCGCGAGGAGGTCCGTCTTGGGCGGGCCCGTCACCACGCCCGCGAAGCGGACGTGCCCGGCGATGCCCAGCTCCCCGGCCAGCGCGCGGAGCCGCTCGGCCTCCGGCCCCTCCCCCGCCAGCACGAGCCGGACCGCCGGCGCCTCCCGCGCCACCGCCGCCAGGGCCCGGAGCAGCACGTCCAGCCCCTTCTTGTGCGACAGGCTGCCCACGGCCAGGAGGCCCGGCGCGTCCGGCAGGGGCGGCGGCGGCGCCAGGTGGACGCCGTTGTGGATGACCCTGAGCCGTCCCGACTCGACGCCGAGCCCGCGCACCTCCTCCGCCAGGAACGCGCCCTGCGCCACCACCGCGTCCGCTGCGAGCAGCGCCGCCTGCATGCGGGACCGAAGCCGCGGATGGCGCGCGATCCACTCGCCCGGCAGCACATCCGCCCCGTGCGGCCGGATCACCAGGGGCACGCCGGCCGCGCGTTTCAGCGCCGCCCCGACATAGCCCTCGGGGTAGGCGCCATGGCAGTGCAGCACGTCCAGGCCGCGCCGCCAGGCGTGGAGCAGCAGGCGCGGGAGGGTCTGCCGCACGCCGAAGCGCTTGGAGGAGGGCCGCGCGTAGCGCCGGAGTCGGTAGCGCGCCTCCAGCCGGTTGTCCGCCCGGCGCACGCGCGGCGCCCACACCGTCACCTCGTGGCCGCGCGCCGCCAGCGACTCCGCCAGCCCGTGGAGGAGCAGCTCGGCCCCGCCCACCGTGGGCAGGAAGCTGAAGGTGTAGCAGCCGATGCGCACGGAACCCCGCAGCCGAGCAGCGATCAGCGATCAGCCAGAGCCGAGGACCCGGAACCCGATCACGGCCGCGTCGTTTCCTGACCGCTGACCGCCGATCGCTGACTGCCGGTCGTGTGCCGATCGCTGACCGCTGATGGCTGATCGCTTGTCTTCGCCTCCCCCTTCACGATCACCAGCTCGAAGACCAGCTCCCGGGCGGGGAACAGGAAGGCGAAGAACTTCTCGTACTTGTTCGGCGAGATGCGGTAGATCAGCCGGGCCGGCCACGACCAGAAGTACCCCTGGTGAAACCGGATCTCCTTCCGCACCACCTCGATCCGGCGCGCCGGCAGCAGCTCCTTCCGCACCTGGTCGAAGGAGTTGCGTCCCAGCCGCTGGCGGTGCCCCGGGTCCGTGTAGGAGTGGACCGAGGAGAAGTGCGGCGTGGCGATCAGCACCCGGCACCCGTCCCGGCCGATGCGCCACAGCTCCGCCGTCACCCCGACCACGTCGGCAAGGTGCTCCACCACGTGGTGCAGGTGAATCTCGTCGAAGGCGTCGCCCCGGAAAGGGAAGGGCACGCGGTCCAGGTCGCACAGCAGGTCCGCCTGGCTGGCGGGATTCCGGTCGGCTCCCACGGCGCCCGGCTGCTTGTGGCGCCCGCACCCCAGATCCAGTACCCGCCGCGTCACGGCCGCAGTCTCCCGCGGGCCGCGCGCTCCTCCAGCACCTCGCGGTAGCAGCGCACGACCTGGCTCCCCATCCGGTCCAGCGAGTACGACGCCGCCACCAGCCGCCGCCCCGCGCGCCCCAGTTCGCTGGCCCGCCGGGGCTCCCCGAGCGCCGCCAGGATTCCCTCGGCCAGGGCGCCCGCATCGCCGACGGGCACGAGCCACCCCGTCTCGCCCGGCCGGACGATCTCGCCCACGCCGCCCGCGGCGCTCGCCACAACGGGACGCTCCATCGCCAGGGCCTGCAGGAGCGCCTGCGGCACCCCCTCGCCCCCGGTGGACGCCGAGACCACGAGGTCCAGCGCGGCCAGGACAGCCGGCATGTCGTCCCGGTGGCCCAGCAGGCGCACGGCGTCGCGGAGGCTGTGCGCCGTCACGGCCTCGGCGATGATCGGCCGGTACGGCCCCTCACCGACCAGGACCGCCTGCACGTCTGGCCGTCGTTCCCGCACGCGGCGGAACGCCTCCAAGAAGACCAGGTGGCCCTTCCAGCTCCGCAGCACCGCCGCCATGCCGAGGAGCGGCACCCGAGAATCCAGCCCCAGCTCTCGCCGCAGCGCCGACCCGTCCGCGGCCGCCGGATCGAACGCGGCGGTGTCGATGCCGGTGGGAATGGACACCACCTTCTTCGGCGGCAGGCCCAGCCGATCGATCAGCAGCTGCCGGATGGCCTCGGCCGTCGTGACGACCCGGTCGCACAGCCGCGTGTACACGAGACGCGAGAGCGGGTTCGCCGCCACGGGCACCGAGAGGTGCCGCATGCGGACGACCGGGACGCCCGCCACCCGGCCCGCCAGCCCCGCGCACCAGGCGTCCACCGAGCTGTGGGTGACGACCAGCTCCACCCGCGCCCGGCGGAGGTGGCCGGCGATGCGCGCGACGGCGGCGGGGGTCGGCCCGCGCCCGAGGCGGAGGCTCGTGACCGGACAGGCGGCGCCCCGGGCACGCCGCTCCAGCCCGCTCCCCGGCTGGGCCAGGAGGCCGGCCGAGTGGCCGTGCCCGTTGAGCCAGGCCGTCTCCGCCAGGACGCGGATCTCCTGCCCGCCCCAGCCCATGGAGGCCTCGGTGTGCAGGAGGCGGAGGCCGCCCTCCCGGCTCACGCCCTCCTCCCCGCCGGGGCGCCGAGCAGCGCGTCCGCGGCCGCCACGACCTCCGCGGGCGCGATCGCCTCCAGGCAGTGGCTCCGCTTGCTGTTCAGGCAGCCGGCCTGGCCGCAGGGCCGGCAGAGAAACGGCGCCGCCACCACCCGGTGCCCCTCGCCCCACGGCCCCCAGCTGTGCTCGCCGGAGGGGCCGAAGAGCGCCACGACCGGCACCCCCAGCGCCGCGGCCATGTGCATGGGGGCGGAGTCCACGCCGACGAAGAGGCGCGCCTCCGCCAGGACGGCGGCAAGCTCCGCCAGGCTGGTCCGGCCGCTCAGGTCGAGCACCGGAACGCCGGCCAGGTCGCGGATGCGCCGCGCCGCGGCCTGCTCCGCGGCGGCCGGGCCGCTGGTCAGCGCGACCGACGCTCCCCGCGCCGCGAGGTCGCGGACGACCTCGGCGCAGGCCGCTTCCGGCCAGGCCTTGAACATCCAGCGGGAGACGGCGTGCACCACGACGAGGGGGTGTCCGGCGCCCGCCTCGCGCAGCCGGCCGGCCATCCGCCCGCGCGCCTCGGGGGAGACGGGCAGGATCGGCCGGCAGGCCTCCGCCGCCACCCCGACCGCACGCACCAGGTCCAGGTGTGTGTCCACCATGTGCTGGAGGCCGTTCCACGGCACGGCGC
>JBHGAX010000328.1:0-4639 GCA_041946635.1 Methylomirabilales bacterium (SeqCode)
AGCAGGAGGATCAGCACCCCGATGCCCAGCATGCCCAGGGCGATCGGCCGGGTGATGAAAACGGCGTAGCTGCCGTCCGAGAGGGCCAGCGACTGCCGGAGGCTCATCTCCAGCATGGGGGCGAGGACCAGGCCCAGCACGATGGGCGCGGTCTCGAAGTCGAACTTGCGGAGCACGTACCCCAGGAGGCCCGTGGCCATCATGATCCAGACGTCCACCACGCTGCTGTTCACCGCGTAGACGCCCACGATGGAGAAGACCAGGATGGCCGGGTACAGGTACGGATAGGGGATCCGCAGCAGGTTCACGAACAGGCTCACCAGGGGCAGGTTCAGGACGAGGAGGACCAGGTTGCCGACGTACATGCTGGCGATCACGCCCCAGAACAGCTCGGGCTGCTGCTGGATGAGCAGCGGGCCGGGCGAGATGCCGTGCACCATGAGGGCCGCCATCATGACGGCCGGCACGGGCCCGGAGGGGACGCCCAGCGCCAGCATGGGCACCAGCGCGCCGGAGGTGGCCGCGTTGTTGGCCGATTCGGGCCCCGCCACGCCCTCCACCGCGCCGTGGCCGAACCGCTCCGGGTGCTTGGAGAGCCGCCGCTCCACCGCGTAGGAGACGAAGGAAGAGATGATGTGGGCGGAGCCCGGGATGATGCCGATCAGAAACCCCAGCACCGTGCCCCGGCCCGTCGGCCCCGCCGCGTCGCGCCACTCCTGCCCGGAGGGCAGCAGGTCGCGGAGCCGGGGCTTGATGACCGTCGGCACCTGGCTCTGCCCGGCCGTGATGAGGATCTCCGAGATGCCGAAGAGCCCCACGGCCACCGGCACGATGCCGATCCCGTCCCCCAGCTCCACCAGGCCGTAGCTGAACCGGGTGTAGCCGGACATGGGGTCGATGCCGATCATCCCCAGCAGGAGCCCCAGCGCGGCCATGGAGAGCGACTTCGCCACCGAGCCGCCGCTCATGTAGGCCAGCACCATCAGGCCGAGCAGGAGCAGGGCCACGTACTCGGGCGGGCCGAAGCGCAGCGCGAAGTTCGCCAGCGGCGGTGCCAGGAGCATCAGCCCCACGACGCTGGCGGTGCCCGCCACGTAGGAGCCGACGGCCGCGATGGCCAGGGCGGGGCCCGCGCGGCCGTTCCGGGTCATGGCGTACCCGTCCAGGCACGTCATGACGGAGGCCGCCTCGCCGGGGATGCGCATGAGGATGGAGGTGGTGGAGCCGCCGTACATGGCGCCGTAGTAGATCCCCGCCAGGAGCACGATGGCGGTGGTCGCGTCCAGGCCGAAGCTGGCCGGCAGGAGCAGGCTGATGCCGGCCAGCGGCCCCACGCCGGGCAGCATGCCGACCAGGGTGCCGATCACGCATCCGGCGAAGGCGTAGAGCAGGACCGAGGGGGACAGGGCGATGGCGAAGCCGTGGGCGAGGCCCTGGAAGGTGTCCAGCATCAGAACCCCCAGGGCCCGCGCGGCAGCGGAACCAGGAGCAGCGTGCCGAAGACGTAGAAGGTGCCCAGGGCCAGCGCGGCCGCCATCAGGGCGGTCGGGAGCAGCCCCTTGCGCTCGACGACGCCCACGAGGAACAGGATGACCAGGGCGATGGTGAGGCGGTAGCCGAGGCGCTCCAGCGCGAGGGCCGCAAAGGTGAGGCTGCCCAGGATGGCCACCCCGTGGCGCCACTCCACCCAGGACACGGAGGCGAGCCCGGGCCCCGCGCCGCCGGTCAGCACGACCAGGGCCCCCATCCCGGCGAGCAGGGCCGCCAGGACGAAGGGCATGTAGCCGGGGCCGGGGTTGTGCAGCGTGCCCATGGGCAGCACGCGGTCTTCCCACATGATGAAGAGGCCGAACAGGACGAGAAAGGCACCGGCCACTCGATCCCTGGAGACCATTCCGCTCCTCTGTCCGCCCCTCCCCAGGATCGGCGCGCCAGACCGTACCACGGCGTCCCGCAGAGTCAAGCGAAACCCGGGCGGGCCGCGGGAAATGCGCGCGACGCCGCCACGGTGCGGCTGCCGGAGCCCGCGGCGCGTGCTGCCGCGGCTGGGGCCGGGGCCTCGTGGAGCCGCCTGCTAGGCTGGCGGAGAGCCCGTGCGGCGATAGCCGCGCGCCACGTGGAGCGACCAGGCGCCGACCCCGAAGGCGAGGGCGGCCAGCAGCGTCAGGCTGCCCAGGAAGGGAACGGCCTGCAGCAGGCCCAGGAGCGCCAGCGCGAGCAGCAGCCCGACGAGCCGCCATCCCCGGGACGGCGCCCGCCCCAGGGCCCGCACGCCGAGGTCGCCCAGGAACAGCGCGCCGATCAGGAATCCGACCAGCAGCCAGACCACCCAGAGGGCCGCGATGCCGATCCCCAGCGGAATGCCGACCACCGTGACCACGAGCAGCAGGATAACCAGCGGCGCGCCGAGCAGCATGAGCAGGCCCAGGGCCAGGCTGCGCCCGGGATCCGTGGCGATGCGGCGAGCCGCGATCCGCGTGGCTTCCGGGAACAGGACGAGCAAGACGATGCCGACCAGGACGAACGCCAGGAGCAGTGCGACGGCCAGGACCCAGAGCAGGACGCGGAGGGCGCGGCCGGCCCGCTCGCCGGCGGCAAGAGGCCGGTGCACCACCCCGCCGGCGATCTGGGCGCCCGGCTCGATGCGGGCGGCGCTGCCGCTCCGGTAGGTCAGCGTCCCGCCGATCCGCGCGGTCGGCAGCACCTCCACGGAGGCGGCGGCCAGGTCCACGTTGCCGTCGACCTGGCCGGAGATGCGGATGCGCTTGCCGGCTGCCCGGACGCTCCGGCGCACGTGTCCGGCCAGCTCGACCGCGCTCCCGGCCAGGCCGGCCCGGCCCTGGATCTCGGCGCCGGCCGGAAGAGTGACCCGGCCGCCCGCCGCCATGACGTCGCCGGCCACCCGGCCCTCGATGGTCACGGCGCCGCCCACGGCCCGCACGTCGTCCGCCACGGCGCCGCGGATATCCACCTCGCCGCCCGCGGCCGCCACGTCGCCGTGGACCGGCTGCTCCACCAGCACGCGCCCGCCCGCGGCCACCAGATCGCCGCCCACCTCCCCGCGGACGGCCACCTCGCCGCCGGCCACGTACAGGTCCTCCCGGACGGCCCATTCCGTGCTGACGTTCCCGCCCGCGATGACGGCGGCGCCCGCCGGCCCCGCCAGCAGCAAGACGAGCAGAACGGCGAACCGCAGAGACGCAGAGAGCGCAGAGATCTGAGACGAGCGCGAGCCGGCCCGGCGGGCGCCGGGCCGGAGGCCCGGTATTCCGGCAGCCTCCGCGACCTCTGCGTCTCTGCGGTTCAATGCTTTTCCAGGAAGGCCAGGAGGGCCTGGTTGAACGCCTCCGGCTGCTCCAGGTTGGAGAGGTGCGACGCACCCGGGAGGATGACCATCTGGGAATCCCGGATGCGCTCGTGGATCACCCGCGATGCGGCCACCGGCGTGCCGGGGTCTTCTTCGCCCACGATGATCAGGGTGGGGCGTCGGATGTCGTGCAGCCGCTCGGCCAGGTCCAGCGCCTTGATGGCGTGGCAGCAGCCGATGTAGCCCGCCGGGCTGGTGGCGCGGATCAGGCCCCGGATGCGCTCGACGACCTCCGGCCGCCGCTCGCGGAAGGGCGGCGTGAGCCAGCGGCCGAGGGTCGGCTCCACGTGCGCCTCCATGCCCTGGCGCTCGGTGGTCCGGATGCGGTCGTCCCAGGTCGCCCGCGCCTCGGGGCTCATGCGGCTGGCGGTGTCGCAGAGGACCAGGCTCCGGATCTGCTCGGGGTGGCTGAGGGCCAGCTGCTGGCCGATCATCCCGCCCAGCGAGAGTCCGACGAAGTGGGTGCGGTCCACCCCCAGGGCCCGCAGCAGGGCCGAGGCGTCCTCGGCGAGCAGCTCGAGGCTGTATGGCCCCGGCGGCGCATCCGTACCGCCGTGGCCCCGCGCGTCATACCGCAGCACGCGGAAGCGGTCGGCCAGCGCCTGGACCTGGGGCTCCCACATGCTGAGGCTGGTTGCGAGGGAGTGGCCGAGCGTCACCACCGGTGCGGAGGCCGGTCCGTTCAGCGTGTACTTCACGCCAATGCCGTTCACGGTGATCCTCATGGGCCTCCTCCGGCGGCGGTGTGCCGGTTCGAGGTTCACGGTTCGCCCCGCGCCCGCAACCTGGAACCTCGAACCTTGAACCGGGCAACCGCGCGCGCAGCCCGCCTACTTCCCCTGCCAGCCGCCGCAGGCGAGCGCCAGCCAGCCGAGGATGAAGGCGAGGCCGCCGAAAGGGGTGATCATGCCGAGGCTCCGCGGGGCGCCGAGCGCCAGGAGGTACAGACTGCCGGAGAACAGCAGGACGCCCGCCACGAACAGCCAGCCCGCCACCCCCACGGCCGGCGAGGGAAAGCGCGTCTCCGCCCACGCCACCCCCAGGAGCGCCAGCGCGTGGAGCAGGTGGTAGCGCACGCCGGTCTCGAAGGCCGCCAGCATCTCGGGCGGCAGCCGCGCGCGAAGGCCGTGCGCCCCGAACGCGCCAGCCGCCACGGCCACGCCCGCCAGTACGGCGCCGAGAACGAGGAACGTTCGCTCCATGGACCCCGCAGCTCAGCTCCATGAATCATTACAATTGTCAGCCGAGAAGGGCTTCCGCGGCAGGCGCCGC
>JBHGAX010000329.1:0-4631 GCA_041946635.1 Methylomirabilales bacterium (SeqCode)
GTACACCTTCCGCACCTGGTCCGACTCCAGCAGCTCCCGGGCGGAGCCCGAGGCCACCATGCGGCCGCTCTCCAGCAGGTAGCCGCGGTGCGAGGCGCCGAGGGCGAGCTGGACGTTCTGCTCGATGAAGAGGATCGTGACGCTGGCGTCGTTCACCTTCTTCATGATCTGGAGGATGGTGGCCACCACGAGCGGCGCCAGGCCCAGGAAGGGCTCGTCGATCATGAGGAAGCGCGGCCGGGACATCAGGCCGCGGGCGATAGCCACCATCTGCTGCTCGCCGCCGCTCAGGCTGTGCGCGAGCTGCGCCCGCCGCTCGCGCAGGATCGGGAAGAGGCTGAAGACCCAGTCCAGGCTCTCCGCGCGGTGGGCCCGCGCCTGGGCCTGGTAGCTGCCCAGCAGCAGGTTCTTCTCCACGCTGAGGTAGGGAAACAGCCGCCGCTGCTCCAGCACGTGCGACAGCCCCCTGGCCACGATCTGGTAGGTGGGCAGGCCGTCCAGCCGCTCGCCGCAGAACTCGATCCGCCCGCCGGCCGGCCGCACCAGCCCGGACACCGCGCTGATCAGCGTGCTCTTCCCCGCGCCGTTCGGTCCCAGCAGGCACACCACCTCGCCCTCGCGGACCTCCAGCGAGGCGCCCCACAGCGCCTGGAAGTCGCCGTACTTCACCTCGAGGTCGCGGACGACGAGCACGGCTACCTCCCGCCGCTGCCGGGTCCCGGCGCGGTCGGCACCACGAAGGAGTCGCCCAGGTACGCCTCGATCACCTTGCGCTCCTTCACCACCTCGCCCGGCGGGCCGTCCGCGATCACCGCACCGAGGTGCAGGGCGACGATCCGGTCCGAGATGGACATGATGACCCGCATGTTATGCTCGATCACCACCAGCGTGAGGCCCTGCTGGCTCCTGAGCCGCGCGATGAGCGAGAGCAGGGTCGGGATGGCGCGCTGGTCCACGCCGCCGGTCACCTCGTCCAGGAGCAGGAGGCTGGGCCGCGTGGCCATGGCGCGGGCCATCTCCAGCCGCTTGCGCTCGCCGATGCTGAGCCCGCGGGCGTCGGTGGTCGCCTTGTCCGCCAGCTCCACGAACTCCAGGTAGGCGAGGGCCTCGCGGCGGACGGCCGCGGGATCCGCCTCGTGCTGCATGGCCGCCACCATCACGTTCTCCACGACGGTCATGCCGAGGAAGGGCCGCACCTTCTGGAACGTGCGGGCGATCCCCAGGCGGTTCACCTGGTCGGGCCGCAGGCCCACCAGGTCCCGGTCCTTGAACCGGATGCGGCCGGAGGTCGGCGGGTAGGTGCCGGCGATCTGCTCGAAGAGCGTGCTCTTCCCGGCCCCGTTCGGCCCGATGAGCCCGAGGATCTCCCCCTCGCGCACCGTGAAGCTCACGTCGTTGTTCGCCACCAGGCCGCCGAAGCGCTTGGTCACGCCCTCCAGCGCGAGGAGCGTCATGGGCGCCTCCCCCACCGCCGGACCAGCCCGACCAGCCCCGACGGCTGGAACACGGCCACGATGGTGAGCAGCGCCCCGTAGACCAGGAGGTCCACCGCGCTGCCCGTGCCGCCCCACTGGACGCGCGTGAACTCCGAGAGCGGGATCATGAGGGCCGCGCCCACCAGCGGCCCCCACAGCGTGCCCACCCCCCCCACCACGGCCAGGAGGCACACCAGGATCGAGAGGGCCAGCGGGAAGACGCTGTCGGGGTCCAGGTACAGGACGTACTGCGCGTAGAACGTGCCGCCCACCGCCATGAAGGCCGCCGAGAAGGCCATGGCGGCCTGCTTGTAGCGCGTGACCGGGATGCCGACGCTCTGCGCCGCGCCGGCGTCCTCCCGGATGGCGCGCAGGTAATAGCCGATGCGGGTGCGCTCGATGCGCCAGGTGACCAGGAAGCAGACCGCCGTGAGGGCCAGGACGATGTAGTAGTACAGGTACTTGCTGCCGTGGAACTGGAAGGCGGCCAGCGAGTCCGGGCGGATGGGCAGCGTGAGGCCCCGCGCGCCGCCGATGAACTCCCAGTTGATCGCCATGGTGTGCACGATCTCGCCGATGGCGATGGTCGCGATGGCGAAGTAGTGGCCGCGCAGGCGGAAGCAGGGATAGCCGATGGCCTGGGAGAGGGCCACGGCCAGGACCACCCCGGCCACCAGGCCGATCCAGGGATTCGCCCCCAGGCTCATCTGCAGGACGCTGGAGGTGTAGGCCCCGGCGCCGAAGAAGACCGCGTGGCCGAGCGAGATCTGGCCGCAGTAGCCGGCCAGGATGTTCCAGGCCTGCGCCAGCATGGCGTACAGGAGGATCTTGATGGCCACGTCGCGGTGGTACGGCAGCCGGAAGACCAGCGGGAACAGCACGGCCAGGAGGATCAGCGCCGCCAGGACGTAGAGGCCGGCGCGCCGGGCGGGCGCGGGGCCGGGCGTGGCCGGCGCGCCGGCGGGCTTGGGGTCGGTGCGGGTCGCCATCAGAACTTCCCGAACAGGCCTTGCGGCCGGATGAGCACCACGATCAGGTAGATCAGGAACACCGCGGCGTACTTGAAGGCGGGCGCGATCAGGAGGCCGGCCGTCACCTCGATGACGCCGATGATGATCCCGGCCACCAGCGATCCGGTGATGCTCCCGAAGCCGCCCAGCGCCACGGTCACGTAGGCGATGAGCGCAAACAGGCTGCCCACGTACGGGAACACGTAGAAGAAGCTGGCCAGGAAGGCGCCCGCCACGCCCACGCAGGCCGAGCTGATGCCCCAGCCCAGCGTGAACATCCGCTCGGTGTTGATCCCCATGAGCGCCGCCGCCTGCCGGTCCTGCGCGGTGGCCTCCAGCGCCGCGCCCGTCTCCGTCTTGGTGATGAACCAGTACAGGAAGGCGAAGGCCAGGAGCGAGGCGCCGCTGGCGACGAGCTGCGGGAGCCCCACCGAGATCCCGAACACCCGGACCGGCCCCTGCACCAGCGGGTCGGCCACCTGCCGGAAGTCCGGCGTCCAGAGGAACTGGGCCGCCGCCCGCAGGAAGATGCCCAGGCCGAACGTGGCGAAGATCTGCGCCAGCATGGGGGCGCCCAGGATCCGGCGGATGATGCCCTTGTGCGTGAGCACCCCCACCACGAAGAGCACGGCCGCGCAGATGGGCACGCTGAAGATCGGGTCGAGCGCGAAGAGCGCGTAGGTCCAGAACGCCGTGTACATGGCGAGCATCAGGAACTCGCCGTGGGCGAAGTTCACGATCTCCATGAGGCCGAAGATGAGCGAGAGGCCGGCCGAGATGAGCGCGTAGATGCAGCCCATCAGGACGCCGCTCAGGATGCCTTGCAGCAGGACCTCGGCGGACGGCAGCTCGAACATAGACGCGCGTCGGGGGCGGGCGCTCCCGCGTCCCGCCCCCGACCTCCTCCGGCTGTGTGGGACCTCAGCGCCGCTGGGACCAGCTCGGCATGGGGTAGATCGGCTCCTTGTTGGCCAGCTCGAACGGGTAGATCGTGTGGTAGCTGCCGCCCTGGAGCTGCTGCAGGATCGCGCGCACGCCGACGTTCTGCCCCTTCTCGTCGAACTTCACGCCGGTCCAGGGCATGAGGAGCTGGTCGGCCGGCAGGTTCGTCTCGCGCAGGGCCTTCTGGATGGCTGCCGGCTCCGTCGAGCCGGCCCGGTTGATGGCGTCCACCAGCGTCAGGAAGCCGGTGAAGGCGCGGGCCGACACGTCGGCCATGTCCCGGCCGCCCGAGTGCTTCTTGAACATGTCGTTCACGACCGGGATGAGCGGCTTCCGCCCGGCCAGGTCCAGGGCGAAGGGCGCCCGGGTGACGGCGGCCTCGGCCTGCTTGCCCATCTCGGTCACGAACTTGGGATCCGTGTAGCCCGCGTTCTGGGCGATCAGCAGCTTGGGGTTGTAGTCCAGGTTCCGCATGGTGCGGGTGAGCAGGATGGCGTCCGAGGTATACAGGCTCGGCAGGAAGACGTCGGCGTTGGCCGACTTGAGCCGCCCGACCTCGGCGTCCAGGCTGGTGGTGCCCGCCCGGAAGGCGATCTTCGCCGCCACCTGGACGTTGTGCTTCTTGGCCAGCGCCTCCTGGACCCTGGCGCTGTCCGTGCCGAAGGTGGTGTCCTCGTTCAGGATCGCCACGGACTTGAACTGCACGTTGCGCTTCTTCTCCAGGTCCTTCATGAAGTCGAACATCACGACGCTGAAGTGCTCGTCGTGCGGGCTGGTGCGGAAGAACCACTTGAACCCGCGCTCCGTCAGGGCCGGCGAGGAGGAGTCGGCGTTCAGGAAGGGCACGCCCATGCGCTCGGCCACCTGGCTGGCGGTGTTGGTCACGCTGGAGAAGTAGGCGCCGAAGAGCGCGTGGACCTTCTCCTGGGTGATGAGCCGCTCGGCTTCCGCCAGGCCGATCTCCGGCTTGCCCTGGTGATCCACCGGGACGATGCGGACCTTGGCGCCGCCGAGCCGCGGCAGCCCGGCGCCCTTGCCCAGCGGCAGGTTCACGTTGACGTCGTTGTTGATGATGTCGAGCGCCACCTTCATGACGTTGATGGCGTCGATGCCGATCTGGGCCGACGGGCCGGTCATCGGGTAGAGGACGCCGATGACCACCTCCGCCGGCTGCCCGGCCGGCGCGGCGGGCACGAGGCCCAGC
>JBHGAX010000033.1:0-18631 GCA_041946635.1 Methylomirabilales bacterium (SeqCode)
TCCGCGCAAGACATCGAGGCCACGCTGCGCCGGCTGGATGCCGCCGGCGTCGCGCTCGTGGACCGCCACGCCTGGCGGGGCCCGATTGGCCTGGTCGCCTTCCTCCATCCGCGAGCCCTGCACGGCGTCTCCGCGGAGCCGTAGCGCTCCCCGGGAGCCGCATTCTCCGCCTGCGCCGACTGGCGGCGCGGGCCTGTCCAGGCCTGCGCAGGCCGTCCGGGGTTGATCGGCGGACCGCGCACGGCCAGACACCTCGCGCTCGCTCGCCGGCCCCTCCTCGTCGCCGTCCCCTGCGTTTCCCGCACGTGAGCCGAGATCGGCCCCTGGCACTGGTGCTGCAGTCGGGCTGAGCCGGGTGGACGCTCCGAACACGGGCGGAGCGTCGGGGAATTCGACCCATGGAGCGGCCGTGAGGATCGGTTCAGCGCGCCGGACATCCGGCCGCGGTGCCGCGTGGCGTCGGGCCCTGAGGCCCCGACGCCATCGAGGAGGTGCACGATGCTCGATATGATCGGTGGGATTGGCGGGACGGCGGTCTACGTCACGCTGGTCGGTGTGCTCGTCGGCCTGTCGGCGGAAAGCAGAACGATGAAGCTCGCCGCCATTGTCGCTGCCGGCGCCTGGGGCGCCGGCATCGTGGCCGCCGGTGCGCTCGGCGGCTTCGCGCCGGGCATCACCGGCCCCGTGCCGGCCCCGGTGCTGGCCTTCGCCGCATCCCTTGTACTGGTGTTTGGAAGTTGGCTCCTGTCTCCGCGATTCCGGCACGCGCTGCTGGCCGTGCCCCTCCCTGCCCTGGTCGGATTGAACGCGGCGCGGCTCGGCGGTGCGGCTTTCCTCGTTCTTGCCTCGGACGGTCGCCTGCCTGCGCCGTTCGCGCCCGTAGCCGGCTGGGGAGACATCGGCGTCGCGGCGCTCGCGATTCCCCTCGCGATCGCGGCCGCGGGCGAGCCGGCACGCCACCTCGGCTGGCTGGCCGTGTGGAACGTGCTCGGGGCCGTCGACCTCGTCGTGGCGGTTTCGCTCGGCATCCTGTCCGCGCCTGGGACTCCGTTCCAGTTGTTCGCCGCCGGCGCCGGTACCACCACGATGGCCAGCCTGCCATGGGTCATCATCCCGGCGCTCCTCGTCCCCCTGTTCCTCCTGGTCCACGTCGCAATCGCAGCCAGGCTCAACGCGCTGCAGCGGACGATGGCCCTTGCGGTGGCGGGCTAGCCACGCGGTCGGGATCCGTCCCGGTCCGGGGTGCTGCGCGCTGACCGCGATCAAGCTGCCCTTGCACAGCAGCAGCTTGCGCGCCTCTGCCTCGTGGCCGGTACACAGGGATCAAGGGAGAGTCGCGGCCCGCTGCAAAGGAAGGGTGGGGTCAACCGGCAAACTTTGCACGATCGCCGCGCTCATCGCGCCGAAAGCGGATCGTCGAGCCCCGCGGGGCGCTGGCCGAAGATCCAGCCCTCGACCTCTTGCACGACCTGGGTGGCCGGGGCGCCGTCCGGGCGATGTCCGAGGGGTTGGGGGGCGAGCAATGTCATCACGAGCCGGCGCAGATGCCGGCGAGCGCCAGCGCGTCTCCGGTCGCCGCGCCCGCCGCGGTGTTGTCGAAGATGCACCAGACCTCGGCGTGGCGCGCGCGCGCTATCAAGGCCGGCGCGAGAGCGGCGAGCGCAGCCGCGCCGTACGCCGAGTAGTAGCGGCGAGGGCTCCCGTGCTGGCGGTAGTAGGCGAGGCCGGACCAGCCGCCGGGGGTGCCCGCGCCCGGCACCGGCTCCGGATCGGCTGCGACGCGCGCGACTCCGGCCGCCGCGAGCAGTCGGGTGGCAGCGGGATCGAACCAGCTCGCGTGCCGCGGCTCGCAGGCGACGGGGCCCCGGTGCAGCGTCCGAAACACGTCGAAGAAGGCCGCGGCCGCTGCCGCGTCGAATGCCAGGCTCGGCGGAAGCTGGATCAGGATCGGGCCCAGCCTCTCGCCCAGGACACGCGCGTCCTCGAGGAAGCCGTGCAGCGGCGCCTCGCAGTCCTGGAGCCGCCGCACGTGCGTGATCTCCCGCGGCGCCTTGACGGCGAAGCGGAACGCCTCCGGGACGGCCGAGGCCCATCGCTCCCAGGTGGTGCGCCGCGGCAGGCGATGGAAGGTGGTGTTGATCTCCACGGCGTTGAGCACCCCGGCGTAGCGCTCGAGGTGGGTCCCCTCGGGGGGGAAGCGTTCGGCGCACGCGCGGGGGAGCGACCAGCTCGCGCAGCCAATGCGCAGGCCGCGGCTTATCACAGGCGGCTCCCTGGATCTCGCGCGGGTCCTGCCGAGCGGAGCGGCACCCCGCGTCCGGCAAGCCACTGCAGCACCGCGGCCGTCAGTCCGTCCCGGTTGGCGCGGGTCACCTCCCACGTTTCCACATCCGCCCGCCGCTTCACGTCGGCGATGAGGCCGCTCCCCCTCTGCGCGACCGTCGCCACGACCACGCTCCGGCCGTCGAGCAGGCGCTCGACCGCGGCCACGAAGCGCGGCGAGAGACACTCCATCTTGCCGATCTCGTCGATCAGATACGCCGCGGTGCTGACGGCGGGAGGCAGGGTCGACTCCACGATCCGGTCGAGCCCCGCCGTGTCCACCTTGTAGCGCCCGACCCGATGCACGGAGTGGAGGGCGACATGGGCCAGCGTGGCTTTCTGGCCGTCGAACGTCTGGATCCCGAAGCCCACCCGCTGGCCGCCGGCGCGAATCTCCTCCGTGAAGAAGCCGCCGATCGCCGTGGGCGGGAGGGCCTCGGCGACGCGGCGGAGCACCGTGGTCTTCCCGACCCCGGGCGGCCCGGTGAGCAGCAGGGTCTTCCGCATCGAGCGGCGATCCCCCGTGCCGAAACAGGGAACAGTATAGGGGTCCCTCGGCGCCGGCGCGCGCTACTCGGCGCGCAGGGTGGCGAGGGGGCGGCGGCGCAGGACGTCCCGGCTGGCCAGGACCCCGACCGCGCCGACCGTGACGGCGGTCAGCGCGATGCCGGCCAGGCTGGTGAGCAGGGCCGGGCGCCACGAGATGTCCAGGATGGCGTAGCAGACGATCCAGCTCACCGCCAGTGCGGCCAGGCCGCCGATGGCGCCGGCCAGGGCGCCGAGCGCGCCGTACTCGAGCGCCAGCGTGGCCGCCAGGGTGGGACCGGTCGCGCCCAGCGTCTTCAGCACGGCCGCCTCGTGGAGGCGCTGGAACTTGGTCATGGCCACCGAGCCCAGGAGGATCAGGATGCCCCCCAGCAGCGCCACCCCGCCCACGATCGTGACCGCCAGGGTGACGTTGGCGAGCATGCCCTCCAGGGTCCGCGCGACCTCGCGGCCGTCGATCGCGGAGACGTTGGGAAAGCCGGCCGCCAGGTCGCGCTGCAGCCGGCCCCGGGCCGCCGGATCCGCGGGCCCGCGCAGCATGGCGATGTAGGTGTGCGGGGCGCGCTCCAGCAGGCCGGGTCGGAACACGAACATGAAGCCCCCGGCGCGGGCGTCGCTCCACTCCACCCGCCGCACGCTGGTCACGCGCGCCGCGACGGTCCGACCCAGCACGTCGAAGCGGATCGTGTCGCCCACCTGGATGCCAAAGCGCTCGCGCAGGCTCTCCTCGATCGAGACCTCGCCCGCGGGCGACGCCGCGCCCGGCCAGAAGCGCCCCTCGACCACGCGCTCGTTGGCTTCCAGGTGGTCCCGGTAGGTCACGACGTACTCGCGGGCCAGCCCGCCCTGGCCCCGCACCTCGTCGAAGCTGTCCAGCCGCAGGCTGCGCCCCTGCACGCCGGTGACCCGGGCCCGGAGCACCGGGATGAGCCGCGGCGCGGGGCCCTCGGTGGCGCCGGCCAGGTGCGCGCGGAGCGCCGCGGCCTGGTCAGGCTGGACGTCCAGGAGGAAGAGGTCCGGCCCGTCGGGGCGCAGGGCCACGCCGAGCTCGCGCAGCAGGTTGGCCTGCAGGCCGTGGGTGGCCAGTACGAAGCAGGCGCCCAGCCCGATCGCCAGCAGGATGACCCGCGTCTGGTTGCCGGCGCGGCTGACGCGCAGCACGGCGTGGCGCACCGGGAACCACCGGACGCGGGCGAGGGGCTGCACGCCGCGGATCAGCGCGCCCCCCGCGAAGTGCAGGACGAGCGCCACGGCGGCGGCCGCTCCGCACACCACCGTGCCCACCCGCAGCGAGGCCGCCTGCCACGCCGCCAGGCCGACGAGCGCGGCCGCGACCGCCAGGGCGGCGCCGGCCTGGACCCGGTCCAGGCGCCCCAGGCGGCTCCGCCAATGCCGCCCCCGCCCCTCCCCGCCGTGCCGCACCACGGGCGCGGGCTCGTTCCGGAGCAGCCGCAGCGGGCGGACGTGCCGCACGTCCAGGAGGGGCACCAGCGAGCAGAGCAGCGACACCAGGAGGCCGATGCCGAGTCCCTGCAGGGCGGCCGAGGCCGTGACCCCCAGGCGTACGCCGCCCAGCGCCGCCGCCAGGCGGTCCGGCGCCGTCAGAAGCGCCGCGGCGGCCAGCCCGACCCCCAGCAGGCCGCCCGCCAGGCCGAGCAGCAGGGCTTGCAGGCCGTAGACGGCCAGCACCCGGCGCGTGCTGGCGCCCAGGCACTTGAGGATGGCGATGCTCGGCGTCTTCTGCTGCACGAAGACGCGCGTGACGCTCCAGACGCCGATGCCGCCCAGCAGGGCGATCACGAACCCGACCAGGCTCAGGTAGTTCTCCGCCCGCGCGAAGTGCTCGCCGATCCGGTCCTCCGCCGCGCGGTACGAGCGGACGCTCACGAACTGCTCGCGGAACTCCTCGCGCACCGCCCGCATGAGCGGCGCCACCGCGGGCTCCGGCACGCGCAGCAGGGTGAGGTAGCGGGCGCGGCTGCCGAGCCGCAGGAGGCCGGTGTCGTCCAGGGCCGCGCGGTCCACCAGGACGCGCGGTCCGAAGCTGAAGAAGCCCAGCCGCCGCCCCGGCTCCGACAGCACGACCCCCCGGATCGTGAAGGTCGCCTCGCCGATGACGATCGCGTCGCCGACCGCGAGGTCGAGCTGCGCGAGCAACTCCGGCCGCACCAGCGCCCCCCGGCCGCGCAGTAGCTCGTGCCCGTAGGCCCCGCCGCCTTCCAGGGAGACGGCGCCGTAGAGCGGCCAGGCCGGCTCGACCGCCATGAGCTCTACGATGCGTGCCTGGGCGTTCGCCGCGTCGGCCGGCCGCACCATGGTCGGCAGCTCCACGGCGTCCGTGCGGGCGGTCGCGCCCTGGCGGCGGAAGAGATCGTCCAGCCGGGCGCGGCCTGCCGCGTCCAGCGGGCGATTGGTCATCACGCGGACGTCGCCGGCCAGGAGGGCCCGGGCGTCGCGGGTCAGCGCCCCGCGCACGCTCTGGACGACCGACCGGAGGGCCACGATCGCCCCCACGCCGAGGGCGACGCACAGGAAGAAGAAGAGCAGCCGCCGCCAGGAGGCGCGCGCCTCGCGCAGCGCCATGCGGAGCACGAACGTCATGCCCGCGGGTCCGCCGCCGCGGGCGTCCCGCGGGGCTCCACCACGCGGCCGTCCCGCAGCACGAGGCGCGCCCCGGCCCGCGCGGCGAGGCCGGCGTCGTGGGTGGCCAGGAGCAGGGTGGTGCCGCGCGTGCGGCTGATCTCGAACAGCAGCTCGATGACGTGTGCGCCGTTGATCGAGTCGAGGTTGCCGGTCGGCTCGTCGGCCAAGAGGAGGCGCGGGTTGTTGGCGAGGGCGCGGGCGATGGCCACGCGCTGCTGCTCGCCGCCGGAGAGCTGGGACGGGTAGTGGCGCTGGCGGTCCCCCAGCCCGACCGCGGCCAGCAGGGCGTGGGCCCGCGGCTCGGCGTCCGCGGCGCCCACCAGCTCCAGCGGGACCAGGACGTTCTCGAAGGCGGTCAGGGACGGGAGCAGGTGAAAGAACTGGAACACGATCCCCACCGTCTGGCCCCGGAGCCGCGCCAGCCCGTCCTCGTCCAGCTCCGTGATGTCGGTCCCGCCGAGGAGGATCCGGCCGGTCGTCGGGGCGTCGAGGCCGGCGACCAGCCCGAGCAGCGTGGACTTGCCGCTGCCCGAGGGCCCCACCACGGCCAGCGTCTCGCCGGCCCCGACGACGAGGTCGAGCGGGTGCAGGATGGTCAGCGGCCGGCCGCCGCTGGACACCGTCTTCGAGACCCCGCGCAGCTCGATCATGGGCGCGCCGCCGCCTTCAGCATCGGCTCCAGCCGCGGCCAGATCAGCTCCGCGATGTGGCGGGCCCCGGCGGCGTTCGGGTGGATGCCGTCGCCCTGGTTCAGCGCGGGCGCGGCGGCCACGCCCTCCAGCAGGAAGGGCAGGAACTCCACCTCCTTCTCGCGCGCCAGCCTCCGGTACACCTGGCGGAACGCCTCGGTGTGGGCCGCCCCGAAATTGGGCGGCGCCTCCATCCCGCACAGGAGGACCGCCGCGCCCCGGGCCCTGGCCCGGTCAATGATCGTCCCGAGGTTCTCCTGCAAGGCGGAGGGCGGGAGCCCGCGCAGCGCGTCGTTGGCGCCCAGCGCGAGGATCAGGATGCGCACGTCGCCCTCCAGCGCCCAGTCCGCCCGGCGCACACCCCCCGCCGAGGTGTCGCCCGACACCCCCATGTTCACGACCTCGAACGCGTAGCCCGCACGCTCGACGCGCTCCTGGAGGAGGGCCGGGTACGACTGCGACCGCTCCAGCCCGTACCCGGCCGTCAGGCTGTCGCCCAGCACGACGACGCGCGGTCGCGCGAGATCCGGACCGACGGCGGCGGGCGCGGCGGTCGGCGCCCCGGCCGCGGGGCGGCTTCCCGTCGGCTTGTCCCCCGGGGTGTCCGAACACGCCCCGGCCAGTACCATGGCGACGAGCGCGGTCAGGACACCCCGGCGAGAGATGGTCGCACGCCTCTGCATTGGCTGCTCCCTCCTCGCGGGGCGCCGCGGCGGCGCGACCCTGGAGCGACTCTAATCCACTGACCGGCGTGCGTCTACGGGCGAGGGGTAGCGCGGTAGGCCAATACACGTTAGCACCCACGTCCCGTCGAACGACCTGGCCCTGAGGCTCTCGCTTGACGACGCGCTGGACGCCGTAGCGGTCGCCGGGTCAAGCCCGAGAGCCGCGCCCAGGGCGCCCTCCTTGGCGGCCGGCGCAGCGCGCACATGAGCCTGCTTGACCCACGCCCGGCCCGGTGCTAGCGTCCGCGCTCGCGGCCGCCTGCTGTCGTGCCGCGCATTCCCGCCGACGTGAATGGGACCGGAGGTTCTTGCATGGACAGTCGCGAGCGGGTGTTTCGCGCGCTGGAGCGGACGCAGCCGGATCGGCTGCCCATCTTCCAGCAACTGCTCCCGGGGGCACGGCTGCACTACGGCCCGCGGCTCGACGCGCTGCTCGCACGCTATCCGAGCGACTTCAGCGACTGCGGCTACTACGGCGACTCGGAGTACGGGCCGGCGGCGGGGCTCGGGCACACCGACGCCTGGGGCGCCGTCTGGACGCGGGTCAGCGACGACTACAAGGGCCAGGTCACCGGGCACCCGCTGCAGGACTGGGCGGCGCTGGACACCTATCGGTTCCCCGATCCGGCAAGGGTGGGGGACTTCAGCCAGGTGATCCACACGATCCGCACGAACCCCGGCCGGCGCTACCTCATGGCCGACGGCGACACCCTCTTCCAGCGGATGTTCTACCTGCGGGGCTTCGAGAACCTGATGCTGGACCTGGCCGAGCGGCGCGCCCAGGCCGCCGTGCTCCGCGACCGGATCGTCGGGTTCATGCTCAAGCGCATCGAGATGTGGCTCGGCTACGGCGTGGACGGCCTTTTCTTCCGGGACGACTGGGGGACGCAGGAAGCCCTGATGATCCGGGCGGAGATGTGGCGCGAGTTCTTCAAGCCGTCCTACCGGCGCCTCTTCGACGCCGTCCACGCCGGCGGCAAGCACGTCTTCTTTCACAGCGACGGGGTCATCGACGAGATCATCCCGGACCTGATCGAGCTCGGCGTGGACGCCATCAACGCCCAGATCCCGTGCATGGACGCCGGCAAGCTGGCGCGCAGGTTCGGAGGCCGGCTCTGCTTCGTGGCGGGAGCCGACCGGCAGCACTGGCTGCCGTTCGGGACGCCGTCGGAAGTCGAGGAGCACTGCCGCCGGCTGGCGGACACGTTCGGCCGGGACAACGGCGGCTATATCGGCGGCGGGGAGATCGGCGGCGACGTGCCGCTGGACAACGCCGAGGCGATGCTCCGGACGTTCGCCGGCTACACGTATCCCCGACCGTAGGCCGGTCCCGCGTCCAGGCTCGCTCGCGCTCGACCCCGAAACGGGAACGCCGGGTCAATGACCGTCGCAAAGCCCCCATCCACCTCCCGCCCCCCACGCGCCGGCGTGGCCACGCCCTGGCTGGTGGGCCTGTGCCTCAGCCGGCTGTCGTTCTCGGTGGTGTCGAACGCCTACGCCGGCGTCCTGCCCCTGGTCCGCCAGGACTGGGGCATGTCGGCGGCCGAGGCCGCCACGATCCAGAGCGCCTGGCACCTGGGCTACCTGGTGTCGCTCTTCATCGTCGGCATGCTGGCGGACCGCTACGGGGCGCGGCGCACCTATCTGGCCGGCGGCCTGCTGGCCACGGGGGCCGCGTTGGCTTTCGCCGTGGGCAGCCACGGTCACATCTCGGCGCTCCTGCTGTACGGGCTGGTGGGGCTCTGCTCCGGCGCGTCCTACACGCCCGGCCTGGCCCTGATCTTCCAGCACGCCGCCCCCGCGACGCGCGGCGGCGCGATGGGCTGGTTCCTGGCGGCCTCGTCGCTGGGGTACGCAACGGCCCTGGTCGTCATCGCGCTCCTCGCCTCCCTGGCATCCTGGCGCGCGGCGCTCGTGGCCTCCGCGCTGTCGGCCGCGCTCGGCGCCTTCTTTGGCTGGCTCGCCCTCCGCCGGCTCCCGGAGCACCTGCCGGCCGCCGCACCTGGCCGAAGCCTCCGCCGCGACATCGCTGACACGCTGCGGGACCGGCCGGCCATGGCCGTGAACTGGGCCTACACCTTTCACTGCTGGGAGCTGCTGGCGCTCTGGGCCTGGCTGCCCGCCTTTCTGGCGGCCGCCGGCAGCGGGGCGCCGGGGGGTCTGAGCTGGGGGATCGGGCTGGCCGGCCTTGCGCACCTCTGTGGGGCCGCGGGGAGCATCGTCGGTGGGACGGCGTCCGACCGGTGGGGCCGGGCGCGCGTGATGCTGGTTCTCACGCTGGCGAGCTTGACCGGCTCCTTCCTGTTCGGCTGGCTCTCGACGTGGCCGCTCTGGCTCCTCGTCCCCATCGGCGCCCTCTACAACCTCTGCGCGATCGCCGACTCCTCGGTGTACTCGACCGCGCTGGCCGAGGCCGTTCCGCCGTCCCGGCTCGGCACGGCCTACTCGGTTCGCTCCGTCATGGGGTTCGGGGCCGGCGCCATCAGCCCGGTGGTGTTCGGCGCCGCGCTGGACCTCGTGCGCGCGCTGCACGGCCCCGGGAGCCCCTACGCCTGGGTGCTGGCCTGGAGCACGGTCGGCCTGGGCGCGGTGCTCGGCCCGGCAATGATCCTCCGCTTCGAGCGGCTGAGGGCGAGACGGGCGGAGTGGGTGAGACAGACTTCGGATTGATGGTTCATCTGTCCCGCCGGGGTCACCAGGCCACCCTGACGAGCAGGCGGCTGCAGGTTGAGCCGGGGATCAACGACGCTGCCCCTCGAGCGCCCCGGCAGGAGGGCGGCGTCTATCCGCAACGCTCGACGCTTGTGTTATGCGGCTTCCGAGCGGGCGCGAGCACCTGCAGGCCGATCCCGAGTAGCCTGGTCCCGTTCGTACCCGTTCTTGCCGTCTGCCCTTTTCGATGTGCATTAGGGTAAATACCCGATTGCGCCCCGCACCACCCCGGCGTTATTTTCACCCCGAACCCGACAAGCTCCGCCTCTCCGGCCGAGAGGCTGACAAACTCGTCGGACCATGGGCGACTTGTACGCCATCGGCCGTCCGCGTTCGGCCCCCGATCGTCATCCCTGCAGCAGAACGCCCGCTGTACCTCCGCTGTGCCGGGGTGGCCGTTCCATTCGCTGCGGGGACACCCCGGCCCGCCCCCCTCCGCGCCGCAGGTGATGCGTTGTGCCCCGGCGCGCACACTCTGTCCGGCCGCCTGCAGTACCCCACAGGTAACTCGGGCTGGTCATGGTCACGACGTGGAGGCCGATCGTGAGCAGCAAGGGAAACCTGACGTTCGTCGGCAGCCCCACCAGCGCCGACCGGTGGATCATCAGCGTCGATCTCACCCGCCAGGCCGTCGAAATTCGCAATGACCTCCGCGGCTCGCTCTTCGTCGCGACCCGCGGCGCACGCCAGCACACCCGCACGGTCGGGAGCTACGACCGTCCCGCGCTCGTCCGCGCGCTCCTGGCCGCTGCCAGACTGCATTCCGAGCTCGGCCTGGACTTCGCGGTCGCCGGACGGCTGGCCGCGCTCGACGGAGCCGCCGTACAGTCCGGCGCGCCGCTCCGGGCGCGCTCGGCACGCTCGCCCGAGCCTCGGCCGGACCCCGTCTAGCCCACCCGCCGTCTCATGGCGCCCCGAGCGCGGACGCGGGAGGGACGGGTGCCTCCGGCGGCGTGCAAGGTTTCTCCGCGACGCGAGGTGCGTGATGGAAACGATCGGCCACCTTCAAGTGAGCGCAGACGCCACAGAGCCCCGGCAGACGACAACCTGTCCCCAACTCCGGCCTGCTCAAGCCGACTGGCTGTATCCGGTCGAAGGCTACTGCGTGCTCGGGCACTGGCCGGGGTACATGATCCCCAGCATCGCCGAGTACCGCGAGCGCTGCACGACCGCGCGCTTCGTCGAATGCCCCCAGTTTCGGTCGCGCGGCCCCGCCCGAGAGGAGCCGTCCTGCGCCGTGCCCCTGGCAGCGTGACGCGGCCATGCCGCGAGGGCCCCGCCCGATGCCGTCCATTCGGCGTATCCTCTTTGCCACGGACTTCTCGGCGGAAGCCGATGCCGCGTGGGCGTACGCGACGGCGTTCGCCAGGGACTTCGAGGCGGAGCTCGACCTGCTCCACGTGCTGGGACCCGCGCCATCCCAGCGCGCCGCCGGCATCGGCAGCGCCGCAGCGACCGGCAGCGCCGAGGCGCTCCGGCACGCGGAGGCCGAGTTGCATCGCCTGGTGGGGTCGGCGGAGGCGCTGGGCCTGAAGGCTGCCGCACACCTGCTGCCCGGCGAGCCTCGCACGCAGATCCTCCGGTTCGCGCGGGGGCAGGGCATCGGACTCATCGTGCTCGCGGCCCACGAGGACCGTGTGGGGGCCACCCGGGCGTCGCCCCGCCTCGCCGAGACGATTCGGCGGGAGGCTTCCTGCCTGGTCTTCATCGCGGGCCCCCCGGGTCGAACGCCGCGCGCAGGGTGAGGGAGCAGACACATGTGGAGGCGAATCCTGGTCCCGCTGGACGGCTCCGCGCGCGGCGAAACCGTCGTGCCCGGCGTCGTGCTCTTGGCGATGCGTTGCCGAGCGATGGTCCTGCTGCTCCGCGTAGTACGCGCGCATCGGCGTCCGGGTGCAGACCCGATCGAGACGCAGGTCCGCGTGCTCACCCAGGCGGAGACGTACCTCGCGGATGTGGAGCGCCGCCTCGTGGCCCAGGGCCTGCGCGTGGATCCAGCCGTGCGGTATGGGCCGGCAGCCGAAACCATCCTGGACCATGCGGCGGTGCGGAAGGCGGATGTCATCGTCATGGCGAGGCCGAGCAGCAGGCTGGCCGCCCTGGCGACGCCCTTCGGGGGCATCGTAGGGGCGGTGCTGCGAAAATCCCCCGTGCCCGTCCTGCTCCTCCCTCCGATGCCGATGCCCCAGGAACGCGTGGGCGCGCCAGCCGGCATGGCGCTCCCTGCCGCCGCGTGACCGCGGAGGAGGAACGTGTATGCGCGACATCCGACGCATCGGACTCCCGCGCCAGGTCGCCATCACCCCCGAGGAGTTCTGTCGGTGCGAGGTGCCGCTCAGCGAGTGGCCGCCCGACAACTGGGTCCGCCTCTTCGAGGCCTCCCCGCCCCGGGCCGGGGGAGGAGCCAGCGCGCCGCCCGGCCGGGTGGTCGGCAGCCGCATCGTCTTCGACTGCCCCGAGGAGGACGTGTTCCGGCGGCTGCGGGCGATCGATGCCCGCATCGCGCGCACGAATGCGCTCCTCCGGGAGCGGGCGAGTGGGCCGGCAGGCCGGCTCGCGCCCGCTCCAAGGCGCGCGAGGGGGTGGACGGCGATCACGGGCGACGGACGGAACGGGGGCTCCGCCGCCGGGTGGCGGGCTCGTCCGAGGAGATCGGAATGGCGGCCTACCGGCTGACGCGCGACTCGGCGGTCTCTGGCGAGTACAAGTGTCCGCACGCCAGCCATGCCTTCAGGGTCAACGGGACGAAGGTGGACGCAGACCTCGATGCGAATCATCCGCGGGCGGGCGGCGGTCGTTCCGCTTCTGAGGCGCGCAGGAGAGCGGACGCCGGCCCGGGCTCCGGATGGTCCACATCCTCACGCACCGGCTCGCCGGGACGCTGGAGATCGAGAACCGGGCCGGAGCGGCCCTCACCCTCCGCTTCCCCCTGCAGGCCGAGGTCGCCGGCGAGCCGGGGCGCGACGAGTAGACGGACGTCGTAGCTGCCTCGCAGCCCCACAGAGCCGCCTCGCTCGCGATCGAGAGGCCAGGCCCTGAGAGGTTCACCTCCGTGACGCCGGAAGGGCGCCGGGCGCCTTTCCGGGTCGGGGGCTTGAGGCCCGTCCCCGGCGGTCGCGAGCGCGTCGGCAAGCTCTTGGAACGGGAAACTCGGCAAAAAAGATGAAAAACGATTACTTTGCTCTTGCTTTCTGCGGCGCGTGGGCTTATACAGGAGGCGCTCGGAGCTATTGACTGATGTCGCGCTCCGATCCCAGCGTTGATTGCTGGGGGTCTCGACGTTGGCCGTGGTTACTCGCTTCCTCAGGAGGCCGGCATGTCGAGGAGAAGCCGTCGGCGGTTCAGTGGGATGGAGGAGCCCGGCCTGCGTGCCGGGCGTTCGTGTTTTCGGAGGGCGACTGCGCGCGATCGCGTGCGGCCACCCCGGTCTCCGGGAGTAATCACGGGTGTTGCCCGTCGGGGGAGGCTGGCGCGGGCCGTCCGCCCCCGGTCGGGGGCTCCGTTCCGCGAGGCCTCGGGGACCTCGCGTGGTCCGCCTGCAGGGTCAAGCGAACTCCGCCGCTGAGGCGCGAAGGAGGTGAGGCAAGCGGCCGGGCCCGGACCGTGGGCCCCGACCCCCGACGATGCAAAACGTGAATGACGGTACCCCACCGGGTCAGTCAGCCGCCTGCGCCCCGTCCCCCGGGATCCCGCAGGCGGCTTCGCTGTTTCAGCGCCCGATCCGCCTCTCTGCCGTAACACGCCAGCCCCTATGGTCCATCAGGCGGTCCCGTTCGGCGCCTCGCCTTCGGACCGAGCGGCGCTCCACTGGGAACAAGCACCAGACGGCAGTGGGGGGGCCTCAATGCCCGCCCTCGGCAAAGTTCCTGACAGCTCCTGTCGCCAGTGCGACACGTCGCCACAGGGCGAGTAGCAGTAGATCATCCGCAAGGGACGGTCACCCACGTTCGTTAGCTGATGAAAGATTCCAGGAGGAATGTACACGGCGTGACCGGCGGTGAGGATCCGACGCTGGTCGCCGAGGCACATCTCCCCGGTCCCTTCAACGATCAGGTACACTTCCTCCTGGTCGTGCGCGTGCCAGGGGACCTGGCCTCCGTTCGGCTCCAGTGTGACATTGCCCATGCAAAAGCCCCGAGCATGAATAGGCGATGCCCCTCCAACAAGACTTTGGGTGAGCCGTCGAGCGGGATACCTGCGCCCGGTCAGGGCATTGAGATCTGCAATGATCATCGTGGGCTCCCCGAGCCTCCCGAGGGGCAGTGAGCGGTGAGCAGAGCCATTAGGAAGGGGCCAGGGGGCGGGGGCCGGCCCCAGCGCCCTCCGCAGGCTCCTGTCGCTCGCGACTGCTCGGGCCACTGCATTCTCGCGGCGCCCTCGCGTTGCTTGCTTCACCGCATGACCGGCGTGTAGCCGAGTAACCACGGGAGCGCAAGCGATACCCAGGGCAGGAAGGTAATCAGCAACAGGGCCACAAGCAGAGCGACAAAGAACGGCATGACTGGCGGCACGATCCGCTCGACTGTCACCTTGCCAACGCTGGACGCGACAAGCAGACACAGGCCAATCGGGGGGAGCACGAAGCCGACACCGATGTTGGCGATGATCACGGTGCCGAAGTGAATTGGGTCCAGTCCCAGCTTGACCGCGATGGGCATGAGGAGCGGTGCGAGAATGATGACCGCAGGCGCTCCCTCGAGCACGGCGCCGATGAAGAGCAGGATCACGTTCACGAGAACCAGGAACACGACCGGGCTGCTCGAGATGTTGGTCAGCCAGTCGAGGAGCAGCGCCGGGATCTGGTCCCGGGTGGTGATCCAGGCGAACAGCGTGGCCGTGCCGACCAGCAGCATGATCGAGGCGGTCGTGACAACGGTATTCACCGCGATGTCGTAGAACTGCTTCGGCTTCAACTCCTTGTAGACAAGCGCGGCAACGATCGCGGCATAGAGGACGGCGACGACCGCCCCTTCCGTCGCGGTAAATGCGCCCACCTTGATCCCGCCGAGAATGATGACCGGAATCAAGAGGGCCAGGCCAGCGCGGAGGAACGTGGCCAGAATACCCGCAAGCCCCGCCCACGGATCCACCGGAACCTTCCCGCTTCTCGCCTGGAGGTAGATCACCGCCATCAGGCTCAGGCTCATGAGAACGGCCGGAGCGATGCCCGCGAAGAACAGGAACGCTACGGAGAGGTTGGCGACCTCCCCGAGAACGATCATAGTGATGCAGGGCGGTACGAGAATATCCATTCCCCCGGCTGCCGCAATGATCGCCGTGGCTTTCTCTCGGCTATACCCCCGGCGGACCATCGTGGGAATCATGACTGAACCGATGGCGGCGGTGTCGGCGGTGGAGGAGCCCGAGATGCCGGACATGATCAGGGTCGAGACGACCACCACATGGCCCAGTCCGCCCCGGATGTGGCCGACCAGCGAATGCGCAAAATCCAAGATCCGCCGCGAGATGCCGCCGGCCTCCATCAATTCGCCCGCCAGGATATAGAGCGGAATGGCGAGGAGCGTGAAGGAATCGGCGCCAGTCAGTATCCGCTGCGCCACAGCGGTGAGGGGAACGCCTTCGATCAGCAGGTTCACCATCGCCGCAATCCCGAGGCCGAAGGCGATGGGCACCCCCATGATGATCAGGAGGAAAAAGAGCGCAAAGAAAAGCATGCCTTCCCCTTCCTAGGGCCCGGTTCTTCTCTAGTGATCGCCGCCCTTCTCAGGCGCGACCGGCTGGATAACCCCGAGGTGCTCCGCCAGCGCGACGCCGAGGTGCACTAGCATCAAGGCGGCGCCGGCAGGGATCGCCAGGTACGCGTAGCTCATGGGGAGCTCGAGCGAAGGTGAAAGCTGCGAGTGGACCAGGGGGAGCATCTGTATGCCCTGGTAGAGCAGCACCACAAGGAAGATGACGATCAGGCTGGCAAGGAACGCTTCCCAGAGCGGCCGGAAGCGGGCCGGGAGCCGTCCGACGACAAGTGCAAGCGCGAAGTGCGCCTGCCGGCGGACCGCGACCGCGGCCCCGACGAAGGTGAGCCAGATGAGCGAGGTCCGGGCAAGCTCCTCCGTCCACGAGAGAGGAGCTTCGAAGACATATCGAAACAGGACCTGGAGAAAGACGGCCACGACGATCACTGCCAGGAACGTGAGGGAGATGGTCAGTTCCAGCCCCCTTGCCACCAGTTCAAGCTTGCGCAGCATGTCCGGCTCCGACCCTCCTGGCGCGGCCGGGCGAGCCACGACCTCCTCGTGGCTCGCCCGGCGCGAAAGCGCGCGGTGAAGCGACTGGCGCGCGGTCCTCGGCGGGAACTCATGGGCACCCGGCCGTTCGCGCTACTTCACCTCGGCGATCCGCTCCAGCAGCCCCTTGGGCAGCTTGGCCCGGTACTTGTCCCACACGGGCTTTACCTTCGTCTGAAACGGCGCGATATCCGGTACGTCATTGATCTGCACACCCTTGGCGCGAAGCTCCTCCAGGGCCTTCTCCTCCTCATCGTTCCACAGCCTTCGCTCGTACAGGGAAGCCTCCCGCGCCGCCTCCATCACGGCCTTCTGGTACTCCGGCCCTAGCTTCTCCCAGAACGACAGACTCATGACGACGACATCCGGCGTGCGGAAGTGGTGCGTCTGGGAGAAGTATTTCGCCACCTCGTAGTGCTTCATGTGGAGGTAGGCGATCGGAGCGTTCTCCGCGCCATCCACGACGCCCTGCTGCAGCGCGCTGTAGACCTCGGCATATTCCACTGGCACCGCGCCCGCGCCCAGCGCGTTGATGGTGTCCACCATCACCGTGCTCTGCGGCACACGGATCTTCATGCCGCGAACGTCCTCGACCGAGCGGATCGGGCGGCGGGCGTTGTAAAAGCTCCGCGAGCCGGCATCATAGTAATAGAGGCCCACAAGCCGGACCTTCTTCAGCTCGTTCAGCAAGTCCTTGCCCACCTGGCCGTCCATCACCCGGTACTGGTGCTCGCGGTTCCGGAAGATGAAGGGCATGGTGAACACGTCGAACGCCGGCACGAAGGCGCTCACGTTGGCGGTCATCGTTTGGGTGATTTCCAGGGTGCCCATCTGACAGCTTTCGATGGCATCCCGCCCCTTGCCAAGCTGCGAGCTCGGGAAGTTCTTCACCTCCACGGCACCGTTCGTCTTCTTGGCGAGCACTTCGGCAAAGTGTAGGTCGCTTCTGAACATGGGATGGGTGTTACTGTTCAGCTCATTGAAGCGGATCACGAACTTCGCCCCGGCCTCCGCGGGCACCGCCGCCGCCATCAACAAGAAGAGCAGTGCGGGGAGCAACCAGACGAGCTGCCGTGCCGTCTTCATCATCATGCCTCCTCCTTCGCTTCGAGCAGTTACCCGGCGCTCAACCCCAAGTCCACGCCCTGCGCCTGCAGGGCCGACTGTACCGCTTTGGCCGGCACACGGCGCGGCGCCACGCCGTGCTCCAGGGCCAGAGCGGCCGCGGCGCCCGCGGCCTGGCCGGTCGCCAGGCAGACCGGAATCAGCCGCAACTGCCCCATCGCCTCCTCGGCGGCGGAAATGCATCGCCCGGCGACGAGCAGGTTCTCGACGGTCCGCGGGAGGATCGAGCCGTAGGGAATGCGCAGCTCCGCCTTGCGATATGGCTTGGCCACGACGCCCGGGAGGGTGCGGGTCCGCAGGTCCTCGGCTTTCGGCACCACCTCGCCCACCACCTGGCGCGTCGCGCGGACCCCGACCTGCGTTGCCGTGTACTCGATCCGCGAGTGCTCGAAACCGGGGACCGCCGCGCGAAGGAAACGGGCCAGTCGGATCGCGTGCTCCCGGGTAACGACCTCGGCCCGCGTCAAGTCCTTCGGGTCGGTGCCGTCCATATCGAGCAAGTTGCCCGACCACACGTTGAGCTCGTCAGGGTAGACCAGCTTCTCCAGGCTGACCCCCGGCGCGCCGAAGTTCCGGAAGATGCCCAGATCGAACTCCAGCTTGCGCGCCTCAATGGCCTGTTTGACAACTTCGCGAATTCTCCCCCAGTTCCCCAGAAACCCAAGCGCTCTGGGAACGTTCACGCCCACCATGTTGAACATCATCGTCATGGGCTTCTTGACGAGGCGGAAGGCGGCGCCTGCTGATGCGGCGACATCGGCGTCGCCGGTGGCGTCCACGACGGCCTTGGCGAGCACGGCCTGACGTCCCGCCTTCGTCTCCATCACGACTCCGCGCACCGTGCCGTTCTCCACAAGCGCCCGGGCGATGTAGACATGCAGCAGGAACTCGACGCCCGCACCTTGGAGCAGTCTGAGGAGCTCGTACTTGAGGATCTCCGGGTCCAGGGCATTCAGTTCGATCTCTTCGCCCGAATGCTCGCACAACGCATAGACGTATTGCGCCTTGAGCTTTTGCTCGATCTCGCGATTCAGACCGTTGTCCAGAGGGGGGGTCGTGATGACGAGGGCGCCCGTGGCAAGACCTCCGAGAAAGCCATAGCGCTCCAGGAGCAATACTTTCGCGCCCCGCCTCGCCGCCGCCACCGCGGCTGCCACACCCGCCACTCCACCCCCGCAGACCAGGACATCCGTCTCCGCCACTACTGGTACTTCACGCGCCGGCTCGACGATGACGCCCATCCCCAGCCTCTCCTCTCGGCAGGACATACCCTAAAGAAGAACTCGATCTGAGACCGCGACGTTTCCGCGCAGTGGACGATGCCGAAGTGCAGAAGGGCTCGTGGAGGCCGGCGAGACGCTATCCACGAACGTTTGGCGAGTCAAGGAGAAATCGCCGAAGCTTAGCCGAAGATGAGAATCTCCGAGGCCAGACAACCTTCCGGGCGCGCAACGCCGCACTCGGGGACGCGGAGTGGCAGGCGAGGGATGGTGTGCCCGACAAATACATATCGGCTCGGCGGTGGTTCAGAGCATACGGCACACCCCGATCCGCGAGCGCAGTGAGTGATAGCTGATAGGGAACGACCTGCCCTTACTGTCCTGTTGCGACACTACTGGCCCAT
>JBHGAX010000330.1:0-4627 GCA_041946635.1 Methylomirabilales bacterium (SeqCode)
AGAGCCGATGGCCCCCCGGCGTCGCGCCCCCCGACTCCGCTTCGCTGCGCTCGGGGCGAACGGAAAAGCGCCACGAGTCGTCGCCGTGCCGGCGCCGCTCAGCTCCGGTGCAGCGCGGCCCGGAAGGCCTCGTCCAGGGCGGCCAGCCCGTCGCGGATGGCCTCCTCGCCGATGGGCAGCGGCGGCGCGATCTTCACGGTGGCGCCGCCGAAGCCGACCGGGGCGAAGAGCAGCAGGCCCTTCCGCACGGCGTGCTCCACCACGGCGAAGGCCAGCTCGCCGTCGGGCTCGATGCCGCCCGGGCGCACGCAGTGCAGCCCGGCCACCAGGCCCCGGCCGTGGACGGCGCCGATCACCGGGCGGTACTGGGCCTGGAGCGCGCGCAGCCCGTCCAGCAGCACGTGCCCCATGCGGGCGGCGTGCTCCACCAAGCCGCCCTCCACCACGGCCTGCAGGCTGGCCAGCGCCGCCGCCGCGCAGACGGGGTTCCCGGTGTGCGTGCTGGTCATCTCCGCCGGCCCGTAGAGGTCCATCACGTCGGGGGGGCCGATCACGGCGGAGAGCGGCAGCGAGCTCGAGATGCCCTTGCCGCAGCAGATGAGGTCCGGCACCACCCCGTAGTGCTCGAAGCCGAAGAGGCGGCCGGTCCGGCCGAAGCCTGCCTGGATCTCATCGAAGATCAGCAGGGCATCCTGCTCGCGGCACCAGGCGTGGAGCGCCTGGATGTACGCGGGCGGGGCGAAGCTGGCGCCGCCCCCCTGGAAGGTCTCCAGGATGACGCCGGCCACCCGGGCGGGGCGCACGCCGTGCTCCGCCAGGCTGCGCAGGAAGAGGTCGAAGCGCACGTCGGGCGTGCGGAAGCCGTCGGGGAAGGGCACCTGGTAGATGTCGGGGTCCAGGTGGCCGATCCAGGCCTTGAGCGCGGGGCTGCCGCCGATTTGCTGAGCGCCCAGCGTCCGGCCGTGGAAGCCGCGCTCGAAGCTCACCACGGCCAGCTTCTCGGGCCCGCCGACGCGCTGGCCGCGCGTCCGGGCCAGCTTCAGCGCGCACTCGGTGGCCTCGGAGCCGGTGGTGAGCAGGAACACCTTGGAGAGGGGCGGGGGGGCCAGGCGCGCCAGGTACGCCACCAGCGCGGCGCGCGGCGCGTTCGGGAAGCAGTAGCTGTGGAGCAGGCCGTGCTCCGCCTGCCGGACGATCGCGTCGCGCACGGGCTTCGCGCCGTGGCCCGCGTTCGTCACCACCACGCCCGAGGACCAGTCGAGCCACATGTTGCCCCAGGCGTCGAAGACCTGGCAGCCCTCCGCGCGGTCCCACAGGATGGGCGGCTGCCCGGTCATGGACACCGGCTCGTGGGCGAGGAGCGTCCGCAGGACCGGCAGGGACGCCGGCGCCGGGATGGGGGTCACGATGCGGCGGAAAGGCGTCTGGACCGGCGGGACCGGCTTCGGGGTGATATCGAAGGCCCTGGCCATGGCTGCCTCCTGGCGGCCGCGCGTCCGCCCGCGAGGCGAGCATCGCGCCGGGCGCGACCGGCTGTCAAGCGAAAGCGTCCGGCGGCGGGCCCCGGCTTGACAGCCGGCCGCGCAGGAGTAGACTCCCGGCGACCCCTCCCCTGCAGTGCACCCTACCCTGGAGGTACGCCATGATGCGAGCCGTGGTGCAAGCGGTGTGCGTGGTGGTGACGGCGGTCGCGCTCCTCCTGCCAGCGGGCGGCCCCGCGGCGGCGGCCACGGAGCTGAAGTGGTACCAGCCCGAGCCGGTGGGGCACCCCTGGACGGACGTGGGGCAGCTCATCTGCGACGAGGTCGGCAAGCGGAGCGGCGGCCGGCTGAAGCTCGTGCAGTACCCCGCGGGCGCGCTGGGCACGCAGGCCCAGGCCCTGGACATGTTGCGGGTCGGCTCCCTGGCGATCCTCACCTCCGGGCCCTCGATCCTGAACGCCTACGACGAGAACGTGCAGGTCTTCTCGGCCCCCTACCTGTTCCGGGACCGCGAGCACGCCTACAAGGCCTTCGACCTGCCCTGGGTCCAGAGGCTCTTCAACGACACGGTGCTCAAGAAGAGCGGGGTGCGCACGATCGCCTTCTGGTACTTCGGCGAACGGAACCTCACCACCAAGAGCCGGGCGGTGACCAGGCCCGAGGACCTGAAGGGCGCCAAGATCCGCTCCATGGACATCCCGGTCTGGAAGAACGTGGTGGCCAGCCTGGGCGCGAACCCCACCCCCGTGCAGTTCACCGAGCTGCACATGGCCCTGCAGACCGGCGTGGTGGAGGGGCAGGAGAACCCCATCCCGACCATCTACGCGCAGAAGTTCTACGAGGTGCAGAACTACATCGTGCTCACGCGTCACGTGGTGCACCTGGGCACCGTCCACGTGTCCGAGCCGATCTGGCAGCGGCTGCCGGCGGCGGACCGGAAGCTGATCCTGGACGTCTTCGCCGAGTACCGGCCGCAGATCGACAAGAAGATGGACGAGAAGATCGAGAGCGCGACGAAGGAGATGACGGCCCGCGGGGTGAAGATCATCACGCCCGACCTGGAGGCATTCAAGGCTCACGCCGTGAAGCAGTTCATGGCCGTCTACGGCGAGAAGTGGGGCGGCATCATCAAGGAGATCCAGGCGATCAAGTAGCGGGCGAGCAGCATGAACCGCGGAGACGCAGAGGCTGCAGAGGAGAGGCTCCTGGGTTCCGAACCCCAAGACCCGCCCTGCGCCCTCTGCGAGTGTGCGGTTCATGCTCCTCCCCCGCCGGAGGCGGGATGAAGGCTATCCTCGCGCGGCTGTGGGATCGGCTGGAGGAGGGCGTGAGCCTGCTGTTCTTCCTCGTGATGTCGGCCGCCATCCTGCTGCAGCTCGTCTTCCGTTTCCTGCTGAACAACCCGCTCCTCTTCCCGGAGGAGGTGGCCCGCTACTGCTACGTCTGGATCACGTTTCTCGGCCTGGCGCTCGCCACCAAGACGCGCGAGCACATCCGGGTGGAGGTGGGGCTCGCGTGCCTGCCCGCAGGGCTGCGCCGCTGGGCGGAGGCCGCGGTCGTGGCCCTGGCTGCGCTCCTGCTGCTGGTGCTGGCAGTGCTCGGCGTGCAGTTCCTGGCCTTCTCCCGCATGAGCATCTCCCCCGCGCTGGAGATGCCCATGAACGCCGTCTACCTGGCCTTTCCCATCGGCTGCCTGCTGGCCGTGGTCCGCCTGCTGTGCGCCCTGGCGGGGGCCGGCGGCCGGCGAGAGGCCGCATGAGCCTGCCGGTCTTCTTCCTCTGCCTGGTGGCCATGCTGGCGCTGGGCTTCCCCATCTACCTGGCGCTCACCGGGGCCTCGCTCCTCTACATCGCGCTCCACCCCGACCTGTCGCTGCTCCTGGCCGTCCAGCGCATGGTCGGGGCGCCGGACTCCTTCGCCCTGCTGGCCGTGCCCTTCTTCATCCTGGCCGGCCAGATCATGAACACGGGCGGCGTCACGGACCGCATCTTTCGCTTCGCCACCTGCCTGGTGGGCCACTTCCGGGGCGGCCTGGGCTACGTGAACGTGCTGGCCAGCGTGATCTTCGCCGGCATGTCGGGCTCGGCCCTGGCCGACGCCGGCGGCCTGGGGCTGGTGGAGCTGAAGGCCATGCGCGACGAGGGCTACGGGGACGATTTCTCCCTGGGGGTCACCGGGGCCTCGTCCACCATCGGCCCGATCATCCCGCCCAGCATCCCGTTCGTGATCTTCGGCGCCGTGGGGAACGTCTCGGTGGCCGGGCTGTTCATCGGCGGGCTGCTGCCGGGGCTGCTCATGGCCCTCGCCCTCTCGGCCATGGTCTTCCTGGTGGCTCGCCGCCGCGGCTACCCGGTGCGCCCGCGGGCCTCCGCGACCGCGCTCTGGGCGGCCTTCCGCCACGCCGGCCTGGCGCTCTGCATGCCGGTGATCCTGATCGGCGGGATCTGGGGCGGGATCTTCACGCCCACCGAGGCGGCCTTCGCGAGCATCCTCTACGCGCTGCTGGTCACGGGCGTGGTCTACCAGGACCTGGCCTTCTCGCACCTGCCCGCCCTGGTGGTGGAGACCCTGCGCATGGTGGCGCCGGCCATGTGCATCGTGGCGGGCGCCAGCCTGTTCGGCTGGATCATGAACTACGAGAAGGTGGACCAGGCGCTCATGCGCCTGCTGCTGGGGATCACCAGCTCGCCCGTGGTCGTGCTGCTCATCGTGAACGTGGTGCTGCTGGTGCTGGGCATGTTCCTGGAGGTGATCTCCGTCATCATGCTGGTCCTGCCCATGCTCCAGCCCCTGGTGAGCGTGCTGGGCATCCACCCCATTCACCTCGGCGTGGTGATGGTGCTGAATCTGATGATTGGCCTGCTCACGCCGCCCGTGGGCTTCGTGCTCTACATCCTGGCCGCCATCAGCGGCCGGGACCTGGGCTACGTCGTCCGGGCCGTGCTGCCCTGGATCCTCCCGCTGCTGGCGGCCCTCCTGCTCATCACGCTCTTCCCCGAGCTGGTGCTCTTCCTGCCGCGCCTCACGGGCTTTGCCTGACAGAGGACAGTCCTCGCAACGACAGTAGTATGGCCGACGGCGGCCGCGCGCCGCGCCGGGCGCGCCGGCCGCCTTGACGCGCCCCCCCTTGCCACGCTACGGTGACC
>JBHGAX010000331.1:0-4611 GCA_041946635.1 Methylomirabilales bacterium (SeqCode)
CGTGGGTCGCTTCGCCTGGGGCATCCTAGCCTGCGAACGACAATTTCGCCAGGCGGCGTGCAGGCGCCGCGCGGGGGTGGAATGGCCGAACCGTTGATCGGCATCATCGGGGGCAGCGGGCTGTACGAGATGGAGGGCCTGGAGGTGCTGCGCGAGGAGCGGCTCTCCACGCCCTTCGGCGATCCGTCGGACGCCTACGTGTGCGGCCGGCTGGACGGACGACCCGTGGCCTTCCTCGCCCGGCACGGCCGGGGTCACCGGCTCATGCCCTCCGAGCTGAACTACCGGGCGAACATCTTCGGCTTCAAGCTGCTCGGCGCGGAGTGGATCCTGTCCGCCTCGGCGGTGGGCAGCATGCAGGAGGAGATCCGGCCGCTCGACATCCTGATCCCCGACCAGTTCTTCGACCGCACCACCCGGCGGGCCAGCACCTTCTTCGGGGACGGGCTGGTGGCCCACGTCAGCTTCGCCGACCCCACCTGCCGCGGGCTGGGCGACATCCTCTACCAGGCGGGGCAGGCGGCCGGGGCGCGCATGCACCGTGGCGGCACGTACCTGTGCATCGAGGGGCCGCAGTTCTCCACCCGGGCCGAGTCGCGCATCTACCGGAGCTGGGGCGTCGAGGTGATCGGGATGACGAACCTGCAGGAGGCCAAGCTCGCCCGGGAAGCGGAGATTTGTTACGCGACCCTGGCGCTCGTCACCGACTACGACGTGTGGCACGAGAGCGAGGCCGACGTCTCGGTGGAGGCCGTCGTGGCCGTGCTCACCCAGAACGTGAAGACGGCGCGGGCCATCCTGCGGCGGGCCGTGGCGCAGCTCCCCGCCACCCGCGACTGCGCCTGCGGGCACGCCCTGCGGGACGCGATCATCACGCCGCCCGAGCGGGTGCCGGCGGAGGTGCGGCGGCGGCTGGCGCCCATCGTCGGGAAATATCTCGGAGGGGGGCCGCACCGCCACGACGCCAAGAGCGCCAAGTACTGACTTCTCGGCACGAAACTTCGTGTGCTTCGTGTCCTTCGGGGTGACATCGGTTTTCTGGAACGGAGGCGTGACAGCGTGAGCATTCTGGTCGTGGGCTCGGTCGCCTTCGACTCGGTGAAGACGCCGTTCGGCGAGGCGAAGGACGTGGTGGGCGGCTCCGCGAACTACTTCTCGGTCGCCGCCAGCTTCTTCTCGCCGGTGCGCCTGGTCGCCGTGGTGGGCGAGGACTTCCCCGAGGAGCACCTCGCGTTCCTGCGGAGCCGCGGCATCGACCTCCGGGGGCTGGAGCGGGTGCCGGGGAAGACCTTTCGATGGGCCGGCGAGTACGGGTTCGCCCTGAACGAGGCCCGGACGCTGGACACGCAGCTCAACGTCTTCGCCAGCTTCGCCCCCAAGATCCCGGAGGACTACCGCGACAGCCCCGTGGTCTTCCTGGCGAACATCGACCCCGACCTGCAGCGCGAGGTCCTGCGCCAGGTGAAGCGGCCCGCCCTGGTCGCCATGGACACCATGAACTACTGGATCGGGGGGAAGCTGGACGCGCTGCGGCAGACCCTGGCCCTGGTGGATCTGCTGGTGATCAACGACGCGGAGACCCGGCAGCTCGCCGGAGATCCCAACCTGGTGGCGGCGGCGGCCCGGATCCGGAAGATGGGGCCCCGCGTCCTGGTGATCAAGCGGGGCGAGTACGGCGCGCTCCTCTTCAACGACGGCGAGTGGTTCGCCGCCCCGGCCTACCCGCTGGAAGTCGTCCGGGACCCCACCGGTGCGGGCGACTGCTTCGCGGGCGGCTTCGTCGGCTACCTGGCGAGCCGGATGCAGTTCGACGACGCCGCGCTCCGCCGGGCCATGATCATGGGATCGGTGATGGCGTCCTTCAACGTCGAGGCCTTCTCGCTGGACCGGCTGCGGATCCTGACCGCGCCCGAGATCGAGGCGCGGTATCAGGCCTTCCGGCGGCTGGCGGAGTTCCAGGACCTGGAGCCGCTTTCCCCGGCCGGGTAGGCGCCGGCCCCGCGGAGGGCGCATGGGCCTCCGGATACTCGTGGCGGACGACGAGCCGTATGTCGTGCTGGCGGTGCGGGACGTGCTGCGCGATCTGGAGGCGGAGGTCCTGGACGCGGCCGACGGGGAGCAGGCGCTGGAGCTGGCCCGAACGGAGCGGCCCGACCTCGTGCTCCTGGACGTGCGCATGCCCGGGCTGGACGGCTTCCAGGTGGCAGCGGCGCTGAAGGGCGACCCGGGCACGGCGGACATCCCCGTCGTCTTCTTCACCGCCGCGGCGGGCACCAGCGACAAGGTGCGGGGCCTGGAGCTGGCGGAGGACTACCTGGCCAAGCCCATCGAGGCCGAGGAGCTGAAGGCCCGGGTCCGCAAGATCCTGCGGCGCAGCGGGCGGCAGCCCCGGCCGCTGACGCACGGGTCGCTGGCACAGGTTCCGCTGGCGGGGCTCATCCGGTCGCTGGAATCCGCCCGGCAGACCGTCCGCCTGCTGCTGGCCCGGGGCGACGAGCAGGGGGAGATCCTGTTCGCCGGCGGGGCCATCGTCCAGGCGGCCCAGGGGGCGCGCCGCGGCGAGAGCGCCGTCTATCACCTGCTCACCTGGGTGGACGGCGACTTCACGACCGTGCGCGTGGAAGGGGAGGTCGATCGCGCCGAGGTCCACACGCCCGTGCCGGCGCTCCTCGCGGAGGCCCAGCGGCGGCTGGAGGAGCTGCCCGCGCTGCGCAGCCGGCTCTCCATCACCGCCCGGGCCCCGCTGGCGATCCCCCCCGTCGTGCAGGAGAGCCTGGCCGGGCGCGTCCCGCCGTCCACGGCGGCCCTGGCGGCGCTGCTGGACGGCACCCGGCCCTTCGACCTCGTGCTCCGCGAGAGCCCGCTGGACGCCTGGGGCACCCTGCGGCTCCTGGTCTCGCTCGCGGCCATGGGGGCGCTGAGCTCCGCGGAAGCGGGCTCCGAGCGGCGCACCGGGCTGCGCTTCAAGGTCAGGCTACCCATCGAGTACCAGAGCGCCGGCCTCTGGCAGGAGAGCGGCACGTTCAATCTCTCCGCCTGGGGCGTCTTCATCCGGACCGCGGTTCCCTTCGACGCCGGGGCGCAGGTCCTGCTGCGGTTCCATCTGCCGGGCCGCTCCGCGCCCGTGGTGGTCTCGGGCCGGGTCGTGTGGGGCAATCCGGACCCCAGCCGCTGGGGCGGCATGGGCATGGGGATCCAGTTCACGGACCTCTGCGACGCCGACCGCGAGGCCATCGAGCGCTACCTGGCCCAGCTGGTGGCCGTGCACTTCGCAAAGAACGAAGAGCCGGAACAGGATTGAACCGCCAAGACGCCAAGCGCGCCAGATTTTGACGGTTCGGAGAAGAACGACGGCCCCGCCGGCGCCTTTCAGATCCTCGATTCTTGGCGTCTTGGCGGTGCAAAGAGTCTTCGGGGGGTGGCGTGGCGGAGTGGCGGGTGCTGCTGGCCGAGGACGAGGCGCTCATGGCCCAGATGCTGGCGGACATGCTGGCCGAGCTGCCGGTGGAGGTGAGCATCGCCCGCAACGGCCGGCAGGCCCTGGACCGGGCGCAGATCGAGCGGCCGGATCTCGTGCTCCTGGACGCCATGATGCCGGAGCTGGACGGCTTCGAGGTGGCGGCCGCCCTCAAGAGCCATCCCGAGACGCAGGACATTCCGGTGATCTTCCTCACCTCGCGGGGCGGGGTCGAGGACAAGGTGCGCGGCCTGGAGCTCGGCGCGGACGACTACCTGGTCAAGCCGGTTCGCCGGGAGGAGCTGCTGGCCCGGGTGCGCAACATCCTGCGCCGGTCGGAGGCCCGCCGGGCGGCCGCGCCGCCCGACTCCTCGGTGATGCGCGGGCGGCTGGAGATCATGCGCCTCCCGAGCATCTTCCAGGTGCTGGAGGCCGACCGGCGGACGGGCACGCTCCATCTCGCCTCGCCGGGCCGGCACGGCGAGATCATGTTCCTCGAGGGGCGCGCGGCCTACGCCGTGGAAGGCGTCCGCGAGGGGGAGGCGGCCGTCTTCAGCATGCTGGCCTGGGAGCAGGGGGAGTTCGAGCTGGAGCTGACCTCGGGCGACGGGCCGGCGTCCGCCCAGGTGGGCCGGGGAAACCAGGCGCTCCTGCAGGAAGGCATCCGCCGCCTGGACGAGCTTCCCCGGCTGCGGGCGGAGCTGGCCGCGCTGGACGGCCCGGTGAGGCTCTCGCGGCCGTTCCGGGAGGGCCTGCTGCGGCGCACGCTGCCCGGCGGCTTCCGCCGCCTGGTCTCGCTCTGCGACGGCGGGAAGACGCTGCCGGAGGTCGTCGACGCCTGCAGCCTGGACGAGTGGTCGAGCCTGACGTACCTGGCCCGCTTCGGCCGGCTGGGCATGCTGGAGCACGGCCACGCCGCGAAGCGCGGCTCCCCGCGCCTGGGCATCCAGGTGCCGGCCGAGTTCCAGAGCCTGCAGAGCTTCCGCGCCGGCCGTAGCCTGGACGTCTCGGCGCGCGGGATGTTCCTGCGGACCAGCCAGGTCTTCCCGGTGGGCGAGGACCTGCTGGTGCGGTTCAGCCTGCCCGGGGTGGCGCATCCCTTCAAGGCGCTCGGCCGGGTGGTGTGGAGCAGCCCGACCGACACGCCGCAGGGC
>JBHGAX010000332.1:0-4588 GCA_041946635.1 Methylomirabilales bacterium (SeqCode)
TGCCGGCGAAGCTCGGCCTCGGACGGACGGAGGTAGCGGGGGACCAGCGCGTCCACCTCCTCCCGCTCGCCCTTCAGGAGCCGCTCGCGTCCCAGCCCGGCGACGCAGGCAGGACGCGCGCCCCGCGACACGGCGGGCGGCAGCAGGAATCGGTCCCCCAGCCGCTCGGCGAAGCGGTCGGCGTACACCGCCAGGGCGTCCCCGATGAACAGCGTGGGCGTCCGGATCAGCGCGCACAGGGCGTCGGGCGCCAGCGCAGTGTCCGGCATGAGGCGGCGCAGGCCCTCGGCCTCGTGCTGGAAGAGGGCCGCGTAGACCTCCTGCTTCCGTGCGTCCAGCACGGTGCACACGGGCCACCGCGCGGCAGGCACCGCCCAGGCGAGCGCCTCCAGCGAGGGGACGCCGACCACCGGGAGCCCCGTGGCGTAGGCCAGGCCCTTCACCGTGCTCAGGCCGATGCGCAGCCCCGTGAAGGAGCCGGGCCCGATGGCGACGGCGATGCCGCCCAGCGCATCCAGCCCCAGCGCCGCATCCTTCAGCATGCGATCGATGGCCGGCAAGAGCCGCTCCGAGTGCGTGATCTCCACGTTCAGGGTGTACTCCGACAGGAGGCCGGCCGGGCCGACCAGCGCCACCCCACCCTGCGTCGTGGATGTCTCGATCCCCAGCACGAGCATGCGCTGTCTCCGGAGGGCGAGTATACCGAGGCCCACGACACCGCGCAAGGCGCGGGCCGGGCCCTTTGACAGCCCGCCCCACCGCGTCTAGCATCTCGCCGTCCAGGGTCCAAGGTCCAACGTCCAAGGTCCAGGAGCCGAAGTCTGGACGGCGGCGCTGAACTGGGACCCTGGACCGTTGACGGAGTCTCGATAGCGGCATTGAACGTTGGACGTTGGATGTTGGACGTTGGACCGTTGACGGAGGGCGTCATGAAGGCTGTCCGCTTCCACGTGCACGGGGGGCCGGAGGTGCTGCGCTACGAGGAGGCGCCCGAGCCGTCGCCCTCGCCGGTGCAGGCGAAGGTCGCCGTGCGGGCGGTCGCGCTGAACCACCTGGACGTCTGGGTGCGGAAGGGCCTGCCCGGCATCACGGTGCCGCTGCCGAAGATCGGCGGCTGCGACATCGCGGGCCAGGTCGTCGCCGCCGGCGCGCTCTGCACGCGGATCGCCCCTGGCGCCCGGGTCATGGTGTCCCCGGGCACGAGCTGCGGGCAGTGCGCCGCCTGCCTGGCGGGAGACGACAACCTGTGCCGCGCCTACCAGATCATCGGCGGCTACGCCCTGGACGGCGGCTGCGCGGAGTTCGTCTGCGTGCCGGAGGTCAACTGCATCCCGACCCCGGGGGCCCTGGACGACGTCCAGGCCGCCGCGGCGCCGCTGACCTTCCTCACCGCCTGGAACATGCTGGTGCGGCAGGGCCGGGTCCGGCGCGGCGACTGGGTGCTCGTCATGGCGGCGGGCAGCGGGATCGGCACGGCCGCCGTGCAGATCGCGCGGCTCCACGGGGCGAAGGTGATCGCCGTCGCGGGAACGGACGCAAAGCTCCAGAAGGCCCGCGAGCTGGGCGCGGACGTCACGCTTCGCTCCGCGGAGGCCGCCGCCTCGACGCTCCGCCAGGTCACCGGGAAGCGGGGCGTGGACGTCGTGGTGGAGCACGTCGGCGGCGGGACCTGGGCGGGGATCCTGCCGGCCATCGCGGCCGGCGGCCGCCTGGTCACCTGCGGCGCCAGCGCCGGGTTCGAGGTGCCGGTGGACCTGCGCCACCTCTTCGCGAAGCAGATCGCCATCCTGGGCGCGCACATGGGCCGCAAGGCCGACCTCCTGGAGATCGTCCGCCACCTCGCCGACGGGGCGCTCCGGCCCGTGGTGGACCGCGTGCTGCCGCTCCGCGACTGCGCCGAGGGCCACCGCCTGCTGGAGCGGCACGAGGTGTTCGGCAAGATCGTGCTGAAGCCCTGAGCCAGCCTGCCGTCTGCGACGTGCGGCGCCCCGTATCTCACGGCGTTTGCCCTTGACCCTTCTCTCGCCCCACGAGTAGTGTCCCCCGGTATCCACGTCCGGCGCGAGCCGGTCCCGACCGCGGCTCGGATAGCTCGCGGCCCCCAGGCTCCGCAGGCTTCATCATCCGGACCGCGAGAGGAGCACGACGTGATGGCCAGGACCCCCAAGCCGCGCGCCAGCAAGGCCGTGTCCCGGCTGCGCAAGCCGCCAGGGCTTACGCTGGAGGCCTGGCAGGTCGCTCTGCGCAGGCAGTTCGCCGCCGAGCTGCGGCTGAAGATCAGGAACGTCGGCCGCGAGCCCGTCTTCTCGGAGTTCGCCGTCACGAATCCCAGGACGCGCCACACCTACCGGGTCGCGATCCGCGGCCAGGGGCTGGGCGAGAATTTCTGCTCCTGTCCCGACTTCGCGGTCAATACGCTGGGGACGTGCAAGCATGTCGAGGGAGTGCTGGCCCGCCTGCGGCGGCTCCGCGGCGGCAAGCTCGCGCTCACCGCCGGGTTCCGCCCCGCCTACAGCGAAGTCTTCCTCCGCTACGGCGCGATGCGCGAGGTCGTCTTCCGGGCGGGGACCGGCTGTCCCGTCGAGATCCAGCAAGCGGCGGCGCAGTGCTTCGGTCCCGACGGCACGCTACGGCCCGAGGCGTACGGCCGGTTCCACCGGTTCTTGGAGAAGGTCTCGTCCCCGGATGCGGGCCACGAGGTTCGCTGCTACGACGATGCGCTGGCGTTCCTCTCCCAGGCGCGCGACTCCGCCGAATTGGCCAGCCGGATCGCGAGGGCCTTTCCGCGAGGACCGGAGGACGCCGCGTGGGGCCGGCTGCTCAAGGTGCCGCTGTACCCCTACCAGCGGCAGGGCGCGCTGTTTGCCGCCCGGGCGGGGCGATGCATCATTGCGGATGACATGGGGCTGGGGAAGACGATCCAGGCCATCGCGGCCGTCGAGATCCTCGCGCGACACGCCGACGTCCGCCGGGCGCTGATCATCTGCCCGACCTCGCTCAAACACCAGTGGGCGCGCGAGATCGAGAAGTTCACCGGTCGGCCGGCCACGGTTGTGGAGGGCCTGACGGCCGCCCGCTGCCGCCTGTACGAGGCCCACGGCTTCTTCACGATCGTCAACTACGACGTGGTGCACCGCGACCTCGAGCGCATCCAGGCGCTCAAACCCGACGTGATCATCCTGGACGAGGCCCAGCGGATCAAGAACTGGAAGACGAGGGCCGCCAAGGCCGTGAAGCGGCTGGAATCCGACTACGCTTTTGTGCTGACCGGCACGCCGCTGGAGAACCGCCTGGAAGAACTGCACTCCATCGTCGAGTTCGTGGATCGGTTCCGCCTCGGCCCGATGTTTCGCTTCCTGCACACCCACCAGCACGTGGACGAGACCGGCCGGGTCGTCGGCTACCGCAAGCTGGACGACATCTCCCGCACGCTGGCGCCCATCCTAGTGCGCCGAACCAAGCAGGCGGTGCTCACCGAGCTTCCCCGGCGGATGGAGAAGCGGTTCTTCGTGCCGATGACCGACCAGCAGATGCGGCACCACGAGGACAACCGCGAAATCGTCGCCCGCATCGTCGCCAAGTGGCGGCGCTACGGCTACCTGAGCGAGATCGACCAGAAGCGGCTCACGGCCGCGCTCCAGAACATGCGCATGTCGTGCGACAGCACCTACCTCCTCGACGGCCGGACCGATTTCGGCCACAAGGCCGACGAGCTGGCCAATCTCCTGGAGGAAGTCCTGGAGGACCGCGAGGCGAAGGTGGTCGTCTTCAGCCAGTGGCTGCGGATGCACGAACTGATCGCCCGTCGGCTGGAGCGCCGGCGCTGGCAGCACGTGCTCTTCCACGGCGGCGTGCCCGGCCCGAAGCGCAAGGACCTGATCGCCCGCTTCCGCGAAGAGGCAGCCTGCCGGCTCTTCCTGTCGACCGATGCCGGCGGCGTGGGCCTGAACCTGCAGCACGCGACTGTGGTCGCCAACATGGACCTGCCCTGGAACCCGGCCGTGCTCGAGCAGCGGGTGGGGCGTGTGCACCGCCTCGGGCAGCACCGCCCCGTCCGGGTGGTCCACTTCATCGCCCAAGGGACCATCGAGGAAGGCATGCTGGGGCTGCTGGAGTTCAAGCGGTCCGTGTTCGCCGGCGTGCTGGACGGCGGCCGGAGCGAAGTGTTCCTCGGCGGCACGCGCCTGAAGCAGTTCATGGAGTCGGTGGACCGGGCCACGGCGGGCGTCCCGAAGGCGCCGCCGCCCGCGGCCGAGCGGGAGCCCGCCAGGGGGCCTGCGCCAGCCGCAGGGGAGCTGCCGCGGCCTGCCTCGGCTGGCCCGGCGGACGCGCCCCGCCCGGCCGCCGCGGCCGCGATCACGCCGCAGGCCCTTGGCGACCTCCTCTCGGCCGGCGCCACCCTGCTGGGACAGCTGGCCCAGGCCCTTCGCGGGCCCGGCGACGGCACGGGGCCGGAGGCCTCGCCCGGTTTGCTGTGCCGTGACGACGCGAGCGGCCGGCAGTATCTCAAGCTGCCCCTGCCGGAGGGCGACGCCGCCCAGCAGCTCCTCGGCCTGCTGCAGGGCCTCGTCGCCCCGCCCCGCTGACG
>JBHGAX010000333.1:0-4553 GCA_041946635.1 Methylomirabilales bacterium (SeqCode)
TGGTCGCGACCTTCGACACCCCCCAGCAGAGCTCCGACGGCGGAGCCATCCTCCTCAAGGCGATCGACGACGAACTGGGGCTCACCAGCCGCCTGGCCGCGTGTATCCCCGAGTGGCGCCAACCGGGCAAGATCGAGCAGGATGTGCCCACGCTCATCCGCCACTGCTGCTTCGGCCTGGCCTGCGGCTACCCCGATGCGAACCGCCCACCTCAAGGCCGACCCGATCCTCCCCAGAAGAGGGTGGCCTCGATACAAGCGGCTTCTTCTTGCGTTAGAGCCGCGGTCCATCCGACGGTGTTCGTCCTGCAATCCTGCACGCCTCCAGGATGGTGCCGACGCGCGCCCGCAACTGCGCTACGTGGATGGGCTTCGTGAGGCAATCGTCGGCCCCGCTGGCGAGGGCGGCTTCCCTGGCCATGTCGGGAGCCATGGCGGTGACCACGATCACCGGGATGCCGGCGCTGCGGGGTGCGCGTTTCAGGGCCCTGCACAGCTCCAGGCCGTCGATGCCCGGCATCATGAGATCCAGCAGGATCAAGTCTGGGCGCGAGGTGCGGACGGCCGCGATCGCACCCGCGGCGTCCTCGGCCAAGACAACGGTATAGCCGTCCTGCGTCAAGATTGCCTCCAGCAGCTCCCGGTTCGCGGGCTCGTCGTCCACCACCAAGATGCGCGCGCCCATGGTCTTCCCCGCTGCCCTACGCGGGCTCCCGGGTCGCCGCGGCGGCGACCGCCTCTCCGGGCGCCCGGCCCGCTTGCTCCCGCAGGACGTCCCGCAGCGCGCGGAGCGTCTCCGGATCGCCGCGCCCGGCCTGCTGCTCGCGCTCGAGCAGCCTGAACGCCGCCTCGGGCGGCATCGCCTGGCGATAGGGGCGGTCGGTCACCAGTGCGTCGTAGATGTCCGCGGTGCGGAGGACGCGCGCGAGCAGCGGCACCTCCCCCCGGCGCAAGCCGTCCGGATACCCGGAGCCATCCGGGTGCTCGTGATGGTGGCGGATGATCGGCAGCACCGGCGCCAGCGAGCGCAGGGGGCGGCAGATCTCTTCCCCGATCACGGGGTGGCGCTCCATCAGGCGCCGCTCGGCCGGGCTGAGGGGCGCGGGCTTGAGCAGGATGGCCTCCGGCACGGCCACCTTCCCGAGGTCGTGCAAGTACCCGGCGCGCCGCAGCGCCGTCAGGTCCTCGGCCCCCAGCCGCAGGCGGTGTCCCATGGCCACGCTGAGGCCGGCCAGGCGCCGGCAGTGGCCCGAGGTGTAGGGGTCCTTCGCCTCGATCGTCTCGGCCAGCGTCAGGAGGATGGCCTCGGCGGAGTCCAGCTCGTCGGTGAAGGCCTTCATCCGCAGGAAGGCCCGCAGGCGGACCTGCAGATCCCCGAACTCTACCGGCTTCGACAGGAAGTCGTCCGCGCCGGCCTCGATGCCCCGCAGCCGGAACTCATCGCCCATGCCCGTGACGAGCACGATGGGGATGAGCCGGGTGGCCGGGTCCGCCTTCAAGCGGCGACACAGCTCGAAGCCGTCCATCCCCGGCATGTTCACGTCCGAGAGCACGAGGTCGGGCGGGCGGCCGGCGATGGCCGCCAGGGCGGCCGCGCCGTCCGCCTGCGGCCGGGCTTCGTGGCCGAGCGCCTCCACCATGCACGTCAGCATCCCGCGCATGGAGGGGTCGTCCTCGGCGATCACGATGCTCACTCGCTGGTGGGCCTGCACCGCCTGCTCCAGCGGCTCAGCCATGGCACGGCCCCCTTCTCGACACGCGCCGCGCGGAGGCGCGCGGACGCACCCGAAGTCTCAGCGATCGCCGTCGGCGGTCCACCAAGAAGAGCGGTTTCGGCGCAGCCGTCGCGTGGCCCCGAGGGGTCCGCAACGCCTCCGGCCTTCTCCTGCCTGCCGCCGGTGGCTGACCGCCGGCCGTCACCAGCGGCGAATGAGCAGCGGCGGCACCCAGAGCGGCTCGGCCCGCACCACCCCGCCGTTTCCCGCATGGCAGGGGTCGGCGAGGTTCTGCAGGCCGGCCACCGCGTGGCACAGCTCGTGGGCCTCGATCTCCAGCGCGAACGCCGAGGGCAGCACGTCGGTGTAGCGGACGATCCTGACCGTGCGGACGTAGCGGTCGGGCCCCAGCCAGGCCAGGCCGGTGATCTGGCACCCGAGCACGCTCGCGGGCCGCGACGCGCCCACGCACTCCCGGTGCACCACCTCGCGCCGGTCGGTCGCGACGAGCCGCACCAGCGGCTGGCCGGTGGCGAGCAGGCCCGCCTCCGTCGCGCGGATCGCGGGCGCGCAGCCCCCGCCGGCCAGCACGAGGAGCGCGAGGCCCCCCAGCGCGAGGCCGCAGCCCCGACTCCCCTTCCGATCGCCCTGCCGCGGCCTGCTGGCTCGCGGCCTCCGGCATGCGCGCATACCGTGAGTATCGGCATGCCGGCGCGTTTCCTGAACGGCTTTCGAGCGGCGCGGCCGGCACGCCGGCCGCAGCGGACCGCACTGGACGGGAACTGACGGCCCCGCACCGGCTCGCCGCGCGCCGGCCGCGGCGCGCGGCGGCATATCCGCGGCGGCGGGAGCTACGGGCGGGCCGCGCGTGGCGGCGGGGTTCGGAACCGGACGATGATGCTGATGCGGCGGTTGGCGGCGTCCAGGGGGTCGGCCGCGTTGGCCAGGTGGCGGTCGGCGTAGCCCACCACCGACTCGATCTGGCCGGGCGCCAGGCCCGACGTGTCCAGGATGCGGCGCGCCGCGTTCGCGCGGTCGGCGGACAGCTCCCAGTTGCTGTACTGGGGAGCGCCCGTGTAGGGGCGGGTGTCGGTGTGGCCCTCCAGCACGACCTGGTTCGGCAGTGTGCCGATCTCCCGCGCGATGATGCCCAGGACCTCGCGCGTCCCCGGCTTGATCTGCGCGCTGCCCACGTCGAAGAAGACGCCCTGGCCGGTCTCGACCAACTGGATGCGGAGGCCGTCCCGGGTCACCTCGATCTGGATCTTGTCCCGGAGCCGCGCCAGGTTGGCCTGGGAGTGGAGCTGCTCCCGCAGACTGCTGGCGATGGCCTCCAGCCGCTCCCGCTCCCCGCGCTCCGCCTCGCGGCCCTCGCCGTCCCCGGGCCGCGGCACGGCCACGAGGGCCGGCTGGCCGCCGCCCGGCAGGAGCGCCGGCCCGCCCTTCTGCAAGCCCGTGGGGTCCTTGAAGTGGGCGGCCACCGCCTGGCGGACCGTCTGGTTCTGGCCCACGATCCACAGGACGATGAAGAGCGCCATCATGGCCGTCACGAAATCGGCGTAGGCCACCTTCCAGGCGCCGCCGTGGTGCCCGCCGTGCTTGGCCGTATTCTTGACGACGCGTCGCGGCGGCGCCGGGGCCGGACTCATGGCGCGCTCGCCTGCTTGAATGCCTCCTCCAGCGCGGCGGCGGTCGGGCGGTCGCAGCTGAAGATCACCCGCCGCCCGAACTCCGCGGCCACGATCGGCGCTGAGCCGTTCGCGAAGGCCAGCACGGCCGCCTTGATGCACTGGAGCATCTTGGCCTCGTCCTCCTCGAGCATCTGGAGGTTCGTGGCCAGGGGGCCCACGAAGCCGTAGCAGAGCAGGATGCCGACGAAGGTGCCGACCAGGGCCACCGCCACCTTGTGGCCGATCTCCTCGGGCGGCCCGTCAACGGACTGCATGGTGATCACCACGCCCAGCACCGCGGCCACGATGCCCAGGCCCGGCAGCGAGTCGGCCACTCGGCTCAGGATGCCGGGGCGCCGCGCCCCCTCCTCGTGGTGCGTCTCGATCTCCGCGTCCATCAGTTCTTCGAGCTGGGAGGGGGTCACCGAGCCGTCCACCAGCAGCCGCAGGGAGTCGCACAGGAAGGTCACGGCGTGGCGATTCGCCAGGATCCCGGGGTACTTGGCGAAGAGCGGGCTGGCCAGCGGGTCCGACACGTCTTGGTCCAAGCCGATGAAGCCGTTCTTCTTGGCGCCGACGAAGACCTCGTAGAGCAGCGTCAGCAGCTCCTGGTACGTCGCGGTGGAGACGCCGGCCCCCGTGAAGAGCCGGGGCAGCCGCGCGGCCAGCGGGCGGAGCACCTTGAGCGGCGTCCCGATGAGGACGGAGCCGACGGCCGCGCCCCCGATGATCAGCAGCTCGGCCGGCCGGACCAGGATGAGGACCGGCCCGCCTTCCAGCACGAAGCCGCCGACCACGCCGACGAGAACGATCGCCGCCCCGATCATCACGAACATGGCTCATCCCTGCGCGTCGTGGAAAACCCTTGCGCGCACCCCGCCCGGGGTGTACGTTGCCGCGTCATGGTTGCCCCGATCCTCGAGCTTCGCCCCTCGGCGACCGGCTGGTACCTGCCCCGGGCGGCCCGGCCCGGCGGGGCGGCGCCGGCCCGACCCCGGCCGGCGGCCGCGTCCCAGGCCCGGCTGGACCTGCCGGGCACGCTGTTCCTGGGCTACGGCCCGGACGGCCGCCCGCGCCCCGCGCCCGCCCGCCCTCGCCTCTCGCTCCTCGCCTAGACAGGCCCTGCACCGCCAAGGAACGACGGAACCCCGGGTTCCCCCGTCCCCAGG
>JBHGAX010000334.1:0-4530 GCA_041946635.1 Methylomirabilales bacterium (SeqCode)
GGCGTAGCGAGGCAGTATACTGCCCGCGCGAAAAGCATGTCAACGCCTGCGCGGGCTTTCCGCTTTACGCCGCTTCCGCCGGTGTGGTAGATATCGAGCGGCGGCGCCGCGCCGGCACCGCCCCGCGCCGCCGGCGCGGCGACCCGACAGCGAGGTGAGGAGAGCCATGGCACTTGTCGGAAAGGTGGTGGTCGCGCAGGGGGGCGGCCCCACGGCCGTCATCAACCAGTCCTTGGTGGGCGTCGTGCTGGAGTCCCGCAAGTTCGCGCAGGTGACCAGCGTGTACGGCGCCGCGCACGGCGTCCGCGGCATCATCAACGAGGACTTCGTGGATCTCACGCAGGAGACGACCCACAACCTGGAGCAGGTGGGCCTCACCCCCTCCTCGGCCCTCCTCTCCACCCGGGACAAGCCGGACGAGAAGTACTGCCAGGAGATCTTCCGGGTGCTGAAGGCGCACGACGCGCGCTACTTCTTCTACATCGGGGGCAACGACTCGGCCGACACGGTCAAGATCGTGAACCAGCAGGCCGAGCAGTCCGGCTACGAGTTCCGGGCCATCCACATCCCCAAGACGATCGACAACGACCTCATGGCCAACGACCACACGCCCGGCTACCCCTCGGCCGCGCGCTTCGTGGCCCAGGCGTTCATCGGCGCGAACCTGGATAACCGGGCCCTGCCCGGCGTCTACATCGCGATCGTGATGGGCCGGCACGCCGGCTTCCTGACCGCCGCCTCCGCCATCGCCCGCAAGTACCCCGACGACGGGCCGCACCTGGTCTACCTGCCGGAGCGGCCCTTCGACCTCGAGCGCTTCCTGGCGGACGTGAAGGGGGTCTACGAGCGGTTCGGCCGCTGCATCGTGGCCGCCTCGGAGGGCATCCAGGACGCCCAGGGCACCCCCGTCGTCACCAAGTCCATCGAGATGCTGGAGCGCGACGCGCACGGCAACGTGCAGCTCTCCGGCTCGGGGGCGCTGGGCGACCTGCTGGCCGAGTGGGTGCGGACGCGGCTCAAGATCAAGCGCGTGCGCGCCGACACCTTCGGCTATCTCCAGCGCTCGTTCTTCGGCTGCGTCTCGGACCTGGACCAGCACGAGGCGCGCGAGGTGGGCGAGAAGGCGGCGCAGTTCGCGATCTGGCACAACCTGGACGGCTCCATCACCATCCAGCGGACCGGCGACTACTCGGTGGACTACCGGCTGGTCGCGCTGGACCAGGTGGCCGGCAAGACCCGGCACATGCCCGACGAGTTCATCAACGCGGCCGGCAACGACGTGACGGACGCGTTTCGCTACTACTGCCGCCCGCTCCTCGGGTCCGGGCTGCAGTCGGCGGCCCGGCTGCGGGCGCCCCGGGTGGCGAAGATCCTCAAGGCCGACTAGCGCGCGCGTGGCGGGAGCCGCGCGGAGGGCCAGCCAGGATGAACAAGCAGCCCCGGGTGCTCTTGGTGGGAGACGACGCGGACTCGCGGTCGGTCCTGCAGGAGGCCCTCGAGGCGGACGGCTTCTCCGTCCGCGTGGCCGAGACCGGCGAATCGGCCCTGGCGCAGCTCCGGCGGGATCCCGCCGACCTGGTCTTCACCGACCAGGCGCTGCGCGACACCAGCGGCCTGGCGCTGCTCGACACCCTCTGCCGGCTGCCGGCGGCGCCGGCCGTCATCTTCGTCACGGCCTACGAGACCATCGACTCGGCGGTGAAGGCCGTCAAGCAGGGGGCCCTCTGCTACATCACGAAGCCCCTGAGCCGGGACCGCCTGCTCCACCTGACGCGCAAGGCCATCGAGGAGATCCGCCTCAGGCAGGAGAACGAGGCGCTCCGCAAGGAGCTGGACCGCCGCTACACCTACCAGGACCTGATCGGCAAGGGACCCCGGATGCAGGAGGTCTTCCAGCTCCTGGAGAGCCTCAGCGGCACCGAGAGCAACGTCCTGATCCAGGGGAAGAGCGGCACCGGCAAGGAGCTGGTCTCCCGGGCCATCCACTCGCAGAGCCCGCGGCGCGACCGGCCCTTCATCGCGCTGAACTGCGGCGGCCTGACCGAGACCCTGCTGGAGAGCGAGCTGTTCGGGCACGCCAAGGGCGCCTTCACGGGCGCCATCACCCGGAAGGCCGGCGTGCTGCAGGAGGCGGACGGCGGGACGCTGTTCCTGGACGAGATCTCCAACATGTCGGCCAGCATGCAGGTGAAGCTGCTGCGGACCATCCAGGAGGGGGAGATCAAGCCGGTGGGCTCGAACCAGACGATCAAGGTGAACGTCCGGTTCATCGCCGCCAGCAACCGCGACCTGCAGGAGGCGCTGGCCGACGGCTCGTTCCGCGAGGACCTCTACTATCGCCTGAACGTGATCACGATCAACCTGCCGGACCTGGCCGAGCGGACCGAGGACATCCCGCTTCTCGCCAATCACTTCCTGGAGCGGTTCGCCAAGAAGATGCGGAAGCCGGTGGAGCGGATCAGCGAGGAGGCCATGGCCCTCCTCCTGGACCACCCCTGGCCGGGCAACGTGCGCGAGCTGGAGAACTGCATGGAGCGCGCGGTGGTCCTGGCCAAGGGGGGGATCATCACGCCCATCGAGCTGCCCCCCTCGGTGCGCGCCGCCTCGCCCCGCGAGGGCCTGCGGCTGCCGGTGGGCATGCCCCTCGCGGACCTCGAGCGCGAGGCGATCCTCCGCACGCTGGAGCACTGCCACGGCAACCGTTCGGCCGCCGCCCGGATGCTGGGCCTGTCCGAGCGCACCCTCTACCGGAAGCTGCGACTCTTCTCCGGCAAGGTGCCCATCCCCCCCGGGGCGACCGTGCGCGCCCACCCGCCCGAGTAATCAGGCTGCTGAAAACGGCCCATCTGCTGCGTTGCCGCGCCTCGGCCCGGGATGAATCGCGCCCCTTCCGCTCCAGGTAGCGCGGCTCAGCAACCGGCTACTCCAGCGGCACGCGCACCACGACCTCGACGGGCTGCCCGCGGTCATCCCGCCCCCGGAACGTGAGGGTCTGGATGCCGCGGAGATTGCCCGGCTGCCCCGGATCCGAGGTGGTGAGGACGGCCCGCACGGTGATGGGCGTGCTGCCCTTCGGCTCGACCCGGCTGGGCAGCGTGATGCTCTCGGTGGAGGTCACGCCCGTCTGGCTGCGCAGCTGGTTCTCCAGCCGCTCGAGCCGGACGCCCACGCCGCCGGTCTCCGTGAACCGCACGGCGTAGTCCCAGCGGAAGCCCGCCCGCTGGAACTGGGGCAGCTCCGAGGCCGGCACCGCCCGCTTGGCCATGTCCGTCACCTCCACCCTCAGGTGCTCGGGCCCCCGCGCCTCCACCCGCGGGGGAAGCGGCGCCAGCTCCTCGAACCGGTAGTCGCGACAGGCCCCCAGGAACAGGCTCGCGGCCGCGGTCGCGGCAAGCAGGATCCTCGGCACTCTGCGCATCGCCCTCCCTCCTTTACCGGCTCGGCTACCGCCGCGCGGCTGACCGCCCATGGCTCATGGGGAGACCCGGGGAGTGCGTGCCATGAGCCATCAGCCATGAGCGGGAGCGAAGCGACCGGCACTAGGCACCCGGCACTCCGACCCCCAGCTCCTGGGCCGCCTGCACGATCTGCCGCCAGGTTTCCTCCTCCACGAAGATGCCCGATGCCCGCCGCGCCTTCTCCGTGAGCGCCTCGGGCTCGCCGGGAATCATGATGGGCCCGCCGCCGGCCACCGGGGGACAGGTCTTCAGGTAGCGGATCAGGTCGTCCGTCTCCCGCTTGAAGATCGCCGGCTCCACGAACCGCTGGATGTCCACCACGATCATGAAGACGCCGTTCCGGACCGGCCCCGGATTCTCCCGGGAATACCCGGCGCGGGCCAGGATGCCGCCCAGGACCTCGACCATGAGGTTCAGCGCGTAGCCCTTGTGGCCGCCGACGGGAAGGATGCTCCCCGGGGGCTCCCCGTAGATCGCGTTCGGATCGGTCGTCGGCTCCCCTTCCGCGTCGATCACCCAGCCGAGCGGCATCTGCTCCTTGCGGTTCCGCTTCACCCGGATCTTGCCCTCGGCCGCCATGGTGGTGGCGATGTCCAGGCTGATGGGGACCTCGCCCCCCGTGGGCGAGGCGAATGCCAGGGGATTCGTGCTCAGGCGCGGCGCGCACCCGCCCCAGGGCGCCATGCGCTGCCCGGCGCCGCCCGCGTTCACCCCGAGGAACGCCAGCATGTCGCGCTCGAGCGCCATCTCGGCGTAGTCGGCCAGGCGGCCGATGTGGTTGCAGCGGTGCACCCCGACCGCCGCCACGCCGATGGCCGCCGCCTTCTCCATGGCGACCTCCATGCCGCGGCGGGCGACGATCTGGCCGTAGCCGTGGCGGCCGTCCACCAGGGCGGTCGCCGGCCCGTCCTGCGTGACGGCGGGCTCCGCCTTGGGATCCACCTCGCCGCGGCGGTAGGAGGCCACGTACTGCGGAACGCGGATCACGCCGTGGCTGTCGTGGCCGCGAAGGTTGGCGCGCACGAGCAGCTTGCCCATCCAGGCGGCGCCGTCCGCCGGCGTGCCGATGGCC
>JBHGAX010000335.1:0-4490 GCA_041946635.1 Methylomirabilales bacterium (SeqCode)
AATGAACGCCAAGGGCCTGTCGGGCGCGCTGGTGACCACGGCCGTCGTCGGATGGCTTCTCGGGGCAAGTGGAATCGGAGTCGGGTACGCCGGACCGCGCGCCATGGGGGCGGCGAACACCCTGGCCGCCATGGCCGCCAGCCCGGAGAACGAGCCGCAGGTCCCCGCGGATTCCGGGCTTTCGCCCAATACGGTCGAGGAGGCCCAGGAGCAGTTGCGGGGCGCGGGATTCAACCCGGGCCCGGCCACCGGCACAATGGACGTGCAGACCCGCGAGGCCATCCGCATGTACCAGAGCGTGAAAGGCCTGCCGGTCAGCGGAGAGCTGGACGAGGACACCCTCACCGCGCTCCGGAGGGAAGCCGTACGAGCCTGAGCCTACGCCGGAGCACTCGGGGCAGCGTCGCGTAAGACTTTCATCCTCTCGCGGCCCCGCGGTCCCGAGTGCCTCCGGCCAATTCGCCATGTGTCAAGGCAAGCGCCTCGGGGGCGGCGCTTCCCCTCGCCGATCCTGGCTCACTCCGATCGCAGCCCGCTCGTCAGCACTTCCGTCCGGGGCGGGCGTCCGCCGTGTCACCGCAATGGCTGTCCACAGGATGAGCCCGACGCCCAGTGCCGAAAACCGGACCCACGGCTTCACCGAGCTGTCCTCCAGCGCCTGACGCGATTTCCGCGGCATTCCACGCCGGGGGCGCCTGCTCGCCCCGCGGATGGCGGCGCGATCTGGCTCGCCGGGCGCTAGGCGCGGGCCGAGGCGATGATCTCCAGCCCCCCGCGCCTGACCACGGTATCGAAATGGATCTCCGGCTGCTCCCGGGAGAGCTCGATGGCGGCCAGAACCGCCCGGTACTCGTCCGAGCGGAGCCGCGCACTCAGGTCCGCGTGGGATGCCCACTCCTCCACCAGCGTGATGACGTCCGGGTCCTCGATGCCCTGGTACAGCTCGCACTTCAGGCAGCCGGACTGCACGCGGGTTGGACCGAGCTGCGCGCCGAGGGCCCGCAGGACGTTCGGGCGAGACCGCGCGGCCGTCACGATCCTCAGCGTGGAGATGATGATGCTCACGGTCCGATCCTCTCTGTGCCTCCGCGTCCGTCTTACTCCCCGGGACAGGCGCCGATTCCCCGGCGCGACGGCCATCGGCCCCAGCGCAGGCAGAAGCAAGGAAAGGTCCAGCGACGGGCTCGCCGCACCCGCCGAGTACCGGCCGCTGAAGAAACGGCGGTTTGACGCAGCGTCTGCGGCGGGGTGGCGGGCGGAGGCGCCCGGCGGCGCACGACATATCGGAGCGGATCCGACATGTCGGATGCCGCCGCTATCGCAGGCGCCGGATCCCGAGCTTCTTGATGCGGGACTCCAGGGTGGTGGGCTTGAGGGCGAGGAGCTGCGCGGCGCCGTCCGCGCCGCGGATGCGCCAGCCCGTCTTCTGCAGCGCGGCCAGGATGTGCCGGCGCTCGGCATCCGCGAGGGTGCGGGGCTCGTCGGCGGCCGCCTCCGCGGCCGGCGCGACCGGCACCCGGAGCGTGGAGCCGTCGCTCAGGATGACGGCGCGCTCGATCACGTTCCGGAGCTCCCGGACGTTGCCCGGCCATGGGTAGTGCCGGAGGGCGTCCATGGTCTCCTGCGGGATGCGCTCCACGGGTTTGCCCAGCGCTTCCCCGAACTGCTTGGCGAACGTCCAGACGAGCAGAGGGATGTCCTCGGCGCGGTCGCGGAGCGGCGGGACGGCGATGGGGAAGACGTTCAGGCGGTAGTACAGGTCCTGGCGGAACTTGCCCTGCGCGACCAATGCGGCGAGATCCCGGTTCGTGGCGGCAATGAGCCGGGCATCCACGATGAGCGTCTTCGTGCTGCCGATCCGCTCCAGCTGGCCGTCCTCCAGGACGCGCAACAGCTTCACCTGCAGCTCCAGCGGCAGCTCGGCGATCTCGTCCAGGAAGATCGTGGAGCCGTGCGCCAGCTCGAAGCGGCCGGCCTGGCGGGTGAGGGCGCCGGTGTACGCGCCCTTCTCGCGGCCAAACAGCTCGGCCTCGATCAGCGTGGGGGGCAGGGCTGCGCAGTTCAGCTTCACCATGGCGCGGTCCCGGCGGGGGCTCTGCCGGTGGATGAGCTGGGCCAGCAGCTCCTTCCCCGTCCCCGTCTCGCCGAGGAGCAGCACGGCGGCATCGGTGGGCGCGACGCGCTCCACCTGGGCCAGGACCCGCTTCAGCGCCGGCGACTTCCCGACGATGCCGCTCGGCTGCGGCGGGAGCTGCGCGGCCTCGCGCAGGTAGGCGTTCTCGGCTTCCAGCTGCTTGGTGAGGCGGATGACGTTCTCCAGCGCGACGCGCAACGCCTCGTCGCCCTGCTGTCGGGCGAGGGCGTTCGCCACGATATCAGCCAGGAGCTGGAGGCGCTGGACGAGGATGGTGGGCCACGCGCGCTCGGCCCGCAGCGTGCCGAAGGCCAGCGCGCCGAAGACTCCCGCCGTGGAGGCCAGCGGAAAGGCCACGAGCGACTTCTGCCCGCTGAAGCGGAACGCCTCCCTGTCCGCTGCCGCCTCGGCCGGGAGATCGTCCAGCCGCGAGAAGCGGACGACCTCGCCCTGGAACAGGCGCTGGACCACCCACGGGCACTCGGTGCGGTCCAGCGCGGGATTGGGCGGACAGCCGGGCCCCGCCCAGCGGTGTGTCACGCGGAGCGCGTCCCCGTCGTCCTCCCGCTGCGCCAGGACGCTGCCGTCCAGCCCGAGGGCCGCCCCGATCAGCTCCTGGGCGTCTTCGATGGCGCGGTCCACGCCCCCGGCCGGGACGCTGACGAAGCGGGCCGAGAGGTTGGCGAGCAGGGCTTCGAATCGCAGCCGCTCTTCCAGCTGGATGCGGGCGACGTCAAGACGGTGAGTCACGAGGGACATCCGTAGCGGCGGGGCGCGTGGCACCGTGCCGCCCCGGCGCCGTTCTCGTCGCCGGTCTCCCGGCTAGCGGAGATCGCGGCGACCGATGCGCGAGAGCCAGGTCCGCCGCTGGTGCTGCAGACCCGCGTGCGTGGTGATCCGCCAGGCGTCGCGCATGGCGGGCGCGGTCAGGACGGCGACGATCTTTTCGACGTGCAGCGTGCCGAGCTCCGTGATGTCGGCCAGCTCGCGAAGCTGCTCCCGGAGCGCCGCCTCGACGCCTAGGGCGGGGAGGGCGAGGGCGTGCCGCGTATCCCGCGGTTTGGCGGCCTCGGCGGCCGGGATGTCGAGATCGGGTGGCGGGGGCAGCGTCCGGGGGACGTAGGTCAGGGTTGCCTCCCAGCGGCCGCGCCCGACCGGCGCGATCACGATCGTGCAGATTCGCGATTGGAGCCAGGGGTGCAGCCCGGCGACGATTGCCGGGAGGCGGAGGGGGCGGTGGGCGACGCACATCGCGTCCATCCCCCGGCGACCCTCGTCGAGGTGCGCGCGTCTCATCGGCATGCCGCGTCGTACTCGGCCAGCAGCCGCTGCACGAGGACCTTGACGGAGACGATCTCGGTGGCGCGGTGCGCGTACTCCCCGGCGAAGGCAAAGCCGTGATCCATCCGGCCGCTCGTCGAGCTGCTCCGGGCGGAAGCCGAGGTGGCCCCCGGCGCGCGGTCCTTCCACCACCACGGCGTCGGCTCGGTCATGCCGATGCCGGCGCAGGCGATCACCCCGATCCCGCCCTCGTTGGCCACGGCCGAGGCCAGCCCGGCCAGCGACACCCCAACACCCATGCCACCCTGGATGATGGGCAGCGGCGCGGCGAGCTCCCCGATGCGGAGGGGCGGGGGCACAGCGCTAGTCACTCGGGCATCCTCCCATCCCGTGAATCGGCGCGCCCAACGGGCCGGGTGACGGGGCGGCTCTCACCTTGGGCGTGGCTAGTCGCTCCGCCGCGGGGGCCCGGGTTTGCTCGACGCCCCCCGCTGTTCGGAGGCAGCGGGACGCCTGGAGGCTGCGGCGTGGCTCCCTCTTCGGGCCCGGCTGCGAATGTCTCGGACCGCCTGGGCCTGGGCGTGGATGTTGCTCAGCACGCGCCGGTCTCCCTCCCGCCGCAGCCCTTCCTCGATGAGGACCCGGAGGGCGATCTGCAGGCTCACCGGGAGCTTCAGCGTGGCCGTCGCCTTCCCCGCCAGGCCGCGCGCCCGGTCCAGTACCTCTTGCGGCAGAATGAGGAGCACCCGCGACTTGTTGTCGAACATCGCGCCTCCGGGGACGGCCAGACCGGTAGGACGAAGTATAACCTATAAATATTATATAAAAAATAGAATCCTGCCCCCCCGAATCTCCTTGACGCACGGCCCCGAGCCGCGTACGGTCGCAACAGCCGCGCGACTGGCGCGGGGGGCCTGTTCACGAGGAAGCGGGGTGGGCTCTGACGACACACGAATGGCTGGCGCGCCTGCTGGCCGCACCGGTCGATCTGGGGCTGGATTGGGAGAGCTACCGCATCACCATGACCGAACCGACGTGGACCGCCGTCTGGCGAGAGATCGAGACCAGCGAGGCC
>JBHGAX010000336.1:0-4487 GCA_041946635.1 Methylomirabilales bacterium (SeqCode)
GCTCAACGCCAGCGCGGAGCACACGCACGTGGTCCGCCTGGCGGGCCACCGGCTTCGGGTGACCCACACCGACGGGAATCCCTTGCTGCACGCCGTCGAGGTGGATGCCGTTCCGATCGCCCCCAGCGAGCGGTATGACGTCATCTTCACCGCGGACCGCCCGGGCGCGTGGTTCCTCTACTGCGCCGAGCCGGGCCACCCCGGGGCCGGCGAGCAGGTCGCGGTGGTGTACGACGGCCACGCCGGGAGAACGCCCGAGGCGGCCATTGAAGGCGTCGAGGGTCTCAGCCTCTGGTGGTATGGCAGCGGCCGGGGCCGCGATCTGCTGCCCGCGCCCTCGGGACAGGAGCGCGCGTTCGCCCTCACGCTGAGCGGCGGGATGATGGGCTCCGAGGTGTGGACCATCAACGGCAAGCGCTACCCCGACACGGACCGGCTGCAGCTCCACCGGGGCGACCGCGTCCGCGTGCGCTTCAACAACATGAGCATGGAGGCGCATCCCATGCACCTGCACGGGCAGTCGTTCAAGGTCCTCGCCGTGAACGGCCGGCGCCTGAGCCAGCCCATCGTGAAGGACAGCGTGGACGTGGAGGCGCACATGGGCTCCGCGGACATCGAGTTCACCGCCCACAACCCGGGCGACTGGCTGTTCCACTGCCACAAGCCCATGCACATGGAGGGCGGCATGAGCACGCTGGCCAGGATCGCCTGATGGCTGCGCTTCGATGACATCCCAGACTTTCATGTGACGAGGAGGACACATGGAAACCCTTCGCGCACGCTGGCGCCGGCTCTTGCCGATCATGGGATTGGCCGCAACAGCGGCCTCGGCGCTCCTTCACGTCGGGCAGGCCGCCGGCGAGGGCCAGGACAGCGGCCACCTGCACGCGCTCCTCGTGAGCCCGAGCGACGAGAGCTTGTGGATCGGGGCGCACAACGGCCTCTACCGGAGCGACGATGCGGGGAAGAGCTGGCGGCCGGTGAAGATCCCGGCCGGCCTGGCCGCCATGGATTTCATGAGCTTCGCCCAAGACCCGACCAACCCCAAGGTCCTGTACGCCGGCACCCACAACCGGGGCGTCGTGCGAACGACGGACGGCGGTAAGACCTGGGGTGCCTTCAGTGCCGGACTGGGCGGCCCCGACGTCCACGCGCTCGCCGTCGACGGGTACAATCCCAGCCAGCCGAAGCGCTGGTACGCCTGGGTGGTGGACAAGGGTCTCTACCGGGTCCTCGGCGAGCTGGCAGAATGGAAACGCGTCGATGACGGGCCCGCCAGCCCGGATGTCCGCGCCCTCCAGGCGGTGAACATCCCCACGGGCATGGGCGGAATCTTCCTCTACGCGGCCACCGCCGAGGGGATCTTCCGGGGCCCGGATTGCTTCTGAGGCTGGAACCAGGTGGGCGGTCTGCCCGCCAGCAAGACGGTGTACGCCTTCGCCGCCAGCTCCACTGACCCGAAGGTCATGTTCGCCGGCCTGCGGGAGGGCGCCTACAAGAGCACGGACGGCGGCGAAAGCTGGAAGAAACTGACCACGGCACCAAGGAACGTGAGCGCCATCGCCCTCCATCCGACCAAGCCTCAAGTCATCTTCCTCGGGACGGCCCCCGGGAAGATCTTCAAGAGCGCGGACGGCGGCGAGACCTGGCGCTCCCAGAACTGAACGGTGCTGCGCGTAGCGGTGGATCCGGGGACGAGCGAGGCGTGCCATGGCCGAGTGGGCGGGGTGGTGGTATCTCCTCCTGAGCCAGCTGAGCGTCCGCCTCGCCCAGCCCATCGCTGACCTACTGGGCGTTGTGACGATCGGCGTGGGCGAGAGAGGCGGCACTAACCAGCAAAGACGAAGGGATGGGAACCTTCCAGGAGCCCTCAGGTGCTCCGCCTGCCACGGGCCCGGGATCGGCGCCTGATCTCGTGGCCGCCGCTGTCCCGCGCGCTCCTGCCCGCCGCCGGACCGCCCCGATTCGGTATGTGCTCATCTTCGGGGAAGGCCGGATCACCTACAAGCACATCGGCGCCCTGGGGAGCGAGACGCTTGGGCGGAAGCTGGTGGAGGCATCGCAGGGCATTGTGACGTCCGAGGGGCGCGGCGGCGGGTACCAATCGGTCCGGTAGCGACCTCTCCGGGAGCCAAAGGAAGTTCGATGAGGGAAGGTATACTCACGAGAGGGTCCCTCGGATGGGGCGTCTTGGTTCTGAGCATCACCGTGGCAGCCGGCCTGGTGACCTGGCCCTGGCTTGGCAACCGGCTGACCTGGCCCCTTGGCATGCGCGCACCCACCGGTCAAAGCCAGGGAGTGCTCGAGACGCTGGGCGTGTACGGGGAGGTTCCCGACTTTGCACTCACCGAGCGGAGCGGGCGGACGATCACCCGGGCCGATCTCCTGGGAAAGGTCTGGATCGCCAACTTCATCTACACGCAGTGCACGGAGACCTGTCCCCTCCAGAGCGTCAAGGTGGCGCAGCTTCAGGCCGAGTTCAGGGGCGAGAAGGACCTGCGGCTGGTCTCGATCACGGTGGATCCCGAGCGCGACACGCCGGAGGTCCTGGCTCGCTACGCCGAGCGCTATCAGGCCGACCTCGAGCGGTGGCTCTTCCTGACCGGGCCCAAGCGCGCCCTCTATCATCTCGCGGCGGATGGCTTCAAGCTGAACGTGGTCGATCCCGACGACCGGAACGAGGCACGCGGGCAGTTCCTCGGCCCTCGACCCGCGTTCGCCAGCCATGGCTCGAAGGGCCTCGTCATCCACAGCTCGCGCCTGGTCCTCGTGGACCGTCTCGCCCGCATCCGGGCCTATCATCAGCCGGCCGACCCGGAGTCGTTCGAGCGTCTTCGCCGGAATGTCCGCACGCTGCTGAAAGAAGCGTGACCGGCGCCCCGGGCAGTCGATCAGCCGGGCCTCTCGAGCAGCGCCCGCACGTAGGCCCGTCCGTCGGGGCTGTCCCACTCGCGCATGCCCATCGCACGGCCGGCGATGGTCTGCTTCCGGCCGATCAGGTACGTGGCGGGCAGCCCGCGCACCTGGTAGGCCCTTGCGGCGCGTCCCTCCGGGTCCAGGACGATGGCAAATGTGAGCTTCAGCTCCTCCACGAAAGCCCGGACGGCCGCCTCGCCCTCCTGCACGTTCACCGCCAGGATCACGAACCCCTGTCCCTTGAATTCCTGGTACAGGCGTTCCATGGCGGGCATCTCGACCCGGCAGGGAACGCACCAGGTCGCCCAGAAGTTCAGGAAGACAACTCTTCCGTGAAAGTCCGACAGGCCGATCGTCTTCCCGTCGAGAGCCGGCCCGACGACGTCGGGCGGCTCGACCCGCTCCTGCGGTTCCAGGATGCCCATGCGGGCGGCCAGCCCCTCGACCCCCGCGGCGTCCGCGGCGCCGGCCGGGGCCGCCGTCGCCAGGGACTCCGGGCCGTCCTTCCCCCGCTGTCCACCTCCACGCTGCTCGTCTCGGCCGGCAGCGCGGTCGGCCTCGATCGACGCATCCTCCCGGCGCCCTCGGCCGAGCTGGCCGCCCGGTCCGACGGCGACGAAGACCGCCACGCCGGCGGCGAGGAGCGCTCCCAGCGAGAGCGCGGCGAGGACGCGCCGCCGCGAACCCAGGCCTTTCATGCCATGCCTCGGAGCCTCTTGACGCGCCGCGACGCGGGGACGAACGCGTTGACCTCTTGCGCATAGGCGCGGAACCCCTCGCCGAATTCCCGCTCCAGCTCGCGGTCCTCCCGCCGGGCCAGGCGCACGTACATGACCGCGAGGATGGGCGCCATCAAGAGCGTCAGGAGGGTCGGCCACTGGATGTTGAACCCGAGGATGATCAGGATCAGCCCCGCGTACTGCGGGTGGCGGAGGTAGCGGTAGATCCCGTGCGTGACCAGCTGCCCGCGGCCGGCATGGACCTGCCGCCAGCCGGTGGCGAGGAGGACGACGCCCAGCCCGATGAGCGTCACGCTGAGCGCCATGACGAGGTAGACGCCGGTGGCGAGGGGGACGAGGCCCGTGCGGGACAGGAGGTACGCCCAGAGGTGGCTCTCCTGGAGGCCGAAGCTGGAGGCCGGCACGCCCAGGGCCGGGGCCAGGATGTAGATCGTCAGCGGGATGCCGAACATCTCGGTGAAGAGGCTGATGAAGAACGCCGACGTGAGGCCGGCGCTCCGCCACTCGCCCCGCCGGCGCGGCGCGGCGAATCCGAAGACGAAGGCGAGGAAGATGGCGCTCGCCACCGCCACGGCTCGCCAGTTGCCGTACCACGCGCCGTAGGGCTCCTGCATGCCGCCGGGGCGCTCCCGCAACGTGAGGATCAGCGCGCCCGCGGCGAGGATGACCACCGCCGCCCAGACCGCGGTACGGAGAGTCGAGCCGAGCGACCACCCCGGGGCCGGGGAGGCCGGCGTCGGGGAGGCCTCAGATGGACGGTCCGGTGCCGTCGAAGTTCTCATGCCTGTTCTCCTAAGGTGGCCGTGCAGCCCCTGGCGGGGCCGAAGGCGG
>JBHGAX010000337.1:0-4481 GCA_041946635.1 Methylomirabilales bacterium (SeqCode)
TCCAGCCGCAGGGACGCCGTGCGAGGCAGGTACGCCATCGTCCCGTGCAAGCCCCGGCGCAGCCAGTCGGCAAAGGCCTCGCCGTGCGCCGGCGGGTCGGCCGGCGAGATGCCGACGAGGTCGAAGCCCAGGCGAGCTCCCTGGGCCTTGATGAAGGCGCTCAGCGCTTCCTTGGAGGCCATGGCGGTCCCCGATGCTGTTCCGGTCGCACGAGGGGCACCGGTGGATAGTGTGCGCCGGAGAGCGGGCCGCGTCAAACCGGAAGGCGATTCGCCGGCGGCAGGTGACGAGCGCCGGGAGGGGAGGCGTCAAGCGGGGGGCGCGGTCACGAGCCCGGCGGGCCGGCCAGCGCCAGCGCCACCGCGTGCTGCAGCTCTTCCATGGGGACCGGCTTCGGCAGCACCCCGGCGGCACCCACCGCCTCCGCCTGGTCCACCACCCGGAGGTCCTTGGTGGCCGAGACCAGGAAGACCGGGATGTGCGCCAGCGCGGGGTCGCCCTTCAAGGCGTCGCACGTCTCGAACCCGTTCAGGCCCGGCATGATGATGTCGAGGAAGATGCAGTCCGGCGGCTCCCGCCGGGCCGCCTCGATGGCCGAGGCGCCCGAGTCCGCTGTGAAGACGGTGTGACCGGCCTCCGCCAGCCCGTCGGCCAGCATGGTGCGAAGCAGCGGCTCGTCGTCCACCACCAGGACCTTGGCCATGAGGCACCCTCCAAGAGACAGCGTCCAGCCATCAGCGGTCAACGAGAACCCCGGCGAACGGCGCATGCCGCGACGGCCATCGCACCGGTCCGGCCTCGGCCCATCGCGGAAAGCTGACGGCTGACCGCTTCGCTCTCACCACCCCAGGGCATAGCCGATGAGGCGCCGGGGGGAGACGGCCCCCAGCAGGACGCCGCGCTCCCAGTCGCAGCGGATCCCCATCACTTTCCCGTTGGCCCACCGGTCGATCTGCACGACCTCGTGGCCGCGCCGCGTGAGCTCCGCCACCGTCGCGGCCGGGAACCCGGCCTCCATGTCGACCCGCGCCGGGAACGCCGGCCGTGGGTAGAAGGAGGACGGGAAGTGCAGGCTGTGCAGGGTCGGCGCGTCCAGCGCCTCCTGCAGCCCCATGCCGAAGACGACGTGATTGAGGAAGAACTGGAGCGTCCACTGGTCCTGGCCGTCGCCGCCCGGCGTGCCGAAGACCATGTGGGGCCGGCCCTCGCGGGTGACCAGCGTCGGCGTCAGGGTGGCGCGCGGGCGCTTCCGCGGGGCCAGGGCGTTCGGCCGCGCCGCGTTCAGGTAGAACATCTGCCCCCGCGTGCCCAGGGGGAAGCCCAGGCCGGCGATCACGGGGGAGTCCACGATCCAGCCGCCGCTCGGCGTGGCGGCCACCATGTTGCCCTCGTGGTCGGCCGCATCCAGGTGCGTGGTGTCGCCCACGTGCGCGTGCCCGAGCCCGAGGTCGCGCACGTCCCGGCCGGACACCCGAAGCGCGCGGCGATTGTCCTCGGCCACGTCGAAGGTGACGTACCCCGGGGTCCCCTGGCCCGCGTCGCCGGGGCGCAGGGCCCGCGACGCCCGGTCGGCGATCAGGCTCCGCCGGCCCTCGGCGTACCGCGGGGAGAGGAGCACATCCAGGGGCACCTTGTCGAAGGCCGGATCGCCGTAGTACGCCTCCCGATCCGCGAAGGCGAGCTTGGCGGACTCGATCAGCAGGTGCAGGTACTCGGGCGAGGTGGGCGCCATGCGCGCGAAGTCCGTCCCGTCCAGGATGCTGAGGTGCTGCAGGAACACGGGCCCCTGGGTCCAGGGCGGGCACTTGTGCACCTCGAGCCCCCGGAAGGCCAGCGTGACCGGCTCCTCGATGGCGGCGCGCCACTCGGCCAGGTCCTCGTAGGCGAGCAGGCCGGCGTGCGCGCTGCCGCTCGCGTCCTCCACCGGATGGTCCCGGAGGAAGCGGACGATCCGCTCCGCGATGTCGCCCCGGTAAAAGGCGTCGCGCGCCGCCTCGATCCCGGCGGCCCGGCCCTTGTGCGCGGCGGAGGCCTCCGCCCGGCACATGGCCCGGAGCACCGCCGCCCACTCGGGATTCCGCCACAGCTCGCCGACCTCGGGAACGCGGCCGCCCGGGCAGTACAGCGCGGCCGTCGTGGGGTAGCGCGTGAGGAACTTCTCGCGGTTGGCCTGCACCGCGTTGCGCAGCCCCTCGTAGACGGCGAAGCCCTCCTCCGCCAGCTCGATGGCCGGCTGGAGGATCTGGGCGAAGGCCAGCCGGCCGAACCGGGCCACGGCCACGGCCCAGGTGTCCACCACCGCCGGCACGCAGGCCGGGAGGTAGCCGTCCCCGGGAATGAGGTCGATGCCGTGCTCGCGGCACCAGTCCAGCGTGAAGGCCCGGGGCGACCAGCCCAGGCCGCACACCGCAAAGGCCTTGCGCTCCCGCGCCGAGTAGATCAGCGTGGGCACCTCGCCCCCGATGCCGTTGCTCTGCGGCTCCAGGAGGTTCAGGCAGAAGCCCATGGCGGCCGCGGCGTCGATGGCGTTGCCGCCCTGCTCCAGGATGCGGAAGCCGGCCGCGGTGGCCAGGTAGTGCCCGGAGGTGAGCATCCCCCGGCGTCCCATGATGACCGGCCGTGTCGTGAACCCCATGGCGCCTCCCCGTGTCAGCCTTGCCCGCGCGACAGAGGGGGGATAGTACCTGCTGGGCCCGCCGCGGTCAACTGCGCCGCGCCCGCTTGGCGGCGAGCCAGGCGCCCAGGTCTGCCTCGGAGCGCGTGTTGAGGACGTCCGAGGGCGCGAGCCACGCCCGCCGGGCCACGGCCACGCCGAAGCGCATCCAGTCGAGCTGGCCGACGGCATGCGCATCCGTGCTGATGACGATGGGGATCCCCAGCTCCTTGGCGCGCCGCGCGGCCAGGTCGCTCAGGTCCAGGCGCTGCGGCGAGGCGTTGATCTCGATGGCGATCCCCGCCGCTCGCGCCGCGCCGAGGATGGCCTCGAGATCGACCTCGTAGGCCGCCCGCTCCCCCAGCAGCCGCCCCGTGGGGTGGCCCAGCACGTGGACCAGGGGATGCTGCACGGCCTTCACGATGCGGGCCGTCATCTCCTCGCGGCTCATCTTGAAGCGGGAGTGCACCGAGATCTGGACCAGGTCCAGTCGCGCCAGGAGGTCGTCGGCGTAGTCCAGCCCCCCGTCGGCACGGATGTCCACCTCGCAGCCGGCGAAGACGCGGAAGCCGGTCATCCGCGCGTTCACCGCCGCCACGTCCTCGAGCATCTGCAGGACCCGCTCCTCCGGCATGCCCCGGGCGATGGTCGCGGACTTCGAGTGGTCGGTCAGCGCAATGTAGCTGTACCCCTTCGCGCGCCCCGCCTCCGCCAGCTCGGCCACCGAGGGCCGGCCGTCGCTCCACGTGCTGTGCATCTGCAGGTCGCCCCGCATGTCTTCCAGCCTGACCAGCGCCGGCAGCCGGCCCTGCTGCGCCGCCTCGATCTCGCCCGCGTCCTCGCGCAGCTCGGGCGGGATCCAGGGGAGGCCCACCGCCTGGTACACCTCGGCCTCCGTGGCGCCCGCCACCCGGCGCTCCGCCTCGTCGAAGACGCCGTACTCGCTCAGCTTCAGGCCGCGGCGCTGGGCCAGCTCGCGCACGCGGATGTTGTGCTGCTTCGAGCCCGTGAAGTACTGGAGGGCCGCGCCGAACGCCTCGGGCTCCACCACCCGCAGGTCCACCTGGATGTCGCGCAGGCGGACGCTCGACTTCGTCTCTCCCTGCGCCAGCACCTCCGCCACACCGGCATAGCCCACGAAGGCCGCCATCACGGCGGCCGGCGCGTCGGAGACGACCAGCACGTCGATGTCCTTCACCGTCTCGCGCATGCGCCGGAGGCTGCCCGCCACGGCGATCTGCCGCACCCCGGGCACCGTGCCGAGATGCGCGGCCAGCATCTCGGCCACGGGCAGCGCGTTCCCGATGGGCATGCGCTCGCGCCCGCTGCGCCAGACGCGGATGCCCTTCAGGATGTTCTCCTCGGTCTTGGCCTTGATCCCCGGAAGCCCGGCGAGCTTCCCCTCGCGGGCCAGCGCCTCCAGCGCGTCCACGGAGTCCACGCCCATCCGCTCGTGGAGCAGCTTGGCGGTCTTCGGGCCCAGGCCGGGGATGCGCATCAGCTCCACGACCCCCGCGGGGACCAGCTGGCGCAGCTCCTCCAGGTAGGCGATCTGGCCGCAGGCCAGGCACTCCTGGATCTTGCCCGCCAGGTCCTTGCCGATGCCGGGGATCGCCAGCAGCTCCCCGCGCGCCTGGATGGCCGCCAGGTCCTCGGTCAGCCCCTCGATGACCTGCGCACCCCGCCGGTACGCCCGCACGCGAAACGGGTTCTCGTCCCGGATCTCGAGAATATCCGCGATCTCGTTGAGGCACCGGGCGACATCCGCGTTCTTCACGGGACGCGTCCTTTCGCCGGGCGAAGCTCCGAGGCGATCTTTTCGAGCACC
>JBHGAX010000338.1:0-4476 GCA_041946635.1 Methylomirabilales bacterium (SeqCode)
GCGCCCTGGCGACGCAGAAGGCGCTGCTGGAGGCGGTGCTGGAGCAGATGACGGATGCCATGATCGTGTGCGACCCGAACGGCCGGTTGCTGTTCATGAACCGGGCCGCGGAGCGCCGCCTGGTCGAGGTGGACGCGGCCACGTTCAGCGCCCTCGCCGACTGGCCCCCGCTCCACGCCGCCGACGGCACCGCCCTCCCCCTCGAGCAGTATCCGCTGCAGCGCGCGCTGCGCGGCGAGGCCGTGCAGGAGCAGGAGGTGCAGATCACGCGCGCCAACGGGAGCCGGCATCACCTGCTGGTGAGCGCCGGCCCGCTGCGGAACGAGCGGCACGAGCTGGTCGCCGCGGTGGCCACCTTCTCGGAGATCACCCGCCTGAAGCGGGCCGAGGCGGAGCTGCGGCTCGCCATCGCGGACAAGGACGTGCTGCTCCGGGAGATCCGGCACCGGTTCCGGAACAACCTGCAGATCCTCTCCGCCCTGTTCACCATGCAGAGCGACGCCACGCAGTCGGAGGAGGCGCGGGTGGCGCTGGAGGAGAGCCGGCTGCGCCTCTTCTCCATGGCGCGGCTGCAGGACCAGCTCTACCGGTCCGCGGACCGCGTGCCGGTCCGGATGACCGAGTACCTGCACTCCCTCGTGGCCGCGCTCGAGGGCGCCTACCGCCGGCCGGGGATCCGGGTCGTCGTGGGGCCGTCGGAGGTGACGCTGGATCCCGATCGGGCCAGCGCCGTCGGCCTGATCGCCACGGAGCTGGTCACGAACGCCTTCAAGTACGCGTTCCCGGGCGGCGCCTCCGGAGAGATCGGCGTGGAGATCACCGCCGCGGCGGGCGAGAACCTGCTGCGCGTCTGGGACACGGGCACCGGGCTCCCCCACGGCTTCCGCCTGGAGCAGGCGACCTCGCTCGGGCTCCACCTGGTGACGATCCTCGTCCAGCGGCTGAAAGGCCGCCTGACCATCGACACCTCGGCGGGCACCGAGTTCCGGATCGCCTTCCCGCCCGCCGGCCACGCCCCGCGCCCGGAAGGGACCGCCGAGGCGCCGGCACCCGCGCGCGCCTGAGCCCGCGTCTCCGCGCGCGAAGGCCGCGTCCGGACGGTCAGCCGTGCGGCCTCCCCGTCCACTGCGCGTCGAAGAGCCGCCGCATGTGCTGGAGGGTATCGGCCTCGCCCGCCGCTAGTGACCTTGAACGTAAAACGTGAAACGCAAGACGTAAGAGGCCCGCTCCCCGGTGCTCCGGTGCTCCGTTTCCCCGGCCGCGCCCGCTGCATTTCCATTGACCCCCGCCCGACCCCGTGCTAGACGAAACGGGGCCGGAAGCCAACCCGCGCAGGAGAGGGCGATGCGGACCGACGACATCATGGAGGTGGCGCTGGACCTGGCCGAGCTTTCCGAGGTGCCGGCCGACTCCGGCATCCACGTCCCCGGAGAGAAGGTCAAGAAGATCCTGGCGACGATCGACTGCGACGTGGGCGACCTGCTCCTGGCGCGGGAACTGAAGTGCGACGCCGTGCTCACCCACCATCCGCAGGGCCCCGCCTCGCTCCACGGCTGGACGCTCATCCGCCGGCAGATCGACCAGATGGTGGAGGACGGCGTCCCCATTGCCGCGGCCGAGGCCGCCATCCAGCGGCGGATGGCCCAGGTGGAGGTGGGGAGCCACGCCCAGAACTACGACCGGGTGGTGCAGGCCGCCCACCTCCTCAAGATGCCGTTCCTGAACGTGCATCTCCCCTGCGACGTCATCACCCGCCGGCTCATCGCCGAGAAGCTGGCCGGCGTCAACAAGCCGAAGAGCCGCGCCACCGTGGCCGAGGTGATCGCCGCCCTGCGGGAGTTTCCCGAGCACCGTCAGGCGGCCACCGAGCCGAAGGTCCGCCTGGGCGCCGCCGACCGCTTCGCGGGGCGCGTGAGCGTCGCCATGGCGGGCTACACGAACGGCGGGGTGGACGTGCTGCGCGCCTACTTCGAGGCCGGCGTGGGCACTGTCCTCATGATGCACTTCCCGGAAGGGGACCTGCGCGAGGCGCGGGAGCAGAAGCTGGCCGGAAATCTCATCGTCACGGGCCACATGGCCAGCGACTCCATCGGCATCAACGTCTACCTGGACGAGCTGCGGCGCTTGGGCCTCACCGTGGTCCGCGCCGGCGGCATCATCGCCCCCTGAGAGCGGACAGCCACAAGAAGGCACAAAATCCACAAAGGGGAACCCAGAGACGCGGTGAGGCATTCCCCTTGTGCATCCTGTGCTTCGTGTGGCCGCCCTGAGTTCTGACCCTGTGTGGTTTGTGTGCCTTTTTGTGGCCAGGCCGGTTCTTCTCTGGAGGAGAGCATGCATCCTGCCATCGGGTACATCCAGGAGCGGCGCGAGGCGTTCGTCGAGGAGCTGAAGGACTTTCTCCGGATCCCCAGCGTCAGCACCAAGGCGGAGCACAAGGAGGACGTGCAGAAGGCCGCGGAGTGGCTGGTCGGCCGCATGCAGGGCATCGGCCTGGAGAACGCGCGCGTGATGCCGACGGCCGGCCATCCCGTCGCCTACGCGGAGTGGCTGAAGGCGCCCGGCAAGCCGACGGCGCTCATCTACGGCCACTACGACGTCCAGCCCGCGGAGCCGCTCGACCTGTGGGTCACGGGGCCCTTCGAGCCCAGCGTGCGCGGGCGCGAGCTGTTCGCCCGCGGCGCCGTGGACGACAAGGGCCAGGTGTTCATGCACCTGAAGGCCCTGGAGGCGCACCTGAAGACCGGCGGGGCCCTGCCGGTCAACGTGAAGCTGCTCATCGAGGGCGAGGAGGAGATCGGCAGTCCCAGCCTGGACGCGTTCATCCGGCGGCACGCGCGGCTCCTGGCGGCGGACGTGGCCGTCATCTCCGATACGGCCATGATCGCCAAGGGCTACCCGGGCATCACCGTCGGCCTGCGCGGCCTGGTCTACTTCCAGATCGACGTGCAGTCCACCGCGACCGATCTGCACTCCGGCGGCTTCGGGGGGGCGGTGGAGAATCCGGCCTTTGCGCTGGCGCGGCTCCTGGCCCAGCTCAAGGACAGGAACGGGAGGATCCTGATTCCCGGCTTCTACGACGACGTGCGCCGGCTCACCCCCGAGGAGCGCCGCCAGCTCGCCGGCCTGCCCTTCAGCGAGCGGAAGTTCCAGAAGGACATCGGGGCGGCGGCGCTGTTCGGCGAGCGGGGCTTCACCACGCTGGAGCGCCTGTGGGCCCGGCCCACGCTCGAGGTCAACGGCCTGCTGAGCGGCTTCACGGGCGAGGGCGCCAAGACCGTGCTCCCGGCGCGCGCCATGGCCAAGGTCAGCATGCGGCTCGTGCCCCACCAGGACCCGGCCAGGATCGCCCGCCTCTTCACCCAGCACGTGAAGCGGCTGGCGCCCAAGACCGTCCGCGTCACGGTGCGCGAGGTGTCGGGCCGCGGCGCGCCGTGGCTCGCGCCGGCGGACCACCCGGCCATGCAGGCCATGGCCCGCGCCATCCAGAAGGGGTTCGGGAAGCAGCCGGTCTACACGCGGACCGGGGGAACGATTCCCGTCGTCGCCACGCTCACCTCGCTGCTGGAGCTCCCCTGCCTGCTCATGGGCATCGGCCTCCCGGACGAGAACGCGCACGCGCCGAACGAGAAGCTGGATCTCGACAACTTCCACCAGGGCACCCTGGCCTGCGCCCACCTCTGGAACGAGCTGGCGGAGGCGGAAGGGCGTGGACCGCAGAGGCGCAGGGGGCGCTGAGGCGCTGGGGCGCGGCAGGCAGACGGCCCGGAGGAGCCTCCTCCGGGCCGTCGTGCGTTTGAAGACCGGCGCTGCTCACACGGCGGCGTAGACGATGAGCAGACCGAGCGCGAACGCCAGCAGGCCCCACAGGCGGACGAGCCCATCCGGTCGCCTGGCCCACCACGCCGCCATGCGGACGAGCCGGTCGTGCCCGAGGAGCGGCGAGAGCAGCCCGGACAGCAGCGTGACGATGCCGGCCGCCAGGACGAAGCGCGGGAGCCGGGTGCCCGGGGCCGCCGCGAGCATCACCACCCCGATGAGCAGGCGCAGGAGCATGGCCAGGTTCAGCCAGCGCTTCTGCTCCACCAGGAGCAGCAGCCGGTGAAATTGCCGCGGAACCGCGGCCGAGACGGCGCCCAGCCCGGCCAGCGCCAGCCCGACCAGCACGACGACGGCGACGAGCAGATACATGACGACCCTCCGCTGGCCCTCTACCGGATTGTAGTTCCTTGGCGGGGCGTCTCTACCGAGCGCAGGAAGAAAGGCTACAGTCGGCCGCGATTCTTTCCCCCTTGGCCCCCTTGGGGAGCGCCAGGGGGGATTTCAGATTCGGCCGATCAGCCTCCGGCTCGCCGCAGGGCATCCGTGATCGCCTCGTCAACCCGGGCGATCTCCTTCACCATCGTATAATCCCAGCAACCGTACGTGCCGTCAGCATTCACCGCCGCCACCCATCGCTCGGCGGCGACCCGCTTG
>JBHGAX010000339.1:0-4468 GCA_041946635.1 Methylomirabilales bacterium (SeqCode)
GCCTGTTCCGCCGACCCTCCCCGGCACTCCCGCCTGCGCGCTTTGCTTGACACCCCCGGGCATTGCCGTTACACTGCCACATTTCGAGGGGGACAAGCGCATGACCGGCCACGTACGCAAGCGTAACGGCACGGACTTTTACGCGCTCCGGTGCATCGGGTGCGGGCGGGCGGTCTCCGAGAAGGAGAGCCGCACGCGCTGCCCGGCGTGCCGGCAGCCGCTGGACGTTCGCTACGACTACGCGTACATTCGCTCCCGCCTGAACCGCTACTCGCTGCGCAACTCCCCGGTCAAGGCGCTCAAGTACCTGGACTTCTACCCGGTGCTGAACCTGGACCTCGTGGTATCGATGAACGAGGGGGGCACCCCGCTGTACCGGTGCCGCCGGCTGGCCGAGCGGCTGGGCCTCCGGCACCTGTACATGAAGAACGAGGGGGCGAACCCGACGGGCGTGTTCAAGGACCGGGGCAGCGTGGTGGAGCTGACCAAGGCCAAGGAGCTGGGTGCCAAGGCGGTGGCCGTGGCCTCCACCGGCAACATGGCAGCCTCCGTGGCAGCCTACGCCTCCATGGCGGAGCTGCCGTGCTACGTCCTGGTGCCCGAGGGGACGGCCCTTGGCAAGCTGGCGCAGGCGCTCTCCTACGGGGCACGCTTGCTGCAAGTGCGGGGGACCTACACGGATGCCGCCCGGCTGACGGAGGAGATGAGCGAGCGCCACGGCTTCTACCTGGCCGGCGACTACGCCTTCCGGGTGGAGGGCCAGAAGTCCCAGGCGTTCGAGATCATCGAGCAGCTGGACTGGCAGGCCCCCGCGGCCGTCGTCGTGCCCATGGGTTGCGGCACGAACATTGCGGCAATCTGGAAAGGCTTCCGCGAGTTCTACGAGCTGGGGCTGGTGGAACGCTTGCCGAGGATCATCGGGGTGCAGACGGACGGCTGCGCCCCCATCGTGGCCGCCTTCCAGCAGGGGGCGGACGCCGTGACGCCGGTGGAGAAGCCGGTGACGGTCTGCACGGCCGTGGCGGCAGGCGACCCGGTGGACGGGGCCAAGGCCCTCCAGGCCATCCGGGACTCGGGCGGCTGCGCCGTGGCGCTGAGCGACGCCGACATCCTGGAGGCCCAGCAGCAGCTGGCGCACCAGGAGAGCCTCTTCGTGGAGCCGGCCGGCGCCATCCCCGTGGCCGCGCTGAACGCCCTGGCCATGACGGGCCGCATCCGGCCGGACGAGGTCGTGGTGTGCGTGGCCACGGGCAACGGGCTGAAGGACGCCCGGGCGGCCCTGCGGGTCCTGCCGTCGCCCGCCACGATCGAGCCGTCCCTGGGCGAGGTGGAGAAGTTCCTCAAGCTCAAGCTGTACGAGATCCGCGCGGCGGGCGCCAAGGAGGCCGACCGCGGGCTGTTCACGGAAGTGCCCGCCCAGTCGGCGGTGGTGGAGACGGTCCGGGCCGAGCTGGGGGTGAAGCTCACCGCCGTCTACGCCAAGCGGGTGACCGGGCTGGTCGCGGACTTCGTCCGGAAAGGCAAGCGGATCACCAAGGCCGACCTGCAGTACATCGTGGAGACCGTGCTGAAGGCCATGTCCGAGTCTGCGCCGGTCCTCCAGGTGAAGGACTTCCAGGTGACCACCTTCCTGAAGGGGCAGGCCGAGGCCAAGGTCTCGGTGGCCCTGGACGGGGACGAGGTGCAGACGGCCGCCACGGGCGTGGGCCCGGTGGATGCGGTGGTGGCGGCACTGCAGCGGGCCGCGGAGAGCCGCGGGAAGCTGTTCTTCGAGCTGGTGGACTACCAGGTGGAGATCAACAGCCCGGGCCCCGACGCGTCGGTGGAGACGACCATCACCATGCAGGACGCCGACCGCAATCGCGTGGTGGCCACCGGCACCTCCCCCGACATCATCGTGGCCTCGGTCCAGGCGTTCGTGGAAGGGTACAACATGCTCTGGGCGCGCCAGCGCCCGCCCCGCCCGTAGCGGCGCCTGCCGCGCCGCCGGACGTGCCAAATCCCGCGCCGTCATGTATAATTTTCGCAGGAGCAGTCGAGGAGCGGGATGCCGAAGACGCTGGCTGTGGACTGGGGCAGGGCGGTGCTGGGGCTGGCGGTGAGCGACGATCTGGGCATCGCCGCACACGCCGTGGCCAGCCTCCCGCGCGTGAGCGAGGCGCGCGACCTGGAGGCCATCGAGGCCTACGTCCGGCGCCTGGGCGTGGACGAGATCGTGGTCGGGCTGCCGAAGAACATGGACGGGAGCCTCGGCCCCTCCGCGGAGGCAGCCCAAGCCCTGGCCGCCGCGCTGCAGAACCGCCTGCAGCTGCCGGTGCACCTCTGGGATGAGCGGCTGAGCACCCTGGCCGCGGAGCGGACGCTGGTCGGCGCCGGCATGCGCCGCCGGGCGCGGCGCTCCGTGGTGGACCAGGTGGCCGCCACCATCATCCTGCAGGGGTTCCTGGACCGCCGGCGAGCCGGGGCGGCGCGAGGAGAGTCCTGAGGGATGCCCACCCGACTGTCGGCGCGGCTCCGGACGCTGGCGAGTGTGTGTCTCCTCCTGCTCCTGACCGCCGTCGGCGTCCGCACCTACCTGCTGGTCCCGCCCGGCCTGGGCCCCGCCGCCGCGTCCTCGGTCCGCACCATCGTCTACATCGAGCCCGGCACGCGCGTCCAGGAGATCGCCGAGAAGCTGCGCGAGGCGGGCGTCCTGAGCAGCACCTGGGCCTTCCTGGCGCTGGCCTACCTGCAGGGCTCGCTGAAGCGGCTGCACGCGGGCGAGTACGAGTTCAGCCCGGGCATGTCCATGCGGGAGATCTTGAGGAAGCTCGAGACCGGCAAGGTGGTGACGCACCAGATCACCGTGCCGGAGGGCTTCACCGTCGACGACATCGCCTCCCTCCTGGCCAGCGAGCGGCTGGTGGACGCCGAGCGGTTCCGGACGCTGGCGCAGGACCCGGAGATCGCCCGCCGCCTCGGGATCTCGGCCGAGTCGCTGGAGGGCTACCTCTTCCCGGACACCTACCGGCTGACCCGCGGCATGGGCGAGGAAGAGATCCTGCGCCTCATGGTGTCGCGCTTCCGGCAGTCGCTGCCCGCCGACTTCGAGGCGCGGACGGCGCGCCTGGACCTCACGCTCCACGCGGTGGTGACCCTCGCCTCCCTCATCGAGAAGGAGGCGCAGCTCGACCAGGAGCGCCCCACCGTCTCCGCGGTGTTCCACAACCGGCTGCGGCGCAGCATGCCCCTCCAGTCCGATCCCACGGCCGTCTACGGGCTGCCCGCCCTGAAGCGCCGCATCACGGCCGAGGATCTCCAGCGCAAGACCCCCTACAACACCTACCTCCGGCCGGGCCTCCCGCCCGGCCCCATCGCGAATCCCGGCCTGGCGTCCCTGCTGGCTGCCGTCAACCCAGGGCGCGTGAACTACCTGTACTTCGTGGCCAAGAACGACGGCACGCACCACTTCTCGCGCACGCTGGAGGAGCATTCCGAGGCCGTGCGCCTCTACCAGGGTGCGGCCGCGCGCGCACGCGCCAACGGGGACTCCTAGCCGGGAGCCACAGCCGCTCCTGCTCTGCGGCCGTTGCGGCGCTGCGTGAGACGGGCCTGCGGACTGCGCCGGCCTCGCGCGAAGACGCCAAGACGCAAAGAAAGAGTTCTGCTGTGCGGCCGTTGCGGCGCTGCGTGAGGCCGTGCTTGAAAGTTCCGTCGTTCCGTGGCCTTGCCTTGGAGGTCCGCATGCACGCACTCCGGCTCGCCGTCCTGGGATTGCTGCTGCTCGCCGGCTGCGCAACGCTCGAGGAGGTGCCGAACGAGGAGTCGGCCCAGCGGCACTACGATATCGGGGTCGGGGCGCTGACGAGCAACGACACCGGCCGCGCCATCGAGGAGCTGCGGCTGGCGGTGGCGCAGGCTCCCGGGAACGCCCGCTACCAGTACGCCCTCGGACACGCCTACCTCGTGGCGCGCCAGCCGGATCGGGCCGTGGAAGCCCTCCGGCGCGCGGTCGAGCTCGACCCCCGGTACTCAGACGCCTACAACGCGCTGGGGAGCGCCTACTACACCCAGAAGAAGTGGGATCTCGCCATCGACGCCTTCCGCAAGGCCCTCGCCAACCCCCGATACATGAAAGCGGAGCACGCGCACCTGAACCTCGGACAGGTCTACCACGAGCAGCGCCGGTACGACCTGGCTGCGGAGGAATTCCGCCGGGTGATCGACATCGTTCCGAAGTCGCCGGACGGCTACTTCTTCCTCGGTCGGGCGCTCCTGGCGGCAGGCAAGCCGGCCGAGGCGAAGGAGCAGCTCGCCAAGGCCGTGAAGCTGGATGAGTCGATCGCGCAGTTTCACCTGGAGCTGGGGCTGGCGCACCTCCGCCTCGGCGAGAAGGCCGAGGCGGCCGCCCGGTTTCGCCGCGTCATCGAGCTGAACCCCGTGGGCCCCAACGCCGACCAGGCGCGCCGCCACCTGCGCGACTGAGCTG
>JBHGAX010000034.1:0-17679 GCA_041946635.1 Methylomirabilales bacterium (SeqCode)
CGTAACACGTAACCTGCGGCGCGAGCGCTCCGAGGGCCTTGGTACGTGTTACGCGTTACGCCTACAGCGAGTTGATCATCTCCTCGACGCGGGGATCCGTCGGCTTGAAGGGGTCCTTGCAGAGGATGGTGCGCTGGTAGCGGTCGTTCAGCTTGAGGTAGGACCAGCCGACGTCGTACGACTTGTTCCGCTCGTTGGCGAAGGCGATGAAGTCCGAGCGGACCTTGGCCCGGGTGGTCTGGGGCGGCGTGACCATGGCGTCCTCGATCTGCTCGTCGCTGAAGAGCCGGTCCACCTTGCCGTGGCGGCAGAGCATGTTGTAGAGGCCCCGATCCCGCCGGATGTCGTGGTACTGCAGGTCCAGCATGCTGATGCGCTGGTCGTCGAACCCGATGCCCCGCGTGGCCATGTAGTTCTGGATCAGCTCCCGCTTGATGACCCAGTCCAGCTCGCGGGCGCACTGCATGGGATCCTGGCCCAGCCGGTCGAGCACCGACTCCCACCGCGCGAGCAGGTCGCGCACCACCGGGCCGGGCTCCACCGTGGCGTAGTAGTCCACCGCCAGCTCCAGGTACTCCTTCTGCAGCTCCAGGGCGCTCAGCTCCTTGCCCCGCTTCAGCCGGACCTTGCGCCGGCACGTCGTGTCGTGCGAGATCTCCTTGATGGCCCGCACCGGGTCCTCCAGCGCCAGGTCCTTGCGGACGGCGCCGTCCTCGACCATCGCCAGGACGATGGCCGTCGTGCCCACCTTGAGGTAGGTGGACAGCTCGGCCATGTTCGAGTCGCCCACGATGACGTGCAGGCGCCGGTACTTCTCCTCGTCCGCGTGCGGCTCGTCCCGGGTGTTGATGATCCCCCGCGAGCTGGTGGTGGCGCCCGAGATCTCCTGGTAGATGTGCTGCGCCCGCTGGGAGATGTAGTAGTGGTTCCCCAGCCGCGTCTTCAGCACCTTCCCCGCCCCCGCGAAGACCTGCCGCGTGACGAAGAAGGGGATGAGCTGCTCGGCCAGCTTGTGGAAGTTGACCCCGCGCTCCACCAGGTAGTTCTCGTGGCAGCCGTAGGTGTTGCCCACCGAGTCCGTGTTGTTCTTGAAGATGAAGATGTCGCACTCGATGCCGTTCTCGGCGAGCTTCCGCTCCGCGGTGAGGAGCAGCTCCTCGATGATCCGCTCCCCCGCCTTGTCGTGCAGGGCCAGGTCCCAGGGGCTGTCGCACTCGGGGGTGGCGTACTCGGGGTGGCACCCCGTGTCCTGGTACAGGCGGGCGCCGTTCCTGAGGAAGTCGTTGGTGCCGCGCTGGCGCGAGACGACCTTCTCGAAGAGGTAGCCGAGCGCGCTCTCCACCGAGAGGTTCACGCGGCCGCCCAGCGAGAAGGAGATCAGGCCGTACTCGTTCTCCAGGCCGAAGATGCGTCGCTGCATGCCCTACCCCGAATCGCCCCCCCCGTCCTGGAGCAGGCCCTTCAGCTCGCTCGGCGGGATGCGGCGGAACTTCCGCCCGGGGCGGCCGCGCTCCAGCACGGCCACTTCCAGGTTGCCGGGCTGGACCTTCTGGCTGGCCGCGGCCTCCAGCGCCCGGACGGCCAGCCGCAGGGCGGCGGCCAGGCTGAGGCCGTCCTGGTACTTGTCGCGCAGGAAGAGCTTCAGCTCCTCCGCCTGGCCGCCGATGGTGGCGTAGCCCTTCTCGTCGGCGATGCTGCCGTCGAAGACGATGCGGTACAGCTCGTTGCCGCCGCTCCCGTCCCCCACCTCCAGCACCAGGATCTCCACCTCCAGCGGCTTCAGCTCGGCGCTGAAGATGTTGCCGATCACCTGCGAGTAGGCGTTGGCCAGCGACTTCGCCGTCACGTCCTCGCGGCCGTAGGCGTAGCCCTTCATGTCCGCGTAGCGGATGCCCTCCTTGCGCAGCCGCTCGAACTCGCTGTACTTCCCCGCGCCCGCGAAGGCGATCCGGTCGTAGATCTCGGAGATCTTGTTCAGGGACATGCTGGGGTTCTCGGCCAGGATCAGGACACCGCCCCCGTACTCCAGCGCGATGATCGACTTCCCCTTGGCGATCCCCTTGCGGGCGTACTCCGCCTTGTCCTGCATCATCTGCTCGGGAGAGACGTAGTACGGGAGCGGCATGGGTGGCTCCTCGGCCGCGGCGCGGCGCGGACTGCGGGGTGGACGGGCGGCCGGCCCCTCGAGGGGCTCGGGGCGGGCTCAGGGCCGGTCGCGCCGGGCGGCGGCGATGGCCTCGCAGGCCGCCGCGACCTGCTGCTCGGGCACGTCGCGGGTCCCTGTGCCGGTGACCAGCTTCACCGTGGGGAAGATGCGCCGGACGAAGTCGGGGCCGCCGGTGCCCGTATCCTCGTCCGCCGCGTCGTACAGGGCCTCCAGCGCCATGGCCGCCGCCTCGGCCTCGGGGCGGCCGGCCCGGTAGAGCTTCTTCAGGCTGGAGCGCGCGTGCGCCCCGCCCGAGCCGATGGCGTAGAAGTCGGTCTCCTCGTAGCGGCCGCCCGCCACGTCGTACTTGTAGATCCGCCCCTCGCCCCGGCGCGGCTCGAAGCCCGCGAAGATGGGCACCACCACCAGCCCCTGCATGGCCAGGGGCAGGTTCCCGCGGATCATCTGCGCCAGCCGGTTGGCCTTCCCTTCCAGGCTGAGGGGCGCGCCCTCCAGCTTCTCGTAGTGGGCCAGCTCGGTCTGGAAGAGCCGCACCATCTCGATGCAGGGCCCGGCCGCCCCCGCGATGGCGATGGCCGAGAAGTCGTCCGTGGCGTAGACCTTCTCGATGCGCCGCGAGGCCACCGTGGAGCCCTCGGTGGCCTGCCGGTCGCCGGCGATCACCACCCCGTCGGCGTACCGGAGGGCCAGGACGGTCGTCCCGTGCGGGACGGCGGGCGGCGCCGCGCCGGCCAGCCCGCGGGCCTCCATGCCGAACTGCGGCAGCAGGCTCGGCTCGCGCTGGCGGATCAGGTTGCAGAAGCTGGAGCCGGCGTCCTGGAAGAACTGGTCCATGGGTGCCCCCGTGGGCAAGCGAGGTGAGAAGCCTGCTGCGCCCCTATGGTCAAACGGCAAGAACCGCGCGCGGGCGCGGCTCTTGGCCAGTCCCGACCACCCCGATCGGCGAGCGGGCTAGGCCGCCAGGCGATCCAGCAGCTCCGCCACGCTGTCGGAGTGCTCCAGCACCTCCCCCACCAGCTTCCGGGTGCCCCGGGCCGGCTCGGCCATGGGGATCTTCTTCACCGAGGCCTCGCCCGTGTCCAGGAGGACGGAGCTCCAGCTCGCGCCGTACACCTGGTCCGCGAACTTGCGGAGGCAGGTGCCCCGGAAGTAGGCGCGCGTGTCCGCGGGCGGCTCCACCCGCGCCCGCGCGATCTCGTCGTCGGCCACCAGGCGCTCGACGAAGCCGTCCCGCTCCAGGCGGTAGTACAGGCCCTTCTCCCTTCGGAGGTCGTGGTACTGGAGATCCAGCATGTGCACCCGCTGGTCGTCGAAGCGCAGGGCCTTGCGCTCGGCGTACGAGCGGATCAGCTCCAGCTTGATGACCCAGTCCAGCTCCCGGGCGCACTCCCGCGGGTCCTGCGCCAGCCGCTCCAGGATCCCCTGCCAGCGCTCCAGCACGTCCCGCACCACGGGGGGCTGCTCCACGCTGCTGTAGTAGTCCAGGGCCAGCTCCAGGTACTCGCGCTGCAGCTCGATGGCGCTGAACTCCTGGCCGCGCTTCAGCCGCACCCGTTGCCGGCAGGTCGGGTCGTGCGAGATCTCCTTGATGGCCCGCACCGGGTCGTCCAGGGTCAGGTCCTTGGTCAGCCCGCCGTCCTCCAGCATGGCCAGGACGATGGCCGTCGTGCCGACCTTCAGGTAGGTGGACAGCTCCGCCATGTTGGCGTCGCCCACGATCACGTGGAAGCGGCGGTACTTCTCCTCGTCCGCGTGCGGCTCGTCGCGCGTATTGATGATGGGCCGCTTGGCCATGGTGTCCAGGCCGATGAGCGTCTCGAAGAAGTCGGCGCGCTGGGAGATCTGGTAGTCGCACGGCTCGGTCCCGTTCTCCGAGCCGGCCTTGCCCGCGCCCGCGAAGACGATGCGCGACACCAGGAAGGGGGTCAGCCCCTCCACCAGGCGCTCGAAGCCCACCGCGCGCGCCACCAGGTAGTTCTCGTGGTAGCCGTAGCTGTTCCCCTTCCCGTCGCTGTTGTTCTTGTAGACCAGCAGCTGCTGGCCCGGCGGCAGCTTGCGGTTGGCCGCCTCCCGGCAGGCGTCCAGGATGCGCTCGCCCGCCTTCTCGTACAGCACGAGGTCCCGGGCGTTGGTGGTCTCGGGCGTGGAGTACTCGGGGTGCGCGCCGTCGATGTACAGGCGGCCGCCGTTGGTCAGGACCTTGTTGATGGCCCGGTTGTCCTGCTGGCTGGGCCGCTCGCGCTCGCCGCTCACCTCGAAGCCGCGGGCGTCCAGCAGGGGGTTCTCCCCCGCGTAGTCCCACATGGCGCGGGCCGGCTGCACCGCCGGCAGCGCGTTGATCAGGAAGATCGAGCTGCCGACGGGGTCGAAGCCGGCCGGCTGCTGGGCCGTGATGCCGACCTCCGTCTCGCTCCCCAGGATCTTGTCAATCGCCATGCGCGTGTCCTCGTGCCGCAGAACCCGACGCGGCCGTAAGGCGACCTGAGCCCGTGGCTGGCATGGAGCGGTCCAGGACCAGGCAGGGGAGCACCGATCGGGAGTGCGGGGCCGGTCTCAGAGGTAGTGTCCCGTGCTGATGGTCTCGACCTTGCGCGGCTTCTTCGCCTCGCGGTCGAAGACCGGACGCACGTGCACGATCCGCTCGCCCCGCCGCCCGGCGATCTTCGCCCAGTCGTCGGGATTCGTGGTGTTCGGGAGATCCTCGTTCTCCCGGAACTCGGCCCTCACGGCCTCGACCATGTCCGCCGCCGTGATGCCCCTGACGCCCGTGGTGATCATGCGCTTCACCGCGGCCTTCTTGGCCCGGGTGCAGACGCTCTCGATCAGCGCGCCGCTCACGAAGTCCTTGAAGTAGAGGGTCTCCTTCTCCCCGGAGGCGTAGGTGACCTCCAGGAAGCGGTGCGCCTCGTCCGCCACGAACATCTCGGCGACCGCGGCGGCGATCAGGCTGGCCGCGGTGGCAGCGGGATCCTGCCCGTGGGCAGCCAGCTCGGCCTCGCCGAACGGCAGGTCCGGGGTGAGGTACTTCGCGAAGATCTCCTGGGCGGCCTCCTGGTTGGGCCGGTCGATGCGGATCTTCACGTCGAAACGTCCGGGGCGGAGCACGGCGGGATCGATGAGGTCCTGCCGGTTGCTGGCGCCGATCACGATCACGTGCCGGAGCCCCTCCACCCCGTCCAGCTCGGTCAGGAACTGAGGCACGATCGTGGACTCCACGTCCGAGGAGATCCCCGAGCCGCGGGTCCGGAAGAGCGAGTCCATCTCGTCGAAGAACACGACCACGGGGGCGCCGGCGCTGGCCTTCTCCTTCGCGCGGGCGAAGATCTCGCGCAGCTTCCGCTCGGTCTCGCCCACGTACTTGTTCAGCAGCTCGGGCCCCTTCACGTTCAGGAAGTACGCCTTGCTGGGCTGGCCGGTCTGCCGGCTCAGCTGCTGGGCCAGCGCGTTCGCCACCGCCTTGGCGATGAGGGTCTTGCCGCAGCCGGGAGGGCCGTACAGGAGCACGCCCTTGGGCGGCGAGAGCTTGTGCGCGGCGAAGTGCTCCGCGTACAGGACCGGCAGCTCGATGGCGTCCCGGATCTGGTCGATCTGGCTGCTCAGGCCGCCGACGTCCGCGTAGGTGATGTTGGGCACCTCCTCCAGGATCAGGTCCTCCACGTCCGGCTTGGGCAGGCGCTCCAGCACCACGCCGGCCCGCGGGTCCAGCCGCAGGAGGTCGCCCACCTGCAGCGGGGTGCCCACCATGTCGGCCCCCAGCTCCACCACGCGCTCCTCGTCGGCGCGGAGCGTCACCACCAGCCGCTGCTCGTCCAGGCGGTCCTTCATGCGGACCACCTCGCCCTGCACTTCCTGGCCGCCCGCCTCCACCACGTTGAGGGCCTCGTTCAGCACGACCTCCTGGCCGCGGCGGAGGTCCCCCGCGTTGACGGAGGGCGCCACGCTGACCTTCAGCTTGCGCCCGCCGGTCCAGACGTCCACGGTGCCCGCCTCGTGCGTCTGCAGCACCGTGCCGTAGGTGGCCGGCGGCGCCGCCAGCTTGTCCACCTCGGCCCGCAGCGCCGCGATCTGCTCCTTGGCCTGGCTCAGCGCCGAGACCAGGCGCTCGTTCTGCTGCTGGGCCCGGTCCAGCTGCTCCCGGGACTGCCCCAGCTTGGTCCGCAGGAACTCGAACTCCTTGGGGGTCTGCTCCAGCCGGCGCCGCAGGTGGAGCATCTCCTCCTCGAGCGCCTTGACCTGGGCCTGGAGGTTCTCGATGTCGAGCTCGTACTGGAGGATCACCTTCTGGGCCGCGGCCTCCGTGGTGGGGAACTGCCCGGAGATCTTCCGCATGGTCTTCCGCAACGAGTTCAGCTTGGTCTCGGGCTCGCTCATGATCCTGGTGCCTCCGCGTGCGCGCCCGGGACGTCGGCGGGGTCCCGGCCGCGCACGCCGCGCAGCGCAGCCGCGCCGCGGCGAGGTGGGAAACTCATTATGACCCGACACAGAGGGGTGTCAAGGCGTTTTCCGACCACACGACTCCGCTTTCGGCCGCGCGAAGACGCGCGGCGGCGGAGGCCAAAACGCGAATGGCTGGGACAGCCCAGCCACTCGCCCGCATGAAAGCGACCCGCATCCCCGGACCGGGGATCTAATGACTGCACGTCCCTCACCCGCCGCTGCTGCTGCATCCGGCGCAACCGCCCGAGGTGGAGCCGACGAAGCCGCGCTCCCCCTTGAAGGCGAACGTCGAGAACTGCTTGGTCACCTTGCCGCTCCGACAGCGGGGGCATTCCACCCGGCTCCGTGAGGTGGCGACCAGCTTCTCGAAGGCATGGGCGCACTCCTCGCACACGAACTCGTAGATCGGCATCGGCTCTCCCGCGCGCGGCGAGCCCTCCCTACTCGCCGCCGCGCTGCACGTAGCTTTTCACGAACTCCTCGGCGTTCTCCTCCAGGACGTCGTCGATCTCGTCCACCAGCTTGTCCATGTCCTCCTTCAGCTTCTTGCCCTTCTCGGACACGGTCCCGCCGGCCTGTCCCCCCTCCCCGGAGGGCGGGCCCTCGGTCCGCTTCTGCTTGCGCTCCTGCTCGGCCATGCCGTCCTCCTTGGTGCCCTCGACTGGGTGGCGCGGCCCGTCACCGCCGGAGATTCCAGACCAGGTGCGGCAGCTCGGGGACGAGGAGCTTCCCCACGCCCAGCCGCACGGCCGCCTCGGATCCCGGCAGGCAGCAGATCACCTTGCCGCCGCTCACCCCGCACAGCGCGCGACTCAGCATCGCGGCCGTGCCGATCTCGCCGTACCCGAGCGACCGGAACAGCTCCCCGAAGCCGGGGAGGGTCTTCTCGAGCAGCGGCGTGATGGTTTCAATGGTCAGGTCCCGCCGACCGACCCCCGTGCCGCCGACCACCACCAGGCAGGCCGCCCCGCCGTGCAGGAAGCGCCGCACGCTGGCCCGGATGCGGGCGGGCTCGTTGGGGATCAGCTCGGCGTCCGTCGGCGTGTGGCCGGCCTCGGCCAGCAGCCGGGCGGCCAGCGGGCCGGAGGTGTCCGTCTCCGGCGTGCGCCTGTCGCTCACGGTGAGGACCGCGAAGGCCACCGGTCCCACCGTCCGGGCCTCACTGCGATGCTCGTCAACCGCCATGATGGGATTGGCTCCCGCCGGGGTCCCGCCCCGGCTCGATCAGGTCAGCTCCCGCTGGATCCGGAGGACCGTGGAGTAGTCGAGCCCGGTCTGCGCCGAGAGCCGCAGCAGATCGCGCTCGGTGATCCGGCTTCCCCGCCGGAGGATGGCCTGTAACTCGCGCCGCACCACCTCGGTCCACTGCTCGCCGTTCTCGCCCATGGTTTCCCCTGCCGTCACTCCTGCCCGAACCGGATGGTCGGCCCGGTCCCGGCCGCCTCCACCTGCCGCACCACGGCGTCGGCCACGGCCCGGAAGGCGGCGCCGGCCGCCGACGCGGGCTGGAGCGCCACCGTCGGCTCGCCCCGGTCGCCGGCCTGGCACACCCCGGCGTCCAGGGGCACGGCGCCCAGGAACGGCACCCCCAGCCGCTCGCTGGCCTGACGCCCGCCCCCCTCCCGGAAGAGCGCGGCGGGAGTGCCACAGTGGGGACAGACGAACCCGCTCATGTTTTCAATGATGCCCAGGATGGGCACCCGCAGCTGCTGGAACATGGCGAGCGCCTTGGCCGCGATCTGCAAGGCCACGTCCTGCGGGGTGGTCACGATGACCGCGCCGGTCAGCGGGATGGATTGCGCCAGCGTGAGCTGCGCATCGCCCGTCCCGGGCGGCAGGTCCACGACCAGGTAGTCAAGCACGCCCCATGCCACATCGCCCAGGAACTGCTGAATGGCCCCGGACACCATAGGACCGCGCCAAATCACCGGTCCGCCGTCCGGCATGAGGAAGCCCAGGGACATGAGCTTCACCCCATGGGCTTCCACGGGGAGCAGTTTTTGCCCGGCGCGCTCCGGCGCGCGCGCCACGCCGGTCATCATGGGAATGCTGGCGCCATGCAGATCGGCATCCAGCAGGCCGGTCGCCGCGCCCCCGCTGGCGAGGGCCACGGCGAGGTTCACGCTCACGGTGGACTTGCCCACGCCGCCCTTGCCGGAAGCGACGGCGATGCTGTGCCGGATGCCGGCCAGCGGACCGGGGTCGATCGGATGCGCGGAATGGGCGGCGTCGGAGGTGTGCATACTTTGCACTGTCCCAGGTGCCGCGGCCTGGGTGAGCGGCGGGGAGCCGGTCTCGGGTGCCCGGCGCGCCGGGGGCGCCGCGGCTAACCCTTTGATACCAGGGCAGTGCAGGGGTGTCAAGGGGCCTATGGGTGGAAAGCCGCCGCCCCCGGGCCCGTGGCGCCCCCGCTCAGCGCCGCGCCGTGCCGTGGATGAGGCCCAGGAACTCCTCCCGGGTCTCCCGGCAGGTACGGAAGGCGCCGAGCATGCAGGAGGTGATGGCCTGGCTGTTCTGCTTCTCGACGCCCCGCATCATCATGCAGAGGTGGTACGCCTCGATTACCACCGCCACGCCGCCCGGCCGGAGGGCCGTCTGGAGCGCCTCGGCCACCTGGGTGGTGAGGCGCTCCTGGACCTGCAGCCGGCGCGCATACATGTCCACCAGCCGGGGGATCTTGCTCAGGCCCACGATCCGCCCGGCGGGTATGTAGGCGACGTGCGCCTTGCCGAAGAAGGGCAGCATGTGGTGCTCGCACAGCGAGTAGACCTCGATGTCCTTCACCACGACCATCTCGTCGTAGGGCTCGTTGAAGATGGCGCCGTTCAGGACGTCCTCCACCCGCTGCCGGTAGCCGCCGGTCAGCGAGCGCAGCGCCGCCGCCACCCGCCCGGGCGTCTTCGCCAGCCCCTCGCGATGCGGATCCTCGCCCAGCTCCTTCAGCAGGTCGCCCACCAGTTGCTCGATCATGCCTGCTCCTCGTCCTCGGTCCCGGCCATATCGTTTCCGGCCATGCCGTGTGCGGCGGACACCGACTCGGCGTCCAGCTCGAACCAGTTGTTCGGCGTCTCTTCCAGGCGCAGGCACCGCAGCCGTCCCGGGGGAAAGCAGGGCGCCAGGAGGCGCCAGCAGAACAGCAGCAGCGCCTCCGAGGTGCTGGTGGGCCCGTCCCGGGGGCCGATCACCTCGTCGAGGTTCCCCTGATCCAGCCGGGCCAGCACCCGCTCCTCCACCACCCGGTCCAGCGCCTCGTCCTCCGGGAGGCGCCCCGTGGCGGGCCGGACGGGCCCCCGCAAGGTGACCGCCAGCCGGTAGGTGTGCCCGTGCCCGCTCACGTGGTTGCAGCGGCCGTAGAGCCGCGCGTTCTCCTCCGCGCTGAAGCGCGGGTTGTGCATGCGGTGCGCGGCGGAGAACCGGTAGCGGCGGGTGACCTCCACGACGGGCAGCCCTCCGGGTGCGCCGCGCTCAGCCATCCGCCCGCTCCCCCAGGTAGTCCACGTAGACCGAGGCGTCCTCGTGGAGGCGCACCCGCTGCAGCCGGCAGCCCTGGAGCCGGGGCGCCAGGCGGTCCCAGATGAAGACCGCCAGGTGCTCCGGCGTGGGCAGCCGCTCGGCGAACTCCGGCACGTCCGCGTTGAGGTTCTTGTGGTCCAGCCGGTCCAGGACCGCCTCCACCACCAGGTCCTTCAGCGCCTTGAGGTCCATCACCATCCCGGTGTCGGGGGACGGCTCGCCCTCCACCGTGACCTCCAGCACGTAGTTGTGCCCGTGGAGGTTCGCCGCCTTGCCGAACGCCGCCCGGTTCCGCGCCTCGTCCCACCCCGGGCGGACATACCGATGGGCCGCGCAGAACTCCAGCCGCTTGGTCACCCGCATGCCGCCTCCTCCGTGGCGGGCGCGCCCAGCGCCGTCCCGACCCGCGTCAGGAACAGCCCGGCCACCGCGTCGGCCCCGTACCGCCGGACGCGCTGCCGCCCGGCCGCCCCCAGCGCGCGGCGTCGTGCGGGCTGGGCCAGCAGGCCGGCCAGGGCGGTCGCCAGGGCGTCGGGGTCCCGGGGCTCCACCAGGAGGCCCGTCTGGCCGTCCGCCACCGTCTCCGGCACCGCGGCGGCCCGGCCGGCGACCACCGGCAGGCCGGCGGCCATGGCCTCCAGGAACACGATCCCGAAGCCCTCCTGCTTGCTGGGCAGGCAGAACACCGAGGCCCGTGCATACCGCTCCCGCAGCTCGGCCAGGGGTACCGTCCCGAGGAACGCGACCCGCGGGGCGAGCCCCAGGCCGTCGCGAAGCGCCTGCCAGCGCGCCCGGCAGGGCCCCTCCCCCACCACCCAGGCCTGGAAGGCCACGCCCGCGTCCTCCAGGCGGCGATAAGCCTCCAGCAGGACGCCGAGGTTCTTGCGGGGGTACAGGTGCGCCACCGTCAGGACGGCGGGAGGGTCGGCCGGCGGCCGCGCCGGCAGGCCCTCCCAGGCCGCGAGGTCGATGGGCTCGGGCACGATCACCATGGGCGTCTTGCCGACGCCGTACAGCTGCCTCGCCCGGTCCCGCGAGTACCGGCTGGTGGTCACGATGACCGCCGCCCGCCGGACGGCCAGGCGCTCGAAGGCCGCCTGGATGCCCAGCATGAGCCGGGGGACGCCCCGCTCGTTCTGCCGCTCGTCGGCGATGACGCCCTTCAGGCTGGCCACGTACGGCGCCACGGGCGCCCGCCCGTAGTGAAAGCCGTCCAGGTCGAAGCCCACCACCCAGTCGTAGCCGCCGCGCCGCAGGCGGCCCGCCACCGCCAGGTTGAAGGCCAGGCGCTGCAGCGTGTAGAAGCGCCAGGCCCGCGCCGGCCCGTGGCGCTGGACGTCCAGGCCGCGCGCCGAGAGCGCGGCGGCCAGTTGCCGGATGCCGATGTAGGTGCCGCTCCCCCCGGCCACGCTCCAGGGCGTGCTCGTGACGAACGCCAGCCGGCGAGGTGCGGCGGGCCACGACCTGCAGGAATTGCGCGGGCCTGGCATGGCGGGCATGGCGAAACAGGGCACGCTAGTACGCCAAGGTGAAGGCTGTCAAGCCCGAAGCCCGATCCGGGAGTCCGGCACCGGCCCGACGTGGCGGGCCCGGGGTCGGAAAAATTTCCCCAGCCGGCCGCGCCGGGAGGCGCCCGGCGGCGGGGCGGCATCCCGGGTAAACGCCGTCCCGCGTGCCGATCCGGGCCCGGGCTGCCGAGGAGCTGTCCTTGGTACGGGCCGTGCAGAAGTCCCTCCCCGAAGTCTACGGCAACGGGAAGGGAGCATGGACAGACCATTGCAGCGAAGAAACGCCAGCGGACCGGCCCCCGGATCCCAGTCGCGGCCCGTGCGGACGGTGGAAGTCACCTTGAACGCCGACAGCACCCGCCTGGTGGGCACCTGCCCCACCTGCGGGTCGCTCCTCAGCGTGGGACTCCGCGCCGAGGGCACGCAGGGCCGGCTCGTCGGCTGCACGCGGTGCAAGGAGATCTACCGGGTGACGCTCCAGGAAGGCCTGTGCCCCCCGCCCACCGCCGACCGGTGCGGCCTGGGGGTCTCGTATGCGGTCGAGGGCGAGTGGGACCTCGGCGCGATCATGGAGTACCTCTTCGACAACATCGGGATGGTGGACTACGTGCGCGGCGGCTTCGTCTGCCACCCCGACGAGGAGACGAGCGACTTCCCGACGATCAGCGTGGACGAGCAGACCCGGCTCGTACGCTTCGGGCTCTTCGGCAGCTACCAGGAGCAGGAGGCGGGGTCCATCATCAACCAGACGGTCTCCGAGTTCGGCGCGCGATTCCAGATCGAGATGCGGCCCGTCCTGCTGGAGCGGTGGGAGTGCCGGCCGGGCGACACCGGGTTCTCCCTGGTGGAGCGCCGCTCGCTCGGCACGCTGCTGAAGGACCGCGCCACGCGGCAAGCCAACGCGTAACCCCGCCCAGCTCTCGCGGAGGACCCGCCCGCGGCCCACGTGCATGGCGGCGCGCCGGGGCGCGCCGCGCGCAGGCGGGCCGTCCCCTCAGCAGCCGGCGAGCGGGCGCGCCACCCGCTCCACGAACTGCTGGAGTATCCGCGCCGTCAGGCCCCACACCACATGCCCGTCGTACTCCTGCACGAGCACCGGAACCCGCCGGCCCTCGCGCACCCACTGCTCCGCGCGGAACGGGGCGCGGAGGAGCGCGGCGACGGGCAGGTGGATCAGGGCGGCGATCTCCCGCGGATCCGGCCGGAAGGCATACGCGCTCGGCACGACCGCCACGAAGGGACGGACGACGAACCGGGACGCCACCGTGATGGCGTCGTCCAGCCGGCCCACCACCCGGACATCCTCGGGGTGAAGCCCGACCTCCTCCTCGGTCTCGCGGAGCGCGGTGGCGCAGAGGTCGGCGTCCCCCTCGCGGTAGCCCCCGCCGGGGAGGCTCACCTGGCCCTTGTGCGTGGGGACGGCCTCGGTGCGCTGGGTCAGGAGGAGGTGCGGGCCGGCCGCAGCCGCGTAGAGCGGCAGGAGCACCGCCGCCTGCCGGTACCCCGGCGGGTGCGCGTCCTGCACGGGATGCGCGGCGAGCAGCGCGGCCACGCGGTCGGCCAGCGCGCGGGTGAGCTCGGACACGGGGCCCCCGACCGGAAAAGCGCAAGGGGCTCCGGGCGGTGCACCCGGAGCCCCTTGGTGCTGGAGCGGGTAGCGGGGATCGAACCCGCATCCCAGGCTTGGGAAGCCTGTGCCCTACCATTGGACGATACCCGCAACGGCCGCCATCTTACTCAGGCGAGCCGCGCGCTGTCAACAGGAAGCCCGGGGCGCCCGTGCGCGATGCTCGCACAGCCGGCCCAGCGGGCAGTCCGGACAGAGCGGGCGCTGGGCGCGGCACACCCGGCGGCCGTGCTCGATCAGGCCGACGTGCAGGGCGTAGCGGTCCGCGGGCGGGATCTGGGGCTCCAGCAGCGCCTGGGCCCGCTCGGGGCTGGTCGCGCCGTCCAGGAGGCCCAGCCGGCGCGTGACCCGGTGCACGTGGGTGTCCACGGGGAACGCCGGGCGGCCGAGCCCGAAGAGGAGGACGCAGGCCACCGTCTTGCTGCCGATCCCCCGGAACCGGCCCAGGTAGGCGGCCACCTCTTCGCTGGGCAGGTCGCGGAGAAAGCTGAGGTCGAAGTGGCCCTGGTCGCGCCAGATCTCCTCCAGGAGCGCCTTGATGCGCACGGCCTTGATGTTCGCCAGGCCGCCGCAGCGGATGCCCGCGATGAGGGCCCGCAGGGGCGCCCGGTGCACCGCCTCCCAGGAGGGGAAGCGCGCGCGAAGCGCCTCGTAGGCCCGCCGGCTGTTCTGGTCGCTGGTGTTCTGCGACAGGATCGTCTGGACCAGGGCATCCAGCGGGTTGCCCCAGGGGCGGGAGGGCCGTTGGGGTCGGTACGCAGTCCGGAGGATCGCGGTCACGCGGGCGAGCTTGGCGTGGGAGCGCATGGCGTCTCGAGAAGGTGGGAAACGGCCGCTACGCTACTCAACCCCTCCCGCAAAGTCAACGCGAAAATCCGCGGGCGCCCCTGGGCGGAGCCTGGCCGCCCCGCCGGACCGCCACTGCCGGCCGTCGCTTTACTTCCCCGCAGCAGTTCGATATAGTCCGGGCATCATGCGAACCGTCCTGCACGCTCTGCTCTTCGCCTTGCTGCTCGCCCTGCCCGCCGCGGCGGACGCCGGCAGCCCGCGGGTGCTGGTCCTCGGCAGCCCCGGCTTCCTGGATGCCCGCGGCCTGGCCGCCATGGGCCTCGAGGTGCTCGAGGATCCGGGCGACAAGCCGCTGGCCGACCTGGCCGTCGTGCTCCTGGCGAACATCCCGTTTCGCGCGTTGCCCGGAAGCGTGCAGCAGGGGCTCACGGAGTACGTCCAGGGCGGCGGTGCGCTCTGGCTGACCGGCGGCCCGCAGGCCTTCGGCAGCGGCGGGTACCAGGCCGCGGCCGCGCTCGTCCCGTTCGAGCTGCGCAGCGCCTCGGACTGGCGCGCCATCCCCTTCCGGCCGCCCGTGGTGCTCCAGCCCGGGCACCCGATCCTGGCGGGCGTCCAGTTCGGCACCATCGGCGCCGTGAACGACATGAACCCCCGGGCGGGAGCCGTGGAGATCCTGCGGGCCGCCGGCGGTGGCTCGGCGGGCACGGGCTCCTACCCCTACCCGCTCATCGCCGAGATGGCGGTGGGCGCGGGGCGGGTGCTGGGCATGGCCTTCGACCCCGGCGATCCGGGCAGCCTGCCGGATCGCGCCCGCTTCGCGGACAACGTACTGCGCTACCTGCTCGCCACCTCGCGGGCCGGCCGGGGAGGATCGTGACCGCCCCGGCGGGCTCGCGGGGCGATGCGGGAGCGCTCTCCCGGACCTCCGCACGCTGAACCGAGATGCTCTCCACCCTCCGGCAGGACGTCCGGGCCGTGTTCGAGCGCGACCCGGCCGCGCGGAGCCTCCTCGAAGTCCTGCTCTGCTACCCGGGCCTGCACGCGGTCTGGCTCCACCGCCTCGCCCACTGGTGCTGGACCCACCGGCTGAAGCTCCTGGGCCGGCTCATCTCCCACGGATCGCGCGCGCTCACCGGCATCGAGATCCACCCGGGGGCCCGGCTGGGGCGGGGCCTGTTCATCGACCACGGGATGGGCGTGGTGATCGGCGAGACCGCCGAGGTGGGCGAGAACGTCACGATCTACCAGGGCGTCACGCTCGGGGGGACCAGCCTGGAGAAGGTGAAGCGGCACCCCACCATCGGCGACAACGTGGTCATCGGCTCGGGCGCCAAGATCCTCGGGCCGTTCCGCGTGGGGGACGGCAGCCGCATCGGCTCGGGCTCCGTCGTGGTGAAGGAGGTGCCGCCGAACTCGGTGGTGGTGGGCGTCCCGGGCCAGGTGACGCACCGGGACGGGCGCCGCGTGACGCCGAAGATCGACCTCGACATGACGGATCTGCCCGACCCGATCGCCAAGGCGCTCCAGTCCCTGGTCCAGCGGGTGGGCGAGCTCGAGCGCGAGGTGGAGCGCCTGCGGGCCGCGCTGACCGAGCAGCAGGCGGGGCGGGGACGGGACGCCGGGGGGAGCGCGCGCGTCAGGCCGGAATGACGTCCCCCTCGTCCAGCGGGTGCAGGACCAGGCCGCTCAGGACCTTGGGGTAGAAGAAGGTCGATTTCTGGGGCATGCGCTGGCCGGCGAGCGCCAGCGCCAGCACCTCGTCGGGGCGCGGCGCGGAGAGCCCGAAGGCCACGGGCGCCGCCCCGGCCTCCACGGCCGCCAGCACGGCGGCCTCGTCGCGCTCGTAGCTGATCGCATCCGGATCGCCCGCCGGGATCTCCAGGAGCCCCTCCAGCACGAGCGCGTGCAGGACGGCCACGTCGAGGCGCGCCAGGCCGCTGGGCTGGCCGCCCTCGGGCGGCAGGTCGCGCAGGCGCAGCCGCAGCAGCTCTCCCCCCTTGCCGGCCGCCAGGAACGCGATCTCGCACCTCCGCCGCGCCTGGAGGTCGGCCAGGGCGCGCCGGAAGACGGCGAGCGCCTCCCCCGGCGCCGCGGGCAGCTCCTCCACCTCGAAGCGCCGCGCCAGGCGCGGCCGCAGCGCGGCGAGCGGGGCCGCCCGGCGCACGAGGCGGTGCGTGGGCAGGATGACCAGCCCCGGGTCTTCGGCGTGCACCAGGTGGGCGAGCACGAAGGCCTCCGGTCGCCGGCGCGCCTCGGCATCCGGCAGGCCGGCCAGCCGCTCGCCGCGGAAATTCAGGGCGGTCTCGTAGCGGTGGTGGCCGTCGGCGATCGCCACGGGACGATCCCGGAGGAGCCCGCACAGCTCGGCCGCCGGGGCACCGGCCAGGCGCCAGAGCCGGTGGCCCACGCCGTCGGCGTCCCGGAGGGCGGCCAGCGGGGCCGCCTGCATGGCTGCCTCCAGCAGGGCGGCGATCCGCTGGCCCGGCCCGGCGTAGAAGCCCAGGATGGCTTCCAGGTTCGCCGGGCAGGCGCGCATCAGCCGGAGCCGGTCGTCCTTGTAGCGGGCGAAGGTGCGCTCGTGCGGCAGGACCTGCTTCTCGGCGTAGTGGGCCAGGCGCAGCAGGCCCAGGACGCCCCGCCGGCGGAGCGTGCGGCCGCCCACCTCGAACGCCTGCTCGTAGGGGTAGAGGCTCGGCTCCGGGTCTCGCTGCAGCACGCCCTCGGCGCGCCAGGCGGCGAACGCGGCGCCGGCCCGCGCGTAGCGGTCCCGGGCGCCCGGCCCGGGAGGGTCGTCCTGGGGCAGGGTGAGCCGCACCACGCTGTGGGGATGCCGGGCGTACCGCTCGCGTGCCTCGGGCGAGATCACGTCGTAGGGCGGCGCCACCGCCGCCGCGAGATCGGGGACCCGCGCAGGGTCGTAGCGGAGCGCGCGAAACGTCGCGAGCGTAGCCATCGTCCTCCCACCTGGCGGAGGGGCCGGCCCCTCCTGGAGCAGCCATGCGAATCCTGACTCGGCCCGGAGCGCGCTCAACGCTACTCGGGCGTCCACCGCGTGTCAAGCCGGCGGCCGGCGCCCTCGGCCTCCTGGCGATGCTGGTCGCCTGCAGCCGCGGCCCGGCCCTGCAGCCCGCCGGACCCGCGGCGGCGTCCGGTGCCGCCGGGGCGATCGTGCGGGAGCTGTCCGGCCTGCGGATCTCGGTGACCGCGGGCGTCTGGCAGGGCCGGCCGCGCGCGCTGCCCGACCACGTGCTGCCGTTCCTCGTCGTCCTCCGGAACACCGGGACGCGGCCGGTGGCCGTCTCCCGGGGCGACTTCCTGCTCCTGGACGACGCCAACCGCCAGTACCTGCCCCTGGCGCCCACCGAGGTGGTGAGCCTCCTGGGCGGCTCGGCGTCGTCCGGGGTCTCGGTGTCGCCGTCCATCGGGATCGGCGGCAGCACCGGGGGCGGGGGCACCATCTTCGGGGGCGGCGTCGGCATCTCGCTGGGCGGGGGCTACGCGAGCGACGTGCGGGACGTGATCCCGCGGGCGCTGCCCGAGGGGCCGCTGCAGCCCGGGGCCGAGGCGCAGGGCTTCCTGTACTTCCCGCGCCCCGCGGCGCCCTACGAGCTGCTGCGCTTCGTGGCCGCACCCCGCGA
>JBHGAX010000340.1:0-4422 GCA_041946635.1 Methylomirabilales bacterium (SeqCode)
GGAGGGTGCCCCGTGACCGGAACGACACGGATCTACACCGACGTCGATTACGAGAAAGACGGGAAGCAGGTGGGCTGGCTGTACCTGCCTTACTCGGTGACCCGCTCGGCGTACGGCAACATCGCGATCCCCATCGCGGTGTTCAAGAACGGCACCGGGCCGGGCGTGCTGCTCATGGCCGGGAACCACGGGGACGAGTACGAGGGGCAGGTCGGCCTCTGCAAGCTGGTCCGCAGCCTGGACCCCGGGCGGATCCGGGGCCGGATCGTCGTCCTGCCGGCCGTGAACCTGCCGGCCGCGCTGGCCGGCGCGCGCGTCTCGCCGCTGGACATCGTGAACTTCAATCGCGCCTTTCCGGGCGATCCGAACGGCACCCCCACCTACGCCATCGCCCACTACGTGGACAGCGTGCTCTTCCCCATGGTCGGCTTCTTCCTGGACCTGCACTCGGGCGGGTCGTCGCTGGATTACCTCCCGTTCGTGTCCATGCGCGTGAGCGGGGACGCGGGGCTGGACAAGCGGACCCTCGCCGCGCTGGAGGCGTTCGGCGCACCGCTGGGCATGGTGTGGGGGTACCTGCTGGACACGGGCTTCTCGGAGACGGCCGCGCACGGACACGGGCTCGTGACCCTGGGCGGCGAGTTCGGCGGCGGGGGCTCCGTGTCGCCGGCGGGCCTCCGGATCGTGGAGCGCGGGATCCAGAACTTCCTGGTGCACGCCGGGTGCCTGCCGCCCGACGCGGCGACGCCCGTCCGGCAGCCCACGCGGCTGGTGGAGGTGCCGAGCCGGAGCTACTTCGCCCTCGCCCCGGACGCCGGCCTGTTCGAGCCCCTGGTGGAGCTGGGCGCCGACGTGCGGGCCGGCCAGGCCTGCGGGCAGGTGCACTTCGTGGACGACCCGGCGCGTCCCCCGGTCCCCGTCAGCTTCGCCGCCGCCGGCACGGTGGTCAGCCAGCGCCACTTCGGCCGGGTGGAACGGGGCGACTGCGTGGCCCACCTGGCCACCGACTACAAGGGCTAAGACGCATCTCCACCACGAAGATCACGAAGAGCACGAAGGCTTCGAGCCTGGGCCGTGGTCCGAAAACCTTCGTGACCTTCGTGTCCTTCGTGGTGACATTCCGGCTAGCTGCCCGACTTCGGGGACCAGTAGGGGTTGGCCGTGGTGGGCCAGTCCTTCTTGTCGAAGCCCGGGGCCTTCGCCACCCGCTCCTTGTCGGCCAGCAGGAGGACGCGGTCGCCGCTCTCGGGCGCCTGGAAGGCCTGGAGCGGGATCGCGAACAGCTTCTCGCCGATGCCCAGCACCCCACCCTGCGCCAGGACCACATACGCGGCCTGCCCGGAGCGCACGTCCAGGACCAGCTCGTCCACCGTCCCCAGCCGCTCGTTCTCCTGGTTGCGCACTTCCTTCCCGATGAACTGGCTGGCGCGGATCAGATCGCCGACCCGGATCGCGTCCTCGTCGTACTTCCGGCCCTGCCCCTGGCCTTTCGCCGCCTGGGCGGGCTGGGGGGTCGCGGCGCTCGAGGGCCCGGCTGCCGTGCCTCCGGATCCCGTCCGGGCGCGGGATCCGCTCGACGCGGGCGACTGCGACGCGCCGCTCGCGCCGCTCCCCGACCCGGCGGCCGCCTGGCTCTCAGACCCACCGGTCGACGTCCCGGACGGCGAGGCCTCCGGCGGCACCTTCGCGCTCTCCGACGCGGCCTCCGGAGAGACGGAGGCGGGCTGCTGGCCGGACGGCGCCTGCGCGTCGGGCGCACCGGTGCTCGCCGGCTGGCTCGAGGGCTCCCTGGTCGTGGCCCCCACCTGCTGGCCGGAGGCCTGCCCCGCCTGCGAGGCGTCGGGCGCGGCGGGCGAGGGCTGCGGCTGCGGCCCCCGCGCTTGCTCGTAGTAGTCCTTCACCCGATCCTGGTACTGCGTGTCCATTCGCGGCCACGCGTCGCTGGCGAAGCTCGGGACCTGCACCAGCTGCTGCTTGGACAGGTTGGCCGTGAACTTGCCCTCCCGGAAGGCCACCTGGTCCCATGGCAGGATCAGGTAGTGGTCGCGATCCCTGAAGAGGTTCTGGAAGAAGCCGCTCGTGGCGTCGAAGACCACGAACGCGGCCTTGCCGTCCTCGGGGTCCACCAGCACATCCTTGATCTTCCCGAGAGTTTCCCCCTGACCGTTCTGCACCGCCTTCCCGATGACGTCGCTGACCTTGGCGGTGCCCGGCTTGAGGCCCTTGCTGAGCTCGCTCTGCTGCGCCTGCGGCTTTCCCCGGGCCTTTTGATCCTTCTGCTGCTCCTGCTCGCCCTGGCCCGCGTGCACCGGCGCGCCCTGAACGGAGAGCGCCGCTGCGAAGGCCAACGCCACGGCGAGTACCGCCGACTCTCGCATGTGCATGACCTCCTTGCCCGATGAGGGCATACGGCCCGCCGGTGGGAGGGCAGCAAGGAGAGTGCCGGAGCTTCCGGGGCCGGGTATCAAGGAGTTACGGGCGAGGGCCGGGTGGCGGGGGAGCAAAAAGTACGCGATGGGTAAGTCTTTACGAAGCCGGCTTCCGGGCCAGGCGGCCGTAGATGTGGCGCATGCGGGGATCCAGGGCGTCGCGCAGGCCGTCGCCCACGACGTTCAGCCCGAGGACGGTCAGCATGATGGCCGCGCCGGGGAACAGCGTGATCCAGGGGGCCTGCGTGATGAACTGGCGGCCCTCGCTCAGGATGTTGCCCCAGCTGGCCACGTACGGCGGCACCCCGACGCCCAGGAAGCTGAGGGCCGCCTCGCCCAGGACGGCGTAGGCGAAGACGAAGGTGGCCTGCACGATGATCGGGGAGAGGCAGTTCGGCAGGATGTTGCGGCGCAGGATCCGCGCGTCCCTGGCGCCCAGGGCGCGGGCGGCCTCCACGTGGAGGCTCTCGCGCACGACCAGCACGCCGCTCCGCACCACCCGCGCCACGCGCGGCATGTAGACGAAGCCCAGGGACGCGATGACGTTGAGGACGCTGGGGCCGAGCGAGGCCATGAGCGCGATGGCCAGCACGATGTTCGGGAACGCCATGATGCCGTCCATGAGCCGCATGAGGATCCCGTCCAGGCGCCGGTAGAAGCCGGCCAGCAGGCCGATGAGGCCGCCCCCCAGGCTGGCGAGCGTCACGGACATGGCGCCCACGAAGATGGAGAGCCGCGCGCCGTAGACCACCCGGCTGAACACGTCGCGCCCGAAGCCGTCCGTCCCGAACAGGTTCACCCGGCTGGGCGCGCGGAGCCGCGCGGCCACGTCCAGCTCCCCCGGGTCCCGGCTGGCCAGGAGCGGGGCGAGCAGCCCGACCAGGAGCGCCGCGGCCACCAGCGCCATGCCGGCCACCACGATGCGCCGCCGCACCAGCATGCGCAGCGTCTGCACCCACTCGGGGCGCCCGCTCGCCGCCGGCCCCTCCGCCCGCCCTGCCTGCTCGCGCGCCATGGCTACACGTACTTCACCCGGGGATCCAGGTAGGCGTACGCCACGTCCACCAGCAGGTTGATCAGGACGTAGGCGCCGGCGATCAGCAGCACGATCCCCTGGATCACCGGGTAGTCGCGGCGCAGCACCGACTGGATGAGCAGCCGGCCGACGCCCGGGATGTTGAACACGGTTTCGATGACGATGGCGCCGCCCATGAGGATGGCGAAGGTGATGCCGATGACCGTGAGGGTCGGGATGAAGGCGTTCTTCAGGGCGTGCTTGTACACCACCCGCAGGGCCGAGAGGCCCTTGGCGTGGCCCGTGCGGATGTAGTCCTGGGCCAGCACGTCCAGCATGACGGCCCGCGTCATGCGCGCGATGAGGGCGGACTGGATGAAGCCCAGGCAGAAGGCCGGCATGACCAGGTAGCGCAGGGTGGCCAGCCAGTCCCCGCCCAGCGGCACGTACCCCGCCACGGGGAGCCAGCCGAGCTTCACGGCGAGGAGGAAGATCAGGTTCAAGCCCAGCCAGAACTCCGGCATGGAGACGCCCAGGAGCGCCACCACCATGAACCCCTGGTCCGCCAGCGTCCCGAAGCGGGTGGCCGAGATCACGCCCGCCGGGATGCCCACGCCCACGGAGATGGCCACGGCCAGGAGCGTGAGCAGCAGCGTGGGCTCCAGCCGCTCGGCCACGGCCTCCAGGACGGGGATCTGCAGGAAGATGGACTCCCCCAGGTCGCCGCGCAGCACCTTGCCGAACCAGTGCAGGTACTGGAGCAGGAGCGGCTGGTCGAGGCCCAGCTTCGCCCGCATGCGCTCGATGTCCGCCGGGCTGGCGTCCATGCCCAGCATGGCGCTCACGGGGTCGCCCGGCGTCAGGTGCATGAGCACGAAGACGAGGGTGGCCACCACCAGCATCACGGGGGCCAGGGCCAGGACGCGGCGCAGGAGGTACTCAAGCATGCATGAACCGCCAAGACGCCAAGGCGCCACC
>JBHGAX010000341.1:0-4419 GCA_041946635.1 Methylomirabilales bacterium (SeqCode)
CGATCCATGGTCTTGGTCCTCTGGAGGTTCTCCCTGGCGCTCTTGGCGCCTTGGCGGTTCAGGTCTTGTCGGTCTCGAGGGCGACCTTGCGCCGCTCTTCCATCGAGACGTACCCCGCGTACACCACCTCCACCACCTGCTTGGCCAGCTCGAGGCCGGAGAGCGGCTCGCGGTCCAGGGCGATGGCCTCCACGAAGTCCTGGATCTCCTGGGGGTAGCCCAGGGTCCACTCCTCGTCCGGGCTCGGGAAGGAGAGGCCGGCCTTCGTCTCCTGCTTCTCGTTGAAGTAGACGTCCTGCACCGGCGTCGGGTCGGTCGTGTAGAACTGGCAGATCCGGACGGGCACGATGTCCAGCTTCAGGCGCGCGTTGGACAGGCGGAGGTCCACGTTGCCCTCCATCCCCCCCAGCAGGTCGTCCGCGCCGTAGAAGATGCCCCGCGTGCCGTCCGAGAAGGTCACGGTGACCTGGGCCCACGTCTCCACGTCGCCCCAGCCGCCGGCGAGCGCGGACGCCGGCAGCCCCTGGAAGGCGGGCGTCTTCGTGAGGTCGGCCCCGTCGGCCAGCACCTCCGCCGGCACGATGGGCCGGCCGCCCTTCTTCTGCCCCTCGCGGTGCTTCAGGAAGAGCCCCAGCCCGATGGGGTGGGCCGCCAGCCGCGCGAGCGAGCCGCCGCCGGCGTGGCGCCACCACTTGGAATACTGGGAGTGCGAGCCGCTGTGCGACTCCTCGCCGCGGATCTCGAGGATGGCGCCGGACGCCAGACACCGGTCCACGAGCTCCAGCCCCTTCCGCACGGCGGGCGCGTAGATCCAGTTCTCCGCGTAGCAGAACTTCACCGGGTGCTCGGCCATGGCGCGGCTGACCGCGTCCAGGTCGGCGCGCACCTTGTCGAGCATCCTTCGCTTGGGCGTCGCGCCCACCTGGCCATCCGGCTCGCCCGCCCCGAAGTACCCCGTGAGCGGCTTTTCGCAGACCACGTGCTTGCCTGCCCGGACCGTCTCCAGGACCAGGGGGAGGTGCAGGGCGTTCGGCACGCAGAGATCCACAACGTCGACGGCGGGGTCGTTCAGCAGGGCGCGATGATCGTCATACACGGAACGGATGCCGTGGCGGGACGCGAGTTCCGCGGCGCGGGGCCGGGTCTTGCTCGCGATGCCGACCAGCTCGACGGGGACCTCTTGCACCCTCCGGTAGGACCGGAGGTGAAAGGCCGCCGCGAATCCCGCCCCGATGATGCCCACCCCGACCGGCCTGATGGCGGATCCTCCTCGAAAGACGGGGGACCGCGGCCTCTTGTCGCACCGCGGGAGCCAGCGGAACTCCGGAGAGAAAAGCGCCGGGGACACTACTATCGGCGGCGGGAGAGGTCAATCCGCGCCGGGAAACGGCGCGGTGAATGTGGGGGCTTCCGCACAATGGCGTGCCGTCCGGCGCGCGCGCGGCGTTCTCCGGACCGGGGGGCGCGCAATCCCGACCGGCGGATAGCGCTTGACACCGTCGGTCCAACTGGGTATCCTCCGCGCGGTTCGGTGGACAGCGTTCCGGGTTATTCCACGCCAGAGCAGGAAGCAACCGCAGGAGCAGACGCGACCGCTCCCGCGGTTTTTTTTGCGCCCGGATCGGCCCGCCCCCGGGGCAGGGCAGTGCGCCGACGGAAGGGAGGTGCGGGACATTGCGGGAGAAGGGAACAGTCAAGTGGTTCAACGATGCGAAGGGCTTCGGCTTCATCGAGCGCCCCGGCGGTGAGGATGTCTTCGTGCACTTTTCAGCCATTCAGGCCGACGGCTTCAAGACCTTGAACGAGGGACAGGCGGTCGAGTTCGACGTCATCTCGGGTCCCAAGGGGCTCCAGGCGGCCAACGTCACGAGGACGGCCTAGCTCACTTCGTGAAACCCACCAGCCCCTGGAGCTTGCTTCGGGGGCTGGTATCTTTTTGTCCCGAGCTCCGGGCCGCCTCGCGGCGCCGGACGGCAGGAACGTCAGGGAGGAACTGCACTCATGGCTTTCACGGCAGCTTGTTATACCAAGGGGTGCGGCTGGAAGCGGGAGAACGCCAGGGACGGCGTCGAGGCGCACCTGTGGGGGCAGTGGCACGCCGTCGAGATGAAGCTGAAGACCGGGCAGGGGCACGTCACCAACTTCTTCAACAACCCGGCCCCCCAGGAGGCGGCTGAGCCCGCGAAGAAGTAGTCCGGCGCGACCGGGTCAGCCGCGTCCCGAGCAGAGCATAGCCGGCCCGCCGGACCGAGCCTATTCTCCTTGACACGTGGGTTCGTCCGCGCCTAAACTGGGGCGTCTACGGTAGCCACGGTCCATCGCCAGCCGCCGCGGGACCTGAGTCTCGCGGCGGTTTTGTTCTGTCTGCGCGGGCCGGGCACCGTATGCGGAGACACGCGGGCCGGGCCTCCGTACCGGTCATCACTCACCGGCGCGCAGCGCGCCGCCGCGGACACGGCGGCCGGCGCTGCCGCCCACGGAGGAGTTTCGATGACGAACCTCACGGTGGAACCGGCGGAGGCTGGGGAGGCGGCCGGCGAGTTTCCCGGCCTCTGCCGCATCTGCGGCGGCTCCGTGCCGCCCCTGGCCGACCCGAACAGCTGCACCGCCACCCTGTGCAGCGAGCGGTGCCTGGCGCAGGCCTTGGTGGACTACTGGGCAGCCCGAGGGGTCACGGTCAGCGTGGTGCTGCGGGACGGCTACGCGCGGCTGGAAGGCATCGCCGGAGGGCGGAAGCCGCGCTGAAGCGGCCGCCGCGTGCGTGCTGCTGCGGGCCCGCCGGCCCCGCGTGCTCCAGGAATCTGCAGTAGCCGTCGCCTCCGTGCCGGGCGAAGGCCTCCGGGATGCGAGGGCTGCGGGGCAACCACCCTATGGATACTCCCGCCTGGTCCTACGCCGGCCTGACGCCGGACGTCGTGCTCGACGCGCTCGACAGCGTGGGGCTGCGCGGCGACGGCCGCCTGCTCGCGCTGAACAGCTACGAGAATCGCGTCTACCAGGTCTGGATGGAGGAGGGCCCGCCGGTGGTCGCCAAGTTCTACCGGCCGGCCCGCTGGTCGGACGAGGCCATCCTGGAGGAGCACGCCTTCAGCGCGGATCTGGCCGAGCGGGAGATCCCGGTCGTCACCGCCACGGCCGTCGGCGGCCGGACGCTCCACGAGTTCCGCGGCTTCCGCTTCACCGTCTTCCCCCGGCGCGGCGGCCGGGCCCCGGAGTTCGAGGACGCCAAGACGCTCGAGTGGATGGGCCGGTTCATCGGCCGCATCCACGCCGTGGGCGCGCTCCAGCCGTTCCGCCACCGGCCGACCCTGGACATCCGGAGCTTCGGCGAGGAGCCCCGCGAGTACCTGCTGGCCAGCGGCCTCCTGCCGCCGGACCTGGTCGCCACCTGGGCGGGCGTCGTGGGCCTGGCGCTGGACGGCATTCGGGCCTGTTATGAGCGGGCGGGCGAGCCGCGGCACCTCCGCCTCCACGGCGACTGCCACGCGGGCAACGTGCTCTGGACCGACGACGGCCCGCACTTCGTGGACTTCGACGACAGCCGGATGGGGCCGGCCGTGCAGGATCTCTGGATGCTGCTCTCGGGCGACCGGCCGGCCATGGCGCGGCAGCTCCAGGACGTGCTGGCCGGGTACGAGGACTTCTTCGAGTTCGACCCCCGGGAGCTGAACCTGGTCGAGGCGCTCCGCACGCTGCGCATGATCCACTACCAGGCCTGGCTCGCCCGCCGCTGGAGCGATCCGGCCTTCCCCGCCGCCTTCCCGTGGTTCAACACCCAGCGCTACTGGCAGGATCAGGTGCTGGCGCTGCGCGAGCAGGTCGGGCTCATGGCCGAGCGCCCCCTCGCCCTCCCATGACGGGCGGCTGGCAAAGACCCATCTGCTGAGACCCGCCCTTCGGGCAGGTACCCCGCGCGCCTCGGCACTCGCCCTTCGACAGGCTCAGGGCCCCGAGCAACGTCGAGGGGCGGAGTCGAGGGGCTGCGGCGCACCGCCAGTACGCCTGGACCCACCCTTCGGGCGGGTACCCCGGCCTGCGGCACGCCGGCTTGCATCTGGGCCCTTCTCGAGCCGCCTGAGCAAGAACGTTCTGGCATCGCCCCGCCGGCTCGGCGGCGCAGACGCGGGTTGACATCCTCCTCTAGCCTGAGCAGACTGTGACCGTCGCCACGGCGGCGACGAATCGAGCTCGGCAATGGCAGCCCTGACCCCGCTCAGCGGGGCGGGGCTTTGTTGTTCTTGGGGAGCCCGAGCATGGACTGGAGGCTGATGGCGGGCCTGGTGCCCGTGGCTGCGGGAGTCGTTCCCGTCGTTCGTTGGATGCGAAAACACCGCCAGTCTCCCCCGCCATCCCCGGCGGCCGCCCGGGCGTTCCTGGCAGACGCCATCCGCCGCAAGGAGCAGGTTCTCGGCTACCACA
>JBHGAX010000342.1:0-4375 GCA_041946635.1 Methylomirabilales bacterium (SeqCode)
CCGCCCCGCGCCTCCACACGCCTCACCGCCCACCCGAGCGACGCGCGGGTGGGCGGTGGCGTTGGCTGGCGGGCTAGACCGCCGGCTCGGTTTCGGCGGCGAGGCCCGGCTTCGCCGCCGGGCGGCCCCGGATCAGGAGCTTGGCCAGGGCGCAGACGAAGACCACGAAGAAGGCCTCCACCGCGTAGGCCGCCCAGGCGGGCGGCCGGAGGAGGGACTGGGCCAGCGGGTCGGTGATCATCATGTGGCCGCCCACGCGGCCCAGGATGGCCGCGCCGATCCAGAGGATGATCGGGTAGCGGTCCATGAGCTTCGACAGCACGTTGCTCATGAGGACCACGAAGGGGATGGAGAGGCCGAGGCCGAAGACCAGCAGGAACATGCTGCCGTGGCTGGCCGCCCCGACGGCCAGCATGTTGTCGATGCCCATGCTGAGGTCGGCCACCACGATGATCCAGAGGGCCTGCAGGAGGCCGGCCGCCTCCCGGGTCTCGTGGTGCGTCTCGGCCGTGCCCTGCGTGAGGAGCTTCACCGCGATCCAGATGACCACGGCGCCGCCGATCAGCTTCACGTACGGCATGACCAGGAGCTGCGCCACCAGGAAGGTGCAGGCGACGCGGATGAGCACGGCCCCGCCGGCGCCCAGCGCGATGCCCCAGGTGCGCTGGCGCCCGGGCAGGTTCTTGACGGCCATGGCGATGACCACGGCGTTGTCCCCCGCCAGCACGAGGTCGATGAGGACGATGCTGAACACCGCCGAGAGAAACGCCCAGGTGAATTCGATCTGGCCAAGCCATCCGAGATCAATCATGGCCCCTCCGGGTGATGAGTGGTGAGGTGGGTGGCCCGCCCGGCGCTCGCGCGGGGAGCGTACGGGGGAGCGTCCAGGACCGGGGCGCGGCGAGCGGAGCGGGAGGTGCCGGACGACTGGGGCGCGAGACGCTACGGCAGGCGGACGAGGGGGAAGACGCGGCCCGGACGGGCCGGCGCAGGCCGGTGAGAGGTGGACGGCTGAGGCGGGGCACTTCCGCGCTCCGTCGCCGCCAGCCGCCCTGAAAACAACACGACCTCTATCCGCGGCATGGCAGCATGCAGTGGATAAAGGTCTGGCGGATCACGCAGGGTCGTGACGCCCGCCTCCGGGCGCGCGAGCCACCGGATTGACGAAGGCGGGCCGACCGGAGGGTCCGGTCGCAGCTACTCCCCTCTATCGTGGTTCGAGCACGGTAGAGCAGGCCGGCGCTTCCGTCAAGCGAAACCGGACGATCGGCGCGCAGAATCGGTCCGGGGCGCGGCACCGGGCGCCGCGCCCCCGTCCGGCCCGGGCTCACTCGGCGGGGACCAGGAGGGTCACCACGACCTTCCGGGCCGCCCCGCGCTCCGCGGGCGCGCCGGGCGGCGACGCGGGCGCGGTCTCCCCGAAGCCGATGGCCTGGATGCGGTGCAGCTCGATGCCCTTCTGCGCCATGAAGCGCCGGACGGCCTGGGCGCGGCGCTCGCTCAGCAGCAGGTTGTGCGCCGCGGGACCCCGGGGATCGGCGTAGCCCTCCAGCGTGACCACCGCGTTCGGGTTCTCTTCCAGCGCCTTCACGGCCTCGAGGAGCGCGGTCTCCGCGCGGTCGTCCAGATCGGCCCGGTCGAAGCGGAACTGGATCACGAACTTCTCGCCGGCGCTCCGCTGGTTCCGGGTCGCCCAGAGGCGCGTCAGCCGGCGGTCCGTCTCCTCGGCCTTGGTGCTCGCGTTGGTCGCGCGGGCGCCGGCCTCGTCCGCCCGCTGCAGCGCCTGCTGACCGACGCCCGCGGCTTGCTCCGCCCGCCGCGCGGCGCTGTCCGCACGGGACCGGACGTCCGTCACCTGCGCGCCGATCTCTCCCACGCGCGCGCGCTCCTGCCCGAGGTCGGTCTCCAGCCGACCGATCGAGACGTCCCGCTCCCGGACCTCGTCCCGGACGAACTGCTTGGTCGCACAGCCGAGCGGCGCGACCAGGGCCGCCATGCACACCGGCAACAGCAGCCAGCGCTTCTCCATGTCTCCCCCTCCTTCGCGACGTGTCCCGTGTGGCGCCTCGAGCCAGACACCCGCGCCGGCCCGAGAACGCAAAAAGGCCCTGGCCGCTTCGCGCAAAGGGCCCAGGGCCTCCCTGCCCGTAAGGATATCCGACACCAGCAGTGCGGGGATCCCCAAGCCGAAAAAAAGCAATTGGCGTGCCACGGACGTAGGACGGTGAAGCCGGCCACGGAAATAGGGGGATCGAAGTCGGGGAACGCATCCAGCAGGGAAATGCCCGCAGATCGGCGCTGAAATGCCCCGAAGGGGCCGCCGACCCGCACCCTCGTTCGCGCCGTGCGCCGCCTCCGCCGGTCAGCCGGAGGCGGCTCCCGAGGACGGCGCCGGGGGCTTGGACGGGGCCCGGACCTTGCGGGCACCGGGGGTGCTGGGCTTCACAGGGGCCTCGTCCAGCGCCACCAGATAGCCGTTGGAGGCGGCCCGCGCCTCGTGGGCCTTGCAGACGCCCGGCTCTTCGCCCTCGTCTTTCAGCCGTTCCGCCAACTCGCTCAAGCCTTTCCAGGTGAGACTCCGCTTGTTGGCAACCGTGAGTCGGGAGACCGGTCCCTCGCACTGGCCCAGCCCGCGATTCGCCTTGTATATGCACACGCCGATCATGCTCGCGCTCCTTTCCCGCGGGATCCGCGATCTCCGGGCGGGCCGAGCCCGCGCCCCTCGTCCCCCATCACAAGCCCGTCCGCGGAGCGGGACACCCCCTGCGCGGCGCCGGCGCGGAGCTCGGTGAGGAACCTCGGGATGGTCGCCTCACCCTCGTCCAGCACCAGGTAGTCGGCGCTGCCGTACACGCTCGGCTGGCTCGTGGGATCCTGCCCGCCGATCGCGATCTTCTTCCCTCGGGCATGGGACAGCTCGATGAGCGAGAGGAGGCTCCGCTGCTGCGGGATCATGCCGCCGGCCATGACGAGGTCTGCCCAATCCAGCAGCGCGATGTCCATCGGCCGCGTATTCAGGTCCAGGAGGCGGATGGTCCAGTCGCGGGGCAGGAGAGCCGCGGCGGTGATCAGCCCGAGGGGCGCGGCGGGATACCGGGCCCCTAGGAGCTCGCAGGGCTCGCGGTAGTTCCAGTAGCTGAGGTCAGGAAAACGCGGTGAGACCAGGAGGCAATGCATAGTGCTATCGCGCGAGGGCGGCGCGCCTGGTCCACACACGACGGGATGGGGAGTGCAGGTCCCTACCCCTGCCCCACTTCTCGGGTGCGGGGACAACCGAGACCGCGAGGGCGGTCCGGCGCGGGAGGCCGGATCCGCTCCGCCTTCCGCGCCGGTCTCGGGAGCGCTGACTACCAGCGCCGCCCGCCGCCGTAGCCGCCGCCACCGCGCGACTGCTCGCGCTCGCGCGCCTCGTTCACCGTCAGGGCCCGGCCGCCCATCTGGGTGCCGTTCAGCTGCCGCACCGCGGCGCTCGCGTCCTCCTGGCTGCCCATCTCGACAAAGGCAAAGCCACGCGGCCGCCCCGTATCGCGATCGGTGATCATCTTCACCTCAGTGACCGTCCGCCCATCCCCCGCGAACAACGTTCGCAGCTGGGATTCGTCGACATCAAACGGCAGGTTGCCAACGTACAATCGGGTTCCCATGCTCGTAGCCTCTCGCCGGTCGAACCGGCCTCACGCAACACTGAGCGGCGACGTGGTCCGTGCCTGGCGGTGGAGCCGCTCGCTCCCCCGCGCAGCGGAGACGGATGTCTCGGCGCGCACGGCGACCCGCCGCCAAAAGAAAAACGCCGCGGGAGGTTTGGGTCTCCGCGGCGTTCCTGGCAGCAGTGCAGGCCGTGCGAACCAACCAACTGAGCGAAGTGTAGTGCGGTTCTGCACCTGGGTCAAGCCGCGAATCAACACTCCGCGCATTTTGGGGCGTCAGGCGACGCCGCGCCCTCGCGCTACGCGAGGACGGGAGCGCCATCACCCCACCGGGAAGACGCGCCGTGACGCTCTCCCTCCACGTTGAGTCTTGCGGAGCCCAGCGGCGCCGGCGCGCCGGCTAGAACCGCTGGTCTTGGAAGCGCGCGTCGCGGACGACCGCTCGCCTGGCCGCCTTCCGGCGTCGCCGCGCCGCTTCCCGCACTTTCCGGCGGCGGCGATCCCCCGGCTTCTCGTAGTGCGCGCGACGCTTGAGCGCCTGGAGGACGCCGTCCTTCAGCACCAAGCGTTTCAAGAGGCGAATGGCCGCCTCCACGCCGCGCTCGCCGACGACGACCTCCACCGGGCCAGAGCGCGCTCGGGCCGGCATCTCCGTCCCCCATTCCCGCCGTCCGCTCTCATCCGTCACGGCTCCTCCTCGGGTGTGCTGTTGTCGCCGTCCGATACCG
>JBHGAX010000343.1:0-8179 GCA_041946635.1 Methylomirabilales bacterium (SeqCode)
GTTACGAGTTACGTGTTAGCTCCACGGCGGCGCGGATGGTATTGCAGTGCGCCGCCACCGTGTCCGCCAGGTCCTGGCCGTAGCCGCCGCCCAGGGTGATGACCACCGGGATGCCGCCATCGCGGCAGGCGGCGAGGACCAGCTCGTCGCGCCGGCGGAGCCCGTCGTGGGTGAGGCGCAGGCGGCCCAGGCGGTCGCCCTCGTGGGGGTCGGCGCCCGCCTGGTAGAAGACCAGGCCGGGGCGGAAGTCGTCGAGGACCTTCGGGAGCGCCGCCCGCAGCGCGCGGAGGTAGTCCTCGTCGCCCGTGCCGTCGGGCAGGGCGATGTCCAGGGTGCCGGGGACCTTGGCCAGAGGGTAATTGTTCGCGCCGTGGATGGAGAAGGTGAAGACGTCGGGGTCGCCGGCGAAGATGCTGGCGGTGCCGTTGCCCTGGTGCACGTCGCAATCGATCACGGCCATGCGCTGCATCCACCAGTCGCGCTGCAGGCACCGGATGGCGACGGCCATGTCGTTCAGCACGCAGTAGCCCTCGCCGCGATCGGCGAAGGCGTGGTGGGTCCCGCCGGCCAGGTTCGCGGCCAGGCCCTGGTGGATGGCCATGCGCGCCGCGGTCAGGGTGCCCTGGACGGAGGCGCGCGAGCGCCGGACCAGCGCCTCGGACCAGGGCAGGCCCAGCCGCCGCAGCGCGGTGGCGGGGAGGGTGCCCGTCGAGAGCTGCTCCCAGTAGGCCCGCGTGTGGGCCTGCAGGATATCCTCGGGGTGGGCGAGGTCGGGCTCGAGCAGGTCCGCCGGGGCCAGCGTCCCCTCGCGAAGGAGCTGCTGGCGGACGAGCCGGTACTTCCGGATGGGGAAGCTGTGGCCGGGGGGGAGGGGGATGGCGTAGTGATCGGAGTAGCAGGCGCGCATACGGCAACGGAAAACGTAAAACGTGAAACGCAAGGAACGGGAACCGGTTCTTGTCCCTTACGTTTCACGTCCTAGTCATTCCACGAACTCGGGGACGATCTTGCGCGGCAAGATCCCGGCCTCGAATCCCATGGCCAGCAGCCGCGCCACCGCGGCCCTGCCCCGCTCGCCGTAGCCCAGCGTCAGGTCGTTCACGTACATGCCGACGAAGCGGTCCACCAGCGGCGCCGCGACCCCGCGGGCGTAGCGCATGGCGTGCTGCAGGGCGTCGGGCCGGTGGGCCAGCCCGTAGCGGATGCTCTCGTGCAGCACCTGCGAGATCCGGCGCATGGCCGGCGTGCCGAGGTCGCGGCGAATGCCGTTTCCGCCCAGCGGCAGCGGCAGGCCGCTCGTCTGCGCCGCCCACCACTCGCCCAGGTCCACGATCTTGTGCAGGCCCAGGGCGGGGTAGGTGACCTGGCCTTCGTGGATCAGGAGGCCGGCCTCCACCTCGCCGCGCTGCACGACGTCCAGGATGCGATCGAACGGGGTGGGCAGGTGCGTGAGGGAGGCGTCCCACAGCCGGAGGAGCAGCGCCGCGGTGGTGAGGGGGCCGGGGACGGCGACCGGCTTCCCGTGCAGCTCGGGGGGTGCGAGCGGCCGCTTGGCCACCAGGACCGGCCCGTACGCCTCGCCCATGCTGGCGCCGTGGGGCAGGAGCACGTAGCGATCCGCCGCGTGGGCGTAGGCGTGGAACGAGAGCGCGGTCACCTCGTACTCGCCCCGGAGCGCGCGCTCGTTCAGGCTCTGGATGTCCTCCAGGACGTGCACGAAGCCGAAGTCCGGGTCGCGCACCGCGCCGGTCGCCAGGCCGAAGAACATGAACGCGTCGTCGGCGTCGGGGCTGTGGGCCAGCCGGATCGTCTGCGCCATGATGGTCTCCCGTCCGCGCGCCCCGCGCGGCCCCGAGACCATAGGCGCAGCCGCGGCAGGTGTCAAGGCTCAAGAGAACCGGTTGAACCGCCAAGACGCCAAGCGCGCCAAGAGTTGAAGGTTTCGGAACACGCCACGGCCCTCCGCGGGGAGGGCCGTGGCTCCACTTGCAGATCCTCGGTGGCGTCTTGGCGCCTTGGCGGTTGAATATCCCTCAGCCCCCCTTAGCCCTTCACGGCGCCGGTGAGGCCGGCGACGTAGTGCTCGACGAAGAAGGAGTAGATGAAGGCGACCGGGACGGAGCCCAGGAGCGCGCCGGCCATGAGCTGGCCCCAGAAGTAGATGTCCCCGCGGATCAGCTCGGAGACCACGCCCACGGGGATCGTCTTCTGCTCGGGAGAGGAGAGGAAGACCAGGGCGTAGATGAACTCATTCCAGGACAGGGTGAAGGCGAAGATCCCGGCGGAGAGGATGCCGGGCACCGCGGACGGGAAGACGATGCGGGCCATGGCCTGCACCCGGGTCGCGCCATCGATCCGGGCGCACTCCTCCAGCTCCCTGGGGATCGCCTTGAAGTAGCCCATGAGGAGCCAGGTGCAGAAGGGAATGAGGAACGTCGGGTAGGTGAGGATGAGCGCCCAAGGCGTGTTGCCGAGCTGGAAGTCGCGGATGATGTTCGCGAGCGGGATGAAGAGCAGGGTCGGCGGCACCAGGTAGGTGACGAAGATGCCCGTGCCCAGGGCCCCCGCCATCGGGAAGCGGAGCCGGGCCAGCGCGTAGCCGGCCAGCAGGCCGCAGAAGAGGGAGATGAGGGTGGAGCAGACGGAGATGAAGAGCGTGTTCCAGAGCCAGGCGGGGAACGTGGTGCGAGCCAGCAGGTCCCGGAGATGGTCGAGCGTCGGGTGGAGCGTCCAGAACGGGGTGTTGTTGGCCGCGCGCCAGGAGCGGTACAGCTCTGCATCGGGGCGGATGGCGGTGATGAGCATCCAGTAAAAGGGGAAGAGCGTGCCGACGATGAACAACGCCAGCGGGATGTAGAAGAAGACCCAGCGCTTCCACCGCCGCTCGATCGCCATCGACACCTCGTTCCGCGTGCAACGTTCCGCGTCGAACGTCCAACGCGGAACGCGGGACGCTCAACGTTCGGCTACGCGCCTTCCAGGCGCCGGACGTACCGGAGCTGGATCCAGACCACCGCGAAGAGCACCGGGAACATGAACAGCGAGATGGCGGCCCCCTGACCGAGCAGCCCGCTCGCCACCCCCGTCTGGTAGGCGTACGTGGCGACCAGGTGCGTCGAGTTGGCGGGCCCGCCGCCCGTGAGGACGTAGATGAGCTGGAAGTCCGCGAACGTCTGGATGACCGAGAAGACCACCACCACCACGGTCACCGGCTTGAGGAGCGGCAGGGTCACGTGCCAGAGGCGCTGCCGGGCGTTCGCCCCGTCCAGCGAGGCGGCCTCGTGCAAATCGGGGTTGATCGTCTGCAGGCCGGCCAGGAGCGTGATCGCAAAGAACGGCATGCCCCGCCACGTGTTCACGACGATGGCGGACCACATGGCCCAATCGCCGTCCGACAGGAAGGGGAGCTTGGTGACGATGAAGCCGCCCTGGTACAGGAGCCAGTTGAGGACGCTGAAGGTCGGGTCGAGCATCCAGCGCCAGGCGAAGGTGGACAGCACCGTGGGCACGATGAAAGGAAGCAGCAGCGCGGCCCGAACGAAGCGCTTGCCGCGGAAGTGCCGGTTCAGAAGCAGCGCGAGCCACAGGCCCAGCGTCAGCTTGAAGACCGTGGCCCAGAACGTGTAGAAGAACGTGTTCGCGAAGGCGGTGCGGAAGATGCCGTCGTTCCAGGCCCGCACGAAGTTCTCGAGCCCGACGAATCGCCCGGGGTTCCCGACGCTTGTGCTGGACAGCGACAGCCAGATGCCCATGATGAACGGGTAGGCGATGAAGAGCCCGAGGAGGACGAGGGTCGGGAGGAGGAGCACGAAGGCCAGCACGCGCTCGTTCTCCAGCACCGAGGGGCGGGGCGGTGGCGGAGCGAGGACGGCGACGGGCCGGGGAAGCGCCACCCCCGGCGGGCGGACGGCGCGGAGGTCTACCTCGGCGTCTTCCAGCTCCACTTTCCGCAGCGGTCGCGCCATCGAGAGGTTCCCTGCACCGGTTCAAGGTTCGAGAGGGTTACCCGGTTCAAGGTTCGAGGTGCTGCGGTTCAAGGCCTCGACCATCTGCGCCTCGAATCCCGAAGTGTTCCCGAACCTCGAACCGCGTGCTTCTCCCACATGGTGGTGGCCCCCACGCTGTAGCCCTCGGAGACCACGAACCACTTCTCGAAGTTCTCCCTCTGGTGCAGCCAGCGCAGGAAGTCCTTGGCCAGCTTGGGATTCTTGGAGTACTTCATGATCCCGTGGGCATGGTTCAGGTACAGCGGGAACTGCCCGGCCGGCCCGGCGGGGAGGAGCGCCGCGTGATCGATGTCCAGGTACATCGGCTGCCCCTTGTCGTCCCGGATCTTCTCCTTCTGCCGCTTGGCCACGATGTAGATGGAGGCGCCGTTGAGCGACGCGGAGATCTCGCCGGCGTGGAAGGCGCGGTTGTTGTTGGTGTCGTCCCAGGCCAGCCCGCCCTCGTCGCAGCCGTCTTTCCAGAAGCCCTGCATGAACTGCACGGAGTCCACCGTCGCCTTGGAGTTGATGGCCACCCGCTTGCCGCTCTCGTCGGTCTCGCGCCCGCCGAAGTTCCACATGAGCGGGTAGGTGAAGGTGGGTGCGTCGCCGAAGGTGTGCCCCAGCGTCTGCCCGTACGGCCGGCCCATCTTCTTCAGGGCGGCGGCCACCTTGCGCAGCTCCTCCCAGGTCTGGGGGAAGCCCTGGACGCCGGCCTCCTTGAACCAGGATTTCCGGTAGGCGACGGCGTTGCCGATGATCGAGTGGGGCACGGCCAGCCAGCGGCCGTTGACCTTGGTGGAGGGGACGTAGACGTCGTAGAAGCCGCCTTGCTCCTTGGCGATGGCGTCCGCCACGTCGGTCACGTCCACCAGGGCGCTGGCGTACAGGTGCGGCCAGTTGTACTGCAGCATGAAGATGTCGGCGCCGGAGCCGGACTGGATGGCGGCGGTGAGCCGGGGCTGGAGGTCGTTGGCGTTGATGGTCTCGAGGTTGACCGTCGCACCGAGGGCCTTGGACGCCTCGCCCATCTGCTGCTTCAGGACGACGTCGGCCTCCGGAATGAAGTCGTTCCAGCGGACGAGGTGCAGCGTCGTGCCCTGCGCGAAGGCCGGCGCCTGCCCGGACAGCAGGATGCCCTCGATGCCGCCCAGGGCTGCCGCGGCGCCGACGGCGCCCCCCGCCTTCAGGAATGTCCGGCGATCCAGGCCGCTCTTGCCGCGTTGTGACGTTCCCATGCGTTCCCCCTCCCCCTAGGCTGCGCGTTCGGTCTGGCCCGCCACCTCCGCACAGGGGTGGTCGGGCCAGCAGACAGGGACCGGCGCGGCCGGACGTACTTGCGCGACACGTCCGCTCGGGCCATTCGCGTCCCATCCACGGCCAACACGACAGGCAGGACTCCGAAAGATTCCGCGAGGGAGACTAACAGGAGTGATCGAATCCCTTATAACACCGGTGCAATGGGCTGTCAATCTTGGGTGAGAACGATTTCACCCGCCATGCGGGAGCACGCCTCGCGGGGAGGGGTGGGTAAGCCCGGCGCTTCGGTCGGCTCGCCCGGGACCGGAGACTGGGGGATGGTCGGCCGCAAGGACATCCCGGCGGCCCGAGCCGGCCCGCGCTTGACACCGTCCCGAGGCCACGGATACGATCAGCGCCCATCCGGGAAACCTTCTCGAAGGGAGCCGGCGTGCAGGTCGATCAGGCCAAGTGTGTGGCGTGCAGCAACTGCGTGCCCATCTGCCCGATGGGCGCCATCTACATCGATCCCGCGGTGAACCGGGCGACGGTGAATGAGGACGAGTGCGTGGAGTGCCATACCTGCTATCGCGGGATGAGCAAGGAGGCGCTTCCCCCGGAGCCGGTGCGGGGCGCGCGCGCGCTCCTCAAGCTCCTCCGCGTTCGCTTCGATCCGGAGCCGGACGTCTGCCCGACCGGCGCCCTGACGCCCCCGGACCTCGCCTGGCCCCGCACGGTCCGCCGCGCCTTCAGCGATCCGCTCGTGCCCCACGAGTCCACCGGGATCCCGGGTCGGGGCACGGAGGAGGTCAAGACGAACGACGTGACCGGCCGCATCCGGGAGGGCGAGGCCGGCTTCACCATCGAGTTCGGGAGGCCGGGGGTCGGCGTCCGCTTCCGGGACGTCGAGAAGATGACCACGGCGCTGGCCGCGCTCGGGGCGGAGTTCGAGGCGAACAACCCGGTCTACTCGCTCATCCAGGACCCGGCGACCGGCGCCCTGCGGGCCGAGGTGCTGGACGAGAAGGTCATGTCCGCCATCCTGGAGCTGAAGAGCCCGCTGGCGGAGGTCCCGGCGATCCTGCGCCGCGTGCGGGAGGTCACCGCGGGCCTGGAGACGCTCGTGGCGATCGGCGTCTCCACCCGCTGCCGTGCCGACGGCGAGGACGCGCTGGCGCCCATCCTGGCCGCCGCGGGCTTCGCGGCGTTTCGCGGCAAGACCAATCTCGGGCTGGGGCGGCCGGCCGCCGCCGCCCGCTGAGGCGCACATGACCAATACCCTGCACCGATTCGGCGGGGCCGAGAGCTTTCGGGACGACTACATCGTCTTCGCCATGCCGGCCAAGGGCATCAACGAGGACGGCGCCGTGGAGAAGGAGCGGACCTTCCTGCGCCTGGCCCTCAAGCACGGGCCGGTGAACATGGGGCACGCCATGAAGGCCGGCATCTACCGGCCGTCGGAGTCGCTCACCCCGCTGGCCCACTGGAGGCGCTCGGACGCGACCCTGGATCCCGAGGTGCTGATCCAGAGCATCGACACGGCGTCCACCCTGGCGGCGGTCTTCGATGATCCCGCGAAGGTCGAAGCGTTCCTGGCGGACCTGAAGGCCGCAGACCTCGGCCTCTCCATCAACATCTCGGGCCTCACCGCCGAGGCCAAGGCGTGCGCCCAGCGGGCCGGGATCACCCGGCACAGCGTGGAGTACTCCCTGGGCTTCCACGGGGACCTGACCCGCATCCCGGACCGCCACGTGCTCGAGCTGTCCAGCATGTGCGGCCACGGCATGGTGTCCCACAACTTCGCACGCAAGATGATCGACTGGGTGCGCGAGGGGCGCCGGACGCCCAAGCAGGCCGCCACCTACCTGGCCCGGTTCTGCACCTGCGGCGTGTTCAACCCCGCGCGCGCCGTGCGGGTCCTGGAGCAGGCACGCACGGGCACGTAGCACCGTCCGGCGTTCCGCGTCGCGCGTCGAACGTCGCTCGGCTCTGGGCTCTCGGCTCTCGGTTCGGTATCCACGAGGAGGCGCCCATGCATGAGTCGCTGCAGTCCTACATGAAAATCGGCATCGTGCACTTCATGGCGTATCCCCAGTGCATGAAGGGCGAGGGGCCGATCCACGACACCCTGGCCCGGATCGTCGAGGACGAGTTCTTCTCGGCGGTCGAGATCACGTGGATCAAGGACGCCGGCGAGCGCAAGCGGGTGCGCACCCTCCTGGCGGCGAGCGGCATGACCGTCGGCTACGGCGCGCAGCCGCCGCTCCTCAGCCAGAAGCTGAACCTCAACAGCTTCGAGGCGGCCGAGCGGCAGCGGGCGGTGGACCAGGTGAAGGCCTGCGCCGACGAAGCGGCGGAGGTGGGGGCGACGGCCCTCGCCGTGCTCAGCGGTCCGGACCCCGGGCAGCGGCGCGAGGAGGCCATGAAGCTCCTCGTGGACTCGCTGCACGTGCTGGCGGCCTACTGCAAGGACCGGAAGCTCCGATTCGTCCTGGAGAGCTTCGACTCGAAGTACGACAAGAAGGCGCTGGTGGGGCCGGCGAAGACCGCGCTGGAGGTCGCCCGCGCCCTGCGCAAGGACTTCCCGGACTTCGGGATCATGATCGACCTCAGCCATCTGCCGATCCAGGACGAGACGCCCAAGCAGGTCTTCGACACGCTGGGCCGCGAGAACATCGCGCACATCCACCTGGGGAACTGCGTCAAGCAGCCGGGGCACGAGCTGTTCGGCGACATGCACCCCCGCTTCGGCTACCCGGACAGCGAGAACGACGTGCCGCAGGTCGTGGAGTTCCTGCGGGGCCTCTTCGACATCAAGTGGCTGGTGAACGGCCGCCGCCCGGTGGTGGCCTTCGAGGTGAAGCCGGCCGGCGACGAGCTCCCGGGCGCCGTCATCGCGAACGCCAAGCGCACCCTGATCGACGCCTGGACGCGCTTGTAGAGCAGGGGCTGGG
>JBHGAX010000344.1:0-4312 GCA_041946635.1 Methylomirabilales bacterium (SeqCode)
GCAGCCGCGACAGCGCGATGAGGTTCGCGGCGTGGGCTCGGTTCAAGCCCTGCCGGTCGTTATCGGCGCCCACCGGGGCGTAGCGGGCCGAGAAGAAGCGCAGGAAGTCCCGCGTGTACCCGCCGCGCTCCGCCTCGACGGCGTCCCCGCCCGCGGCGCGGAACCGGGCGATGCTGTTCCGGATGCTGTTGGCCGCGATGCGGGCCTGCGCCTTCAGGCCGTGCGCCGGCACCGACAGCACGCCGAACTCCCGTCCGGGCGGCCCGTTCTCGGTGCGGCGCAGAGCCACCAGCAGGGCCGGGTCCACGCCCGTGCGCGCCGCCTCCCGCCCGATGACGTCCATCTCGGCGGCAGGCAGGCCCGGCCGGCGGAGGCTTGCGGTCCCCTCCGGTTCGAGGTTCGAGGTTCGAGGTTCGAGGTCGCTGCTCGGCACTCGGCACTCGGCACGTGCCGGGTGCGCCTCTGCGCCGCCGCGCCCCTGCGCCTTTGCGCTCTCCGCCAGCGCCTCCAGCACCGCCTCGCCGAAGGCGGTGGCGGACAGGCCCAGCCAGCCGTCCGGCTTCGCGGCTGCGGCGGGCCGCAGGGCCGGCAGCAGCACCCCGAGCGGCGTGGCGGAGACGGGAGCCGTCACGGGGCCGCCCACCGGGCGACCGTCGGCGTGGCCGGCGCGTCCGGCGCGTCAGCGAGCCGCCAGGTCGTCTCGCCGGTCGCCGTAGGCCGGAGCACGACGAGGCCCATCACGACCAGATCCCGCCAGGCCTGCCAGACGGGGTCCGGGGTGTCCGAATCCAGGAACAGCTCCTCGCGCAGCTCCTCGGCGGCGCGCGCCAGCTCCCGGGGTGCGCTCTCCAGGCCCGCGTCGGCCCGCCGCTTCAGGTAGCGCTGCAAGGCCGCCGCGTTCCAGCGCCGCTGGTACGCCTTGAGCTCCTCGATCACCTCACCCCGCATGACCGCTCTCCTCTGGTGAGCTGCTGACACCGCCCGGCTGTCGCGCGCCCCCGGGCCGCAGCGGGCGTCGGCGTCCCGGCGGTCGCGCATTCCTGCCTCAGGCGACCGGTTGCGCGACCGGGAGCGTGAACCAGAATCGGCTCCCCCGCCCGGGCACGCTCTCGACCCCCATGCGACCCCCGTGGAGGCCCACCAGCCGCCGGGACAGCGACAGGCCCAGACCGGTCCCCGCCCCGCCTGCCCCCACCTGCTCGAAGTCGCGGAAGAGCCGCGCCTGGTCCTCCGGCGCGATCCCAATGCCGCTGTCCACGACGGCGACCTCCACGAAGGCGATTGCGGGTTTCCGGTCGGAGATCGCGGACTCGGGAACCGGGTCCCGAGGATCACCATCGGCACGGGGCTCCGCACGCTGCAGCGCAGATCGCGGACCGGAGATTTCGGATGTCGATGCCGCCATCTCCCGCCCACGATCGACAGGCGTCGCTCCGATTTGCAGTCCCACGTCTGCGATCGGCACACCCCTCGCTTCCACCGTGATGCGCCCGCCCTCCGGCGTGAACTTCACGGCGTTGCTCAGCAGGTTCAGGAGCACCTGGTGCAGGCGTCCGGCGTCGGCCTGCACGGGCGGCAGGTCGGCAGGGAGGCGGCGGGTCAGCGTGAGGTGCTTCGCGCCGGCCTGCGGCTGCATCACCGCCAGCGCCTCGTCCACCGCCAGGCGCAGGGTCACCGGCGCCACGCGCAGGCTCAGCCTGCCCGCCTCCACCTTGGCCAGGTCCAGGATGTCGTTGATCAGGCGCAGGAGCCGCGCGCCGCTGTCGTGCACGTGCCCGACCGAGCGGCGCTGCGCCTCGCTGAGCGGGCCCTGCCGTCCGGACCGCAGCATGTCCGAGAATCCCAGGATGGAGTTCAGCGGCGTCCGCAGCTCGTGCGAGAAGTGGGCGAAGAACTCCGAGCGCTGGCGCGCGGCCGCCTGCAGCTCGGCGTTCAGGTGCTCCAGGGCGGCCGTCCGCTCCCGCACCCGGATCTCCAGCGTGTCCGCGTGTTGCTTGAGCCGCCGGTAGAGCGCGGCGTTCTCCAGGGCAATGGTGGCCTGCATGGCCAGGATAGGCAGCAGCCGCGGGCCGTCCGGCAGCGCCTCGTCCGTGTCCGCCAGGTGCAGCGCCACCACCCCGATGCAGGCCCCCAGGGGGGCGGCCAGCAGCCGCCGTGCCTCGGGCGGGAACCAGCCGGGCGTCCCCTCGGGCACCGCGCGCTCCTCCACCATCTGGCCGGTGGCGAACGTCCGCCCCAGCGGCCCCGCCCCCGCCGCCACGCGGAGTGCGGCCCGGCTGCCCGGGGTCAGGATCTCGATCAGCCCGTCCTGGCCCCGCGCGCGGAGCACCAGCTCGCCGCTGTCGTCCGCCAGGTACAGGCTGCTGGCCGGGACGCCCAGTTCCTCCTGCACAATGCCGAGGAGCCGCCGCACGACCTCCTCCACCCCCGCGGAGTCGCGCAGCACCTCGCTCAGCCGGCGCAGGAGCGACAGCTCCTGGATCTTCTGCTCGTAACGCTGGACCATCTCGGCCAGGCTCTGGGCGTACAGGTCCCGCTCCCGCTGGACGCGCGCCGCCGCGGTCTCGAGGGGGACGGCGGGGGGGCTCCCGGGCGCCGGCATCACCGCATCACCTGGAGGAAGGCCTCCACCGCCTGGCGCTCCGCCAGCAGCTCCTCGGTCCAGCGATCCAGGTCCGCGCCGGTCACCTTCAGCCGCACCAGCACCCCCGGGTCGGGCAGCGGGAGGAGCGGATCGCCGCCCGAGCCTATGCCGGCATTCCTGGCCAGGATGTCGGCCAGATGGACCACCGCGGTCACGCTCCAGGCGTGACTCCCCGCGCCCCCCGGGCGGTGGTGGTACGCCACCGACTCCACCAGGCTCGCCGGGAAGCGCCAGCGCTCCACCAGCCAGCGGCCCACCTCGGCGTGGTGCACGCTGAAGTGCGCCACCTCGGCCTCGCGGATCAGGCAGGGGTGCCGCGCGGCCTCCTGGGCCGCCTGCGCGTAGCGCTGGTAGAAGAAGCGGTCCAGCACCACCTTCCCGATGTCGTGCAGCAGCCCGCCCACGAAGGCCGCCTCGGGATCAGGCAGCCGCCGGGCGCGCGCGATGCGCTTGGCGGCAGTGGCGGTGGCCAGGACGTGCAGCCAGAACTGCTCGCGGTTGAAGCTGCTCACCACGTCACCCTCCCCCAGCGTCTCGAAGACCGTGGCGGCCAGGACGATGCTCTTCACCGTCTCGAAGCCCAGCAGGACGACGGCATGGTCGATCGAGACGATCTCGCGCCGGAAGCCGTAGAAGGCCGAGTTGGCCAGCCGCAGGATGCGCGAGGCCAGGCTCTGGTCCGAGGCGATGACCCGCGCCAGGTCCACGGCGGAGGAGTGCGGGTCCTCCACCAGCCGCATGATCCGGGGAATGACGGCGGGCAGGGTCGGCAGGTCCACCACCCGCTGGACCAGCCGTCGGGTCTCCTCCGCGGGGAGCGGCACGACGGCGGCTGGGCGTTCGCTCACCAGCGTCACGAGAGGTCTCCCGCCACACGGGGCGCCGGCCGATAGGCCGCCACGGCCCCCAGCAGCTGCGGCAGCTCCACCGGCCGCTCCAGGAAGGTGACGGCGGGCAGGAGGCGGAGGTCCCGGGCGCGCTGCCAGTCAACCCGGCCGACCGTCACCAGGGGCAGCCCGTTGGCGGCGCGCAGGCCGCGGAGGACCCGCTCCGCCCCGGCATCCTGCAGGTCGAGCACCAGGACGCCGAGCCGCCCGCCCGCCGCCGCCGCGGCGGCGGCGGCGGGCGCCAGGCAGGCCGTGCGGTGGCCGGCCGCTTCCAGGGCCGCGGCCAGCGTGCCGGCCTGCTCCCCGAAGCCCACCAGGGCCACGTCGGCCGCGGGCGCCGGCGGGCGGGCGGGAGGCGCCGCCAGCAGCCGGCGCGCCGCCGCCACCATGGCGTGCGCCTGGACCGGGCGGCGGACTTGCACCCCCTGGAGCGCCTCCGCATACTCCTGCGCCTCGGCCGCCTCAGTCACGGTGATCACGCCCGGTCGGGCCGCGCAGCGCTCCAGCCGGTCGCAGAGCTCCTGCCCCGCCGCCCGCACGGCGGCCTCGTCCAGGACCAGCAGGTCCGGAGATTCCAGGCGCAGGCGCAGGTAGAGCGCGGTCTCTCCGGGCAGCCGCTCCACATCGAAGCCCGCCCGGCGAAAGATGCCCTCCAGCATGATGGCGGTGGAACGCACGGCGCTCAGGATCCACACCCGCCGGCTGTCCATGCTCACGCCTCCCCGCGCAGCGCGGCCGGCGGAGTCGCGGCCCGGCGGGCGGCCGGCGCGCGGCGGGGCGC
>JBHGAX010000345.1:0-9580 GCA_041946635.1 Methylomirabilales bacterium (SeqCode)
CGGTTGACCTCCTCCTTCTTCTTGCTCTGCCAGAACTGATAGACCCAGCCGAGGGAATCGGAGGCCGTGAAGACGTCGCGCGGCAGCGACTCCAGCAGCTTCTCCAGCCTGACCCGGTGCTCCATCGCAAAGGAAATCTGGAGCAGCGGGTCCTCCGGCCGGAAAATCTGCGGGAGCATGCGCTGGGCGCAGCGGGACGCGAAAACCCAGACGTCCACCCCGTCGTCCTTGGCCAGCTCCTCGGCTTCTGCCAGGCTGATGGCCATGTTCTCCTGTGGCTCGATCAGAAGCCCGTTCTCGGCCAGGAACCGGGCAAACAGCATGCGATGCCAGTGCTCGTAGGCGCACTCGTGGACCAGTCGCTTGATCGCCAGCTTGCCGGTGCGGTCTTGCTGATCCCCAAGCTGGCGCGCCCGCGCGCGCAGGCGGTTCCGCAGCTCCTGCTGCTGCCTGGACATGTGCGGGTAGAACCGCGCCTCATGCACGGCCAGGGATTCGAGGGCCGCCCGCGCGCCGATCTCCGCCACATCGCGGGCCTCGACGACCACGCGCTCCAACCTGTTCCTCAGCTCGGTTGTCAGTGTGCCCATGCTTCAGGAGCTCCCGGACAACGCCTTTCCGTGCGCAGTCACCACCGGTCCGTCCTCGCCGCTCGTCACCCGGGCGAAAGCCGGGGTCCAATCTTCACGTGCAGGCTGGATTCCGGCTTCCGCCGGAATGACGGGCAAGAGACAACCGCTCCTCTGGGTCGAATGCAGCGACGGTCGAGGTCACGAGATCATCACGGGGCCATCCTTCAGCTTGCCGAGGAGGACCTTCTCCGTGCCGGCGACCCAGGCCCGGAGTTCCTGTTCAGTCTTCAGTGTGCCGCTGGACAGACGGACCCGCTGCGTCTTGGGCTCCAGGAGCTTCGCGGCGGCCATGGCTGCCCGGGCGAACTGCTGGGGAAGCGCATCTGTCCGCATCTTCCACGCCGGCAGGGGGACGTCATCCAGGGTGCGGATGAGGTCCGCCTCGCTGGCGATCGCGAGCGCCGGGACGGCCTCGATGCCTTCGTCGGCAAGTATTTTCCTCTGCTGCTCGGCCGTCAGCTTCTTCCAGTCGTCCTTGGCGGTCAGGTCGGCCATCTGCTCGCCGAACGTCGTCTCGTACGCCTTGTGTGCCTCGGTGACGGCGGCGCGGAGCGAGTCGGCGGCCGCCTTGCGGATGTCCGGCACGGGGTCGCTGGCGTCGAGCAGACGGCGTTCGTCCTTCACGGCGTCAGCCTGCTTCCGTAAGTCCGCCGCCGCAGGCAGCGCGGCCGCATGGCCGAGCAAGGTGCAGAGCGTATCCCACGCCGGCTTGCGCTTTCCGACGAGGTCCGCCAGCCTACCCCATTCCTTCGCCTGTCGGGCCAGCGCGTCGTGCTGCTTGAGGATCTCGGCCAGTTGCTCTGCGCCGCCGAAGCCCCGGAGAGTATCCAGGTGCGCCGTGGCCGGGCGGGCGGGGAGGGGCGGGTCTCCTCCGGCGCGCGCCGCCAGCTCCGCCAGGCGAACGAGATAGACGGGGGCCTTCGACATCTCCTCGTTGGGGCCGCAGGGGACCCCGGCGTCCTGGAACAGCTTCCGGAGCTTCATCTTCTCGCGGGCGTTGAGCGTGACGGTCTCGGCGCGGAAGTCGGTCGCCGAGATCTTGGCCTGGTCGAGCTGGCCCGCGACGAGGGCGACGCCCTTGTGCGTGGCGCGGAGGTGGCCGGTGGCGTGCAGCACGATGAGCGCCGCGTCCACTGCGTCGCGGGGCCAGCCGTAGGGGCTCGCCTCGAACGCCTCGCGAACCTCCTTGCCGCGCTTGCCCGCGCCCACGACGGCGAGCACTGCGGCGCAGACAGCGTGCTTCTCGGGCGAGTCGTTCCACTCCACAGCGGAGAGCGCGGCTTCGTCGCCGCCGCGTGCCCGCGTGATGACGCTCGGCCAGCGGCTGTCATCGGCGTCCTTGAAGCGGGGGAACAGCCGGTCGAGCGACGCCTGCGCCGCAGCGTCGACCTTGGCCACGAGCGTCCCCTCGAACCGCTCGGCGCCGCCGCCCTGGAACACCTTCGCCTGGTCGAGCAGGTCACGGACGATCTGGTTGCGCGCAGCCTCGGCCACCGCCATCCGCGTCGCCATCGCGTCGCGCGCATCGCGGCCCTCATCCGTCGTGGGCGTCCCCTTGAAGTCCAGCGTGGCCTTCGCCGCCTCGTAGTCGACCATGGCCTTCTGAAGATCGTCGGCGCCGCTCTTCGGGATGTAGGCGTAGATCGTGCCGCTGTCGCTGCCCGCTGCGCGGGCATCCCCGACGACAGCGCTTTCCCGCTCGCCCCAGCCATCCCGGACCCAGACCGGGACCTCGCTGCCCCCGGGAGGCGGCGCCTCGGTCCCGAAGTGCACGAGGAGCTTCCGCGGCTCCTTGCTCTTGCCCTGCGTCAGCTTAATGCCCCGAAGCGCCTCACCGCATGCCGCGCTGATCAGGGCGGCCCGCTTGCTCGAGAGCGAGGTCAAATCGCTCCTCAGCCGCGTCTGGCGGTTGCGGAACTCGCGCTCCCACTCGCTGCTCTCGCGGGTCTGCAGGCTGTATTCCTCGTCCAGCTTGATGAGCGTGCCGGCGTCCACCAGCTTCGCCAGGACGGCGGGGATCTCCTTGCGGAGGCGCGAGCCGTCGCCCGACAGGTCCGAGACCAGCAGGTCGGCCAGCATGTCGGCCGTGGCCCGCACGCCGATGTCCGCCACGGCCTCCCGGGGCAGCTTGCGGATCAGGAAGATCAGGCCGCAGAGCCGCTGCGCCAGCCGGCCCTCGGGCGTCCCGTCATCCAGGCGGCGAATCGTCTCGTCTAGCTCTCGGAGAAGCATGCCGCTGCGCAGCAGGTCGGGGTGGAGCTGGCCGAAGATGAAGTCTGCGGGTACGACCGTCCCCAGCCCGGCCTCGGCCGTCTGGCGCACGGCCTCGTGCACGATCTTGAGCTGCGTGCGCACCTGGCTCGCCGTGCCAGGGACGTCCACCGCCCGGAGCACGTGCTCCCAGAACCGGCGGCGGACGGGCAGCAGCGGGTAGTCGTCCACGATCACGTCTCGATCTTCCGTGCGCGCGGCAATGCGGGTGCCCGCGAGCTGGCGGTCAACCTCGCCGGCGTGAGCCTCCAGCACGTCCTCGATGGCCTTGCGCTTGTCGGCCTTCTTCGCCAGCACGACGCGCCGGGTGACCGTCTCGACATCGGAATCGGACAGCTCCACCGGGATGGTGAACCGGCCGGCGAGGCGCTGGAGCAAGGACAGGTTCCCCGCCAGCGCGGTCTGCCCCGCGCCGATCAACAGCACCCGACTGTCGAGCTGCTTGCAGAGCGCCTCGGCCACTTCCTGCACGTCGGTGGAGCGGCCGGGATCGTTGTCGATGAAGAGCTGGATCTCGTCCAGCACGATCACGGTTGCTGGAATCTGCCCGCCGATGGACAGCACGTCGCGGACCAGGCGTATGAACTCGCTGGTGGTGATATCGTCCACCATCGGGAACTGGGCGCGCAGCGCCGCCCGGGCCTGTTTGAGATCCGCGGCGAAATCGGGGTCGGCGTCGAGGACCGCCTTTGCCAGAACCGGACTCACGTACAGGTCGTGCAGCTCGCTCCGGAAGTCCTTGCCGGCCGCCTCGACTCCGGCCTTGACCTGCTCGAAGATGCCGTTCCTCTGCAGCCACATGCAGAACCGCGCTTGCGGGAGCGCCTCGGGCAGGCCGCGGGAGGCGAGAACGATGCTGAGCGTGGCCAGCCGGACGCTCTCGCCGCCGCCCGAAGGCACAGACGAAGTGCTCGAGCTCGTAGCGGAGCGTCTCGATTTCCTTGGCGGTGGCAGCTTCGCGGACCGCAGCCACACCGTCGTTCAGGAGCTTTGCCACGGCCGGGTCGCGCTGGAACAGCTCTCGATTCCTCATCGGTCGTTCACCCCGTTGTGCAGCGTGATGGGGACCGCCAGGTAGTTCCACCCGTCCCGCGCATCCAGGAGCCGATAGTTCTTGTCCTCGTACTCGCCGGGGAAGAACACCACCAGCCGACCGCGAATGTCGCCCGTGACTTGCGTGAGCACGAGGGAGACACGCGTGAAGCCGAACAGGGAGGCGAGGCCCTGCACGGCGAGCACGCTGTTCTCGTCCATGTCGTCGGCCGTCAATGCCGAGCGCAGCCGGCTCGCGACATACTGCGCGAAGCCGCTCTTCAGCTTCATCGCTAGACTGGCCGGATCCTCGAAATAGCTGCTGCGATAGCTTGTCGTCGCCATCCACCGCGCGAAGGCGTCCGTCAAGTCCGCCAGCCGCCAACGGTGGCCCGTGGCTGTCGTGGCCATCTCGAACAATTCGATGCGCGCGCGGAGCTTCCGTTCGTCGGTCTTGGGATAAACGACGAAGATCGTCTTCTGGTCGCCCGCAAGGTTCCGCTGCCAGGGAGCCGCGATGTGATTACGGTACCGGACAGCCAGTTCTTCAACTCTTCCCATATGCCCGGCGCCTTTCGTCTGGTGCGAGCAGCCGCGAGAATCCGACCTCGACGACCCCGCCCGAATGACTCATGTCCACAAAGCCGAGACGCCGGGCCTCAATGGCAAGCTGAAGCAGCTCGCCCGGCGGCGCGTCGAGCGTCTGCGCCCAGAGTGTCTCGAAGAGCGCCGCCCCCCGGACGCCCGAAAGGTGCCCGAGCATCAGCGCGAAGGCGGTGCTCGCCGCCGTCGGCGCGACCCGCCGGCGTGTCTTCCGGCCTCGACCCTCCAGGTGCCCCGACTGCGTCCAGGAGGACGCGGTGTTCCGCACCACCTTGTCGAGGACGTCTTCATTGAGGCGATCCCCCACCGCCCGGCTCAGCGCGTCGGTCACCTGCTGGCGCGCCAATTCTTCGCCGGGTCTCATGCGGAAGATGGCTGGAGCGGTCACCCGAAGCAGCGGATCGCGGGCCAGGCCAAGCAGGAGCGCCAGGAGCGCCTGCCCATGGCGGTGGTCGGCGTACCAGCACCGCCGCATGGCCAGGAACAGCGGCACCTCCGGGTCGAGGGCGTACAGCTCCGAAAGCCGCTGGCTGGAAAGCTTTCGCGTGGCCAGCGTCCGCTTGCCAAGCGAATTGTCCTCGTGGATCGCGGACAGGTAGTCGTCACGGCCCGCGTCCGGCTTGCAGTGCTCCAGGACCGCCCGGAGCTCTTCAAGCATGATCGTCCGGCTGGTGTGCGTGCCCTTGTTGCCGAGCCGGAAGCCTAGACGTGCGGCCTCCGCTTCGGGGCTCCGCCCTCCAAATGGAGGGAAGCTCGTGCCGATGGGATCGAACATGGATATCGCCTCGGCCGCGCGGCAGCCGTGCTTGGCAGGAAAGCCATGGAGGGAATGGTGACAAGAGTCTTATGTCACAGGCCGGAGTGGAGGTCAATCAGAAAAGCAAAAAGTTCGCCGGCAAACTGGCCGGCGGATTACCTGGCCCGTCAATACTAAGAAAAAGGCCTCCGCCCGATGCGCGGAGGCCTCTTCCTGGAATCGGCGTGGACGCCTACAGGTACCGCTCGACCAGCACCTCGGCGATCTGGACGGCGTTCAGGGCGGCGCCCTGGGCGGTGAAGACGGGCACGCGGACGGTGGTCGGGGAGACGAGGAGGGCCTGGTCGCCCAGGATCTTGCGCGACTCCCAGACGAGCTTCATCTCCTCCTTGGTGTAGCCGTTCTCCTGGAACACGTCGATGTGGGGCAGGACGTTGAACGCGATCTGGTACGGGAAGACCTCCGCCTTGAGCGGCTCCCCCGCCGCCCAGGCCTTCACCTGCGCCTTCAGCTCCTCCAGCGCCTTGGCCCCGGCGCCCGACACCGCCTGGTAGCTGGAGGCCACCATGCGCTTCACGCGGCTGTAGCGGTGGAGCGGCGCCACGGCCATCAGCGTGACGATGGTGGTGCAGTTCGGGTTGGCGATGATCCGGCGCCTGGTGTACTCGGCGATGGCCTCCGGGTTGATCTCGGGCACCACCAGCGGTACGTCCGCGTCCATCCGGAAGGCCGAGCTGTTGTCCACCACCACCGCGCCCGCCGCGGCCGCCGCCGGCCCGAACTCCTTGCTCCGGCTGGCCCCCGCCGAGAACAAGGCCACCTCCACACCCGCGAAGGCCGACGTGGTCAGGAGCTGCACGGGAACCGACTCGCCATTGAACGTCAGGCGCTTGCCGACGGACCGTTCCGATGCCAGGAGGGTCAGCGTCCGCACCGGGAACTTGCGCTGCTCCAGCACCTGGAGCATCACCTCGCCCACCGCCCCCGTCGCCCCTGCCACCGCTACGTGGTAGCCATCGCGTCGCATCAGTCCACTCTCCTCTCAAAGCACGGCCACAAAAAGGCACAAAACGCACAAACGGAAGAACAGCGCAGGCGGGTACCCCTTTGTGCCTCTTGTGCCTTTTTGTGGCTATCGGGTCCTCAGACTTTCTCCGCCACCGGCGACTTGCCGGCGGGGCGCGCCAGGTACTTGTTCACGGCGTTCAGGTAGGCCCGGACGCTGGCCTCGATCACGTCCGTGGAGGTGCCGCGGCCCACGATGCGCTGGCCGTCCATCTCCACGGTGACGCTCACGTCGCCCACCGCGTCCTTGCCCTCGGTCACGGCGCGCAGCTGGTACTCCAGGAGCTTCCCCGGAACCTTGGTGATCTGGTCGATGGCCTTGAAGGCGGCGTCCACCGGACCGTCGCCCCAGCCCGACTCCTGGAACAGCTCGGCGCTCGACTTCAGGCGGACCGTCGCCGTGGGGATGAGGTTCGTGCCGCTCGTGAACTGCAGGTGCTCCAGCGTGTAGGTGTCCGCGGCGCTGAGGCGCTGGTCCTCCACCAGGGCGAGCAGGTCCTCGTCGAAGACCTCCTTCTTCCGGTCGCAGAGCGCCTTGAAGCGCACGAAGGCGTCGTTCAGCTCCTCGTCGGCGAGCGTCACGCCGAGCTCCTCCAGGCGGTTCTTGAAGGCGTGGCGCCCGGAGTGCTTGCCGAGCACCAGGCGGCTCTTGGGCACGCCCACGGACTCCGGCGTCATGATCTCGTAGGTGAGCGGGGTCTGCAGCACGCCGTGCTGGTGGATGCCCGCCTCGTGGGAGAACGCGTTCGCCCCCACGATGGCCTTGTTCGGCTGCACGCTCACGCCCGTGACCGACTGGAGCAGCTTGGAGGTCTTGTACAGCTCCTCGGTCCGGATGCCCGTGTCGAAGTGCAGGAAGTCGCGGCGGGTGCGGAGCGCCATCACGATCTCTTCCAGCGCCGCGTTCCCCGCGCGCTCGCCGATGCCGTTGATGGTGCACTCCACCTGCCGCGCCCCGGCCCGCACGCCCTCCAGGGAGTTGGCCACGGCCAGGCCCAGGTCGTTGTGGCAGTGGGTGCTCACCACCACCCGCTCGATGCCCGGCACGCGCTGCATGAGGTTCCGGATGCGCTCCCCGAATTCCCAGGGCAGCCCGTAGCCGACCGTGTCCGGGATGTTGATGGTGGTGGCGCCCGCCTTGATGGCCGCCTCGATCACCCGGCAGAGGAAGTCCTGGTCGGTGCGGTGCGCGTCCTCCGCCGAGAACTCCACGTCCGGGGTGTAGTTCTTGGCCCGCTTCACGGCGGCCACCGTGGCGTCCAGCACCTCGGCCTGCGTGGACTTCAGCTTGTACTTGATGTGGATCTCGGACGTGGCGATGAAGGTGTGGATGCGCGGGCGCTCCGCCCCCCGGAGCGCCTCCCAGGCGCGGTCGATGTCCAGGTCCTTGGCGCGGCACAGGCCGGCGATGACGGGTCCGCCCTTCAGGGCGGCCGACACCGCCCGCACCGCCTCGAAGTCGTCCTGCGAGGCGATGGGGAAGCCGGCCTCGATGACGTCCACGCCCAGGCGCGCGAGCTGCCGGGCCATCTCCACCTTCTCCTTGGTGTTCATGCTGTAGCCCGGAGACTGCTCGCCGTCCCGGAGCGTGGTGTCGAAGATCAAAATCCGCTCTGCCATTTGTCTCCCCTCCTCGCGCCGGCCGGCTCAGCGGCCCCCCGAGGCCGGCTGGTCGCGGATCTCCACGGGATGACGGCGCTGCCAGGCCGGCAGGAGACGCAGGATGCCGGACCAGGCATAGCCGAAGAAGAACAGGAACAGGAACAGGATCGGATGGGACGCCACCACGAGGAGGACCAGCAGCAAGGTGGTCAGGATCGTGGTGGGCCGCCGCTTCCGCATCTCCAGCCCCTTGGCGCTCCGATAGCGGATCTTGCTCACCATCAGGAAGCCAAGGCCGTACATCCCGAGCAGGACCCCGGCGGCAGTCGCCTGGGGCGGGAGGATCTCCCGCCCGAGCACAACCACCGCCGGGGTCTCCTTCATGAACAGCACGAACGTGGCCACCACGGCGGCCGCCGCAGGAATCGGCAGGCCGACGAAGTAGCGCTTGTCCAGGCTGCGCGTCTGCACGTTGAACCGCGCCAGGCGGAAGGCGCCGCAGGCGGCGAAGCAGAACGCCGCCAGCCCGCCCAGCCAGCCGAAGGGCTTGAGGGTGAAGACGTACATCAAGATGCCGGGCGCCACGCCGAACGAGACGAGGTCGGCCAGCGAGTCCAGCTCGATCCCGATGTCGCTGGTGGCGCCCGTCATGCGGGCCACGCTCCCGTCCAGCCCGTCCAGCACCAGGGCCAGGAGGATGGCGACGGCCGCGACCACGTACTCGTCGTTGTAGACCGCCACCAGCGCGTAGAAGCCGCCGAAGAGGTTGCCGAGCGTCAGGATGCTGGGCAGCAGGTACACGCCGCGCCGCATGCGGCGGCGCATGGCCAGCCGCTTCTCGCGCGACCGGCCCCAGCGCTCGCGCACGAGCCGCCGCAGCTTCTTGCGCTCGTGTCCGCCGTCCAGCCGGAGCATCATGGAATCACTCCCAGCACCGTCGCGCCGCCCCGCACGCTCTGGCCGCGCCGCACCCGGAGCTCGGCCGTGGCGGGGAGGATGCAGTCCACGCGCGAGCCGAAGCGGATCAGGCCGATGCGCTGGCCGGCCTCCACCTTCTGGCCGGGCTGCACCCGGCAGACGATGCGCCGCGCGATCAGCCCCGCGATCAGCTTGATCCACACGTCGCCGTCCGAGGCGGCGAAGTGGACCAGGGTCTGCTCGTTCTCCGTGGAGGCGATCTCGCCCCAGGCGGCCCGGAACCGCCCGGGCGTGTGGGTGGCCTCCGTCACCTTGCCGGCGATGGGCGCCCGGATGACGTGCACGTCCAGCACCGAGAGGAAGATGCTCACGCGCGTGAGCGGCTCGCCGAACGCGCCGCGCCACTCCTCGAAGGGCTTGACCGCCACCACGCGCCCGTCCGCCGGCGCGAGGATCAGCCGCTCCCCCTGGGGCAGCACCCGCTCCGGGTCCCGGAAGAAGAAGACCAGGAAGCCCGCGAGCAGCAGCACGGCCGTCGCGCTGCCCGGGTAGCGCAGCAGGAACAGCGCCAGGCTCACCGCCGCCGTGGGCAGGATGAAGACCAGGCCGTCCCGCTCGATGGGCCACGCGCGCCGGTTGTTTCGAGTGCCAGCACTTGAAGTCATCGCCATACGGGTGGTGCGTAAAACGTGAAACGTAA